>PKYI01000090.1 GCA_003133645.1 Acidobacteriota bacterium | reverse complement strand
ACGGTGCCGAGGATCTTCTCGTCCTCGAGGATCTTGCCGGTCAGCACCGCGCGGTCGTTGGTGCCGACGCCCAACTCGGCGACGTTACGGGCTGCGGCGCCCGCCTTCTCGAGCATGGCGGCGAACGCGGCGGCCTCCTTGCCGCCGCTCACGTCGGCGGCGAGGCCGGCACGCACCGTGATGCGGACCGGCTCGCCAACCGTGCCGATGCCGGCGAGCGCGCCGTCCACCACCACCACCCCCTCGGTCTTGCCCTCTTCCGGGCGTAGGTATGCCTCTCCGGACGGCAGGTTGCCCCACTGGCCCCGCTCGCGGATCAGCCCGGTGGATGCGATCGCGGCGATGTCGCTGATCGGCAGTTCCAGGTCGGTGCCGGCCGCGGTCGTCAGGTGTGCGCGTCGGGCGCGTGTCAGCAGCTCGGTGACGCGCATGGTGCGTTCGGCGATCGCCCGGTAGTCGGCATTCATGGTGCGGACCAGGCACGCCTCGGTGATCCCGGGCATCGTGGCGACACGCGCGCCCGCCGCGGTCGCGGCGCGCCGCGCCGCGGTGTGCGTCACCGACTTGGCGGTCACAGCCAGCACGGCGTCCACCGCCGCCATCGCCGCTGACACCGGTGGCGGGGGCTCCTGGCCGTTGAGCTCGCGCTCGGCGTACTCGAGCACGAGCACCTCGCGGGCCAGAGGACGAGCGGCCGCAGCCAAAACGTGCGCAAGCGCCGCCGAAGCCGGGTCGGTCACGACCAGAAGGGTCTCGTGCGGCTTGATGCCGAGACAATCGCGAACGGCGATCAGCGCTGCGTTCTCCAGTTCTCCCATGGCGCCCTCCGGGCCGCATTCTAGCCTCTCGTACGGGGCGCGCCGACGCGGCCGGGCGTCTGAACGACGGCGGTCCGCGGTGCGAAGCGGATGTCGATTTCAGGCGGCGGCGCCCGCTCAGACGCGGGTGACGCACCAGACCGGAACCGGGGACCGTCTCGCCAGGTACTGACTGGTCGAGCCGAGCACCAGCTCGACGATGCGGCGGTGTCCGTGGGCGCCCAGGAACACGAGGTCGTGGCGGTCGGATCCGAGCAGCGCCAGGAGTTCCTGCTCGACGGCCTCGCCGCGCACGAACGTGTACTCCGCCCGCACATCGTACGGCGCCAGGTAGCGCTCGGCCTCGCTCAAGCGGGCCCGGCCGCGTTCTTCCTGAAGATCGACGACAACGACCGTGAGGCCGAGCGCCAGCGCGCGCGCCAGCTCCGCCGCTTGCTGCAGCGCGCGCACGGCCTTCGGGCTGCTGTCGTAGGCGGCGAGCGGCCGGACCGGCAACACGGCCTCCGGAGGCACGACCAGCACCGGGACGGCCGAGCGCCGCAGCAGCGTTTCCGCCGTGGCGCCCAGGGCTTCCTCGTGGAAGCGCGCGTTGACGCCGCGCTGGCCCACGACCAGCAGATCCGCCAGCTTGGAGGCGGTGAGGACGCCGTGCGCGACGCCTGCGCGCTCGAGGTGAAAGTGGCCCTCGACGCCCGCTGCGGCGCAGCGCTCGCTGAAGTCGGTGCGGATGACCTCGGCGACGTCGTCGAGCGTGGCCCGCATCTGGGACTGCAGGTTCAGGAACGGCTCGAAGCCCATCGAGCCGGAGATGTCCGTGATGAAGGCGCCTTCGAGGAACGTGGCGTCGATCACGTGGACGCCGTGCACCACGCCGCCCACCCGGCCGGCCAGCCCGATCGCCAGCCGCTGGGCGGTTGCGGCGTTTGCGGATCCGTCGAGGCCAACGGCGATGTGCTTGACCATGGCGCGCCTCCTCGCGTCCAAGGTAACCCGGAGGCGGGGAAGCCGCAAGTGGCCGGGAATGCAGTGGCCGGGAATGCGGCGGGTGGAGGAGGAATTCTGCGTACAATGGGGACCCCACGCGAGGAGGTTCTCGGCCGCCGGACGGACGCCGGGGCGCAGTGAGGAGGGTGGAGATGGCGACGGTCGCGAAGAACGATCCCGGGTCCCTGCCGCTGGGCGAGGTCCTGAGCGCCTACCGCGTGATGGTCACCTCGCGCAAGGTCGACGACAAGGAGATCCAGCTCAAGCAGCAGAACCTCGTCTTCTTTCAGATCAACGGTGTCGGCCACGAGGGCTTCCTGGCGGCCGCGGCGCGCCACCTCTCGTCCGAGAAGGACTGGTTCTTCACCTACTACCGCGACCGCGCGCTCGCGATCGCCCTCGGGATGACCCCGTACGAGATCTTCCTCGGCAGCGCCGGTGCCGCCGCCGGCCCCGACTCCGCCGGCCGCCAGATGCCCAACCACTTCGGGCAGAAGCGCCTCCACCTCGCCGGCCCGTCCTCGCCCACCGGGACCCAGTGCCTCCAGGGCGTGGGGTTTGCCGAAGCGGGCCGCTACATTCGCGCGATGGGGAAGGCGGCGGAGCGGGCGCAGGTCGCGCCGGACGAGGTCGTGTGGGTTTCCCTCGGCGACGGCACCACCTCCCAGGGCGAGTTCTGGGAGTCGCTCAATACCGCCTGCAGCATGCGGCTTCCGGTGCTGTATGTCATCGAGGACAACGGGTACGCGATCTCCGTTCCGGTGGACGTGCAAACGCCCGGCGGCTCGATCTCCAAGTTGGTGAGTGGGTTTCCCGGGCTGGCGATCTTCGAGGTGGACGGCTGCGATTTCGTCGAGTCATACCGGGTGGCGGGGCAGGCGGTGGCGAAGGTGCGGGCCGGGGAGGGGCCGGCGCTCGTCCACGCCCACGTGGTGAGGCCGTACTCGCATTCGCTCTCCGACGACGAGCGGCTCTACAAGCCCGCCGCGGAGCGCGAACGGGAGGCCGAACGCGACCCGATCCGGTCGACGGCGAGGGTGCTCGTCGAGCACTACGGCGTGAGCGGCGAGGAACTCGACCGCATCGACGCCGAGATCCAGGCCGAGGTCAACGAGGCGGCCGAGCGCGCTCTGCAACAGCCCCAGCCCGCGCCGGAGAGATGGGCGGACTGGATCTACTCGTCGGAGCCGGACCCGACATCCGACCGTTTCGCGAGCCGGCCGGAGGCGGGCGATCCCTCCCCGAAGACGATGGTGGACCTGCTCAACGCCTGCCTCCGGGACGAGATGGCCCGCGACGAACGCATCGTCGTCTTCGGCGAGGACGTCGCCGACGCCTCGCACGAGTCGGCGCTGGCGGAGGTCAAGGGCAAGGGCGGGGTGTTCAAGGTCACGTTCGGGCTGCAACGCCTGTACGGCGCGCGGCGCGTGTTCAACTCGCCCCTGGCCGAGGCCAATATCGTGGGCCGTGCCGTGGGCATGGCGATGCGCGGGCTCAAGCCGGTTGTCGAGATCCAGTTCCTGGACTACATCTGGCCCGCCTACATGCAGATCCGCAACGAGCTCGCGAACCTGCGGTGGCGCTCGGGCGGGCAGTGGTCGGCAGGTGTCGTGGTGCGGGTGCCGGCGGGCGGCTATCTCAAGGGCGGCGGCCCCTACCACTCGCAATCGGGGGAGGTGCTGTTCACCCACATTCCCGGCTTGCGCGTGGTGATGCCCTCGAACGCGCTCGACGCCAACGGCCTGCTGCGCACGGCCATACGCTGTGACGACCCGGTGATCTTCCTGGAGCACAAGCACCTCTACCGGCAGACGCACAACAAGGCCCCGTACCCCGGGCCGGAGTACACCGTCCCGTTCGGCAAGGCGGCGACCGTGCGCAACGGGAGCGACCTCTCGGTGATCACCTACGGCGCCACGGTCGTCCGTGCGGTCCAGGCGGCCAAACGGCTCGCCGACACCGGCGGCGGCGAGGTCGAGGTCATCGACCTGCGCAGCCTCTCGCCGTACGACTGGCCGGCGGTCGCGGCCTCGGTGAAGAAGACAGGTCGGGCCCTCGTGGTCTATGAGGATTGCATCTCGTTCGGCTACGGCGCCGAGATCGCGGCCCGTATCGCCGACGAGCTGTTCGCCCACCTCGACGCGCCGGTCCGGCGGGTCGCGGCGAAGGACAGCTTCGTGGCGTACGCGCCGGTGCTGGAGGACGTGATCCTGCCGCAGGTCGAGACGATCCTTTCCGCAATGAAGCAGCTCCTGGCCTACTGACCGCGGGCGTTGTCCCCGGTGCCGCCAGGGGGTATCCTGTTGCAAAGCCGTGACGGGAAAGAGTTCTGGATCGAGGTGTGGGCTGAATTCACCGGCAAATACGGCCTGCGTATCATCCAGAAGGACGCCATGAACCAGGACGTGGTCGCCAACGCCGAGGTCTTCGGGAATGACATCCGGGCCACGGGCCACGCCGCGGTCTACGGCATCACGTTCGACACGGACAGCGCCACCATCAAGCTCGACTCGGCGCAGGCCATCGCGGAGATCGCCAAGCTCCTCCAGGCCGATCAAAACCTGAAAATCTTCGTCGTGGGCCACACCGACACCATCGGGGCGGTGGACCACAACCTCAAGCTCTCCCAGGACCGGGCGCAGTCCGTGATGCAGGCGCTCGTCCGCGACCACGGCATCGCGGCGGGCCGCCTTCGGGCCTACGGGTGCGGTCCCTATGCTCCCGTCGCGTCCAACGACACCGAGGCCGGCAAGGCCAAGAACCGCAGGGTGGAGCTGGTGAAGCAGTAGGAAATCGGCGGCGTCATCGCGGGTGGGGGCGCTGGGAAACGCAGAGGGAGCAGTCCTCCAACATCGCCTACACCGGCTTCCTCTTGGACAAGAGGAACGGTCAACGCCTCGAGTACAAGGGCGCATGCGGGCCTCTCATGGATACCGGCGCAAATCTCCAGGTCGGCGGGAAGACGCCCGGTTACTAGCTCGGAACCAGCAAGGCGCCGAGGACGAGGGTGGGGATCCAGTACGTTCTCCGCGAGCATGTCCCGGACCTGGCGCCGCTGGTGCCCCCGAAGAAGGGCTCCCGTTAGCCGCCGCGGACCACGCGCCTTCTGCGCCCTATGCCAGTAGCCCGGTGCGCTGCCTTGGCCGCTGCGGCGCCCGTTCCTGTAGACTTCCGCGTGCGGAGGGCGGAGTTGGGAACATACCGTATCGCCAGGCGTTTCGAGATCGAGTCGGGGCACCGCCTTTCCAAGCACCCGGAGAAGTGTCGGTTTCCCCATGGGCATACCCGGAGGATCGAGGTCGTGCTGCGGGCCGACGCGCTGGACGCCAACGACATGGTGTGCGATTACAAGGCGCTCAAGACGGTCGTCGCGCGCGAGCTGGAGCGCTTCGACCACGCCATGCTGCTCGCGGCCAGCGACCCGTTGAAGGACGCCTTCGCACCGTTCGCCGAGCGGGTCGTCCTGCTCGAAGAGGGCGATCCCACGACCGAGGTGCTCGCCAGGCACCTTTTCGCCGCGATCGGCCGGGCGTTCCGGCCTGGAATGGAAGTTCGCACGCCGGGTGGCGCGATCTACCGCGTCCCGGATACCGTCCGGCTGGAACGGGTCCGCGTCTGGGAGACCCCCCACACCTGGGGGGAGTACTGCGAGGAGCAGGGGGCTGGGGACAGGGAACCGGGGACGGGCGAATGAACGGGAGCGAGGCGTCGCCGTGGTGCGCCCTGCCGCCGGCGATCGGCCCCGAGGAACTTGCAGCCTGGTGTCCGGCCGTGGTGCCGCCGGTCGCGGTGACGGGAGCAACCGGATTCGTCGGGACCCACGTCGTCGCGGCGCTGATCGAGGCGGGGATCCGGCCGCGGCTGCTTGTTCGCGATCCCACACGTCTCGCGGAACGGCACGGGGCCAAGGCGGACGCGGTTCGCGGCAGCCTCGACGACATCGGGGCGCTCGGCGAGCTGGTGGTTGGGTGCGGCACCGTCATCCACCTCGCCGGCCTGGTGCGATCGGCGAGCGAGGCGCGCTTCGACCGGGTCAACCGGGTCGGGACGGAGAACCTCGTCGCGGCGCTCGGCCGGGCGGCCCCTGCCGCCCGCCTCGTCCACGTGTCGTCCCTCGCGGCTGTGGGGCCGAGCCGGGAGCCCGCAGGCTCGGCGCCCGAGGACGAACCGCACCCGATCTCGGCGTACGGGCGCTCCAAACTGGCGGGAGAGGCGGCCGCACGCGGGCACGCCGGACCCTGGGTCATCCTTCGCCCACCGGCGGTCTACGGCCCGCGCGACATCGACGTGCTGCACTTCTTTCGCATGGCGGCGCGTGGCCTGGTGCCGATCCCCGGCGGCGAGCGGTGGGTCAGCGTGGCGTATGTCGCGGACGTGGTGCGGGGGGTCCTTGCGGCGGCCGCCGGTGGCGCCGACGGCCGCGTGTTCCACCTCGGAGAGCCCGAGCCGATGGCGATGGCAGATCTCGTGCGTGCTCTTGCCGCAAGCGGCGGGTTGCGGGTCCGGGTGGTCGAAGTTCCCGGCGCGGTGGTCCGCGTTCTGGGCCTGGGGGGCGATCTCCTGCAGAAGGTCGGAATGAGGCGGATCGCGTTGACCTCGGACAAGGCGCGGGAACTTCTGGGGCGCCACTGGTCGGCGCACACGGCGGCCTCGCTCGCGGCGCTCGGCCTGTCAGGGTACGTGCCCTTGAGCGTCGGTGCCGTCGAGACCTGGGCGTGGTACCGGCGTCACGGATGGATTTAGCGGCGTGTTACCATGCGCACGACGTAACGGTCGGAACCGCGAAGGGCCTGGAGGCGGCGTGGATATCTTCGAGAAGTGCTACGAATTTGACACCGCGGACGCGATCAAGAGAGCCGGCCTCTACCCCTACTTCCGCACGATCTCGTCGGGGCAGGATCCGGAGGTCGTGATCGACGGCAAGTGGGTGGTGATGCTGGGCTCCAACAGCTACCTCGGCCTCACCAGCCACCCCGAGGTCAAGCGCGCGGCCCAGGATGCGATCGCGAAGTACGGCACCGGCTGCGCAGGTTCGCGTTTCCTCAACGGCACCCTCGATATCCACGTCGAACTCGAGGAGAAGCTGGCCGCGTTCATGCGCAAGCCGGCGGCGCTGGCGTTCTCCACCGGCTTCCAGGTCAACCTCGGCGTGATTTCGTGCCTCGTCGAGCGCGGCGACGTCGTGTACCTCGACAAGCTCGACCACGCCTGCATCATCGACGGGGCCAGGCTGGGGTTCGGGTCGGTCGTCAAGTTCCACCACAACGACATGAACGACCTCGGCAGAAGGCTCGAGGTCCACGACTCGAAGAGGGCCGCCCTGGTGGTGGTGGACGGCGTGTTCTCGATGGAAGGGGATCTCGTCAATCTGCCCGGACTCGTCAAGGCGGTGAAACCGCACGGGTGCCGCGTGATGGTCGACGACGCGCACGGCATCGGCGTCCTTGGCAAGCACGGCCGCGGCACCGCCGAACACTTCGGCCTCGAGGACGATGTCGACCTCATCATGGGCACGTTCTCAAAGTCGCTGGCCAGCGTCGGCGGGTTCATCGCGGGCGAGGCCAAGGTGGTCGACTACATCAAGCACACCGCCCGCTCGATGATGTTCTCGGCGGCGGCACCGCCGGCCTCGGTGGCGGCGGTGCTCAAGGCGCTGGAGATCATCGAGCGCGAGCCCGAGCGCCGCGAACGGCTGTGGGAGAACACGCGCTTCATGGCCGCCGGGTTCAAGTCCCTCGGCTTCGACACCGGCGAATCCGTCACCCCCGTGATCCCGGTGCTGGTCGGTGATGACACCCTCGCGTTCGTCATGGCCAAGCGGCTGCAGGAGGAGGGCGTGTTCGTGAACCCCGTGGTGTCGCCGGGGGTGCCGCCCGGACGGGCGCTGCTGCGTACGTCGTACATGGCGACGCATACCCGGGCACAGCTCGAGCGGGCGCTCGCCGCCTTTGCCAAGGTGGGCAGGGAAGTCGGGCTCATCCAGTGAGCACGGCAGCGCTCCGCGTCGTCCCAGTGCGGACGTCGGGCGACCTGCGGCGTTTCGTGGACCTGCCCTGGCGTTTGTACGCCGGCGATCCGTGCTGGGTGCCGCCGCTCAAGAAGCAGGTGCGCGGGGCGCTCGACAAGAAGCACCCGTTCTATGCCGACGGCGCCGCCGATCGGGAGATCTTCCTCGCCTGGCGCGGGACCCGCGTCGCCGGGCGGATCGCGGCGATCACGAACCGGGCGCACAACGCCTACCACAACGACAAGTGGGGGTTCTTCGGGTTCTTCGAGTGCGAGGACGACCCGGTGGCGGCCGCGGCGCTGGTGGAGGCGGCGGCGGCATGGGTCAAGGCGCGCGGCTGCGACACCCTTGTCGGTCCGATGAGCCCGTCGACCAACTACGAGGCGGGGCTCCTCGTGCACGGGTTCGACACGCCGCCGTCGGTGATGATGACCTACAACCCGCCGCGCTACGCCGAACTGCTCGAAGCGACGGGACTCGCCAAAGCCAAGGACCTGTTCGCCTATGCCTCGCCGGTGCACCCGAAGTCGCTCGAGCGCCTGGAGAAGTTCGCCGACCGCACGCGCAGGCGCGAGCCCGACCTGTTCATCCGCTCCGTCGACCTCAAGCAGTTCTCGAGCGAGGTGCAGATCATTCGGGAGATCTACAACCGGGCGTGGGAGAAGAACTGGGGGTTCATCCCCGTCAGCGAAGCCGAGTTCGCATGGCTGGCGAAAGATCTGAAGCCCCTGGTGGACCCGCCGCTGCTGCGCATCGGCTTCATTGGGAAGGACCCTGCCGGGTTCCTTCTGGCAATCCCGGACGCCAACCCCGCCCTGGCCGCGCTCAACGGCAGCATGGCGAACCCGATCCGCCTGCTGCGGGCGATGCTGATTGGCCGCCGGCGCGTCGGTTTGCGCTTGGTCACGATGGGCGTCAAGGAGGAGTACCGGCTGCGCGGGATCGAGGGCGTGATGTTCTACGAGGGGCTCAAGGCCGCGCTCGACCACGGCTACAGCTGGTGCGAGTACTCGTGGATCCTCGAGGACAACGAGCTGGCGAAGCGGACCGTCAGGCTCATGGATGCGGAGCACACCAAGACCTACCGCATCTACTCCAAACCCCTGTGACGCTCCGCTGGCGCCGCCGATAGCGGACCATCTGCGTTGTCGGGCTGCGGCGGTTCGGATCCTCACGTAGCCTCCGGCTACGCTCCGGTCCGACCGCCTTGCCCTCCTAGCATCTGGCCCACTCTCGGTGGCGCGGCTACACGCCCCAAGCTGCGAGGGCCTGCCTTTCGGTGTGGGACGCGTCTTCGAAAGTGGCGTTCGGGGCCGCGCGGCCTGCGGCCGGCGCGGCCGGTTCGGACCACGGACCCCGCACCTGACGGTGAGCTGGGCGGTCCGGAGCCGTTCGAACCCACAGGCGTCGGTTCGCCACCCCAAAGTCTGCATGCTATTTTGCGACCACAGTCGCCACACCACCCGAGAGGCCCAGGGATGTGCCCGGCTGCTACCTTGGGGAAGGGAGCGACATGACCGACCTGGCCTGCGCATTCCCGAGTCGCCGTGCACCGTACAACCGTTCGACAGCGCGACGCACATTGCGTGCATTTTCGAGCGTCGGCTCGATCAGGACGTCGATGTCACGCGTGGTGCGGTAGGGGATGTGGAAGATCACCGCCATCCCGCCGATGACGACGTAGGCCGCGCCTTCGTTGTTGAGCGCACCCAGGAAATCGGCAAAGTCCTTGGTCATGCGACAACCCCCGCTCCCGCCAGAGCGCGTAGACGGCGTCGGCAAGCGCCAGCCCAGCGGTCATCCGTTGCTCGGCGGTGGCTTGCAGGGCGTCGTCGACCTGCTGTTCGATCACGGCGTCCTCGGCCTCGCCGATACGGAGCCTCTGCTGGCGTGCCCTGTTCCGCGCGTCGTCCCGCATCTCATTGACATTATATCTCTTTACGGCCTGGTCGACAATCTTCGCACGCGGCCGGGTTGCGCACCCAGCCTTCGGCACCCGAACCCCGAACCCCGGCTTTTACACCAGCTCGAACGTGGCGGTGAAGTGGGGGAGGACGGCGGGACGGTTGACGAACCTGAGGCCGCGGATCTCGCGGCGGCGCTGGTGCAGCTCGAGGATCCCCTCGACCACGTAGTCCATGTGGCTCTGGGTGTAGGTGCGGCGGGGGATCGCGAGGCGGACGAGGTCGAGC
Source organism: Acidobacteriota bacterium (assembly GCA_003133645.1). Taxonomy (GTDB): domain Bacteria; phylum Acidobacteriota; class Thermoanaerobaculia; order Thermoanaerobaculales; family Thermoanaerobaculaceae; genus RBG-13-68-16. The sequence goes on along the minus strand of PKYI01000090.1, from coordinate 48,602 downwards.
GCCGGCCACGTCCAGGCGCCTGTCGCCTCGTCCCGGGTGCCGAACATGACGTCGCCGATCTCGCAGGCGCGCACGCCGACGTGCTCGTACAGCGCCACCGAGAGCGCCCAGCCGGGGAGCTGCTCGTCGGGAATGTGGTCGCAGAACTTCCGGCCGTTCAAGTAGACGGCGTGGCCGCCGATCGGCTTGAGCAGCGGGACACCGGCAGCCGCGAGATGGTTGCCGACGTACGCGGTGGAGGCGATCCGGTACTTGAGGTACTCCTCGTCGAGGATCTCGTCGATCCCGATCGCCAACGCCTCGAGGTCGCGCCCCGCCAGGCCGCCGTAGGTGATGAACCCCTCGGTGAGGATGAGCGCCGTGCGGACTTTGTCGGCCCAGGCGTCCGAGTTGATCGAGATCACCCCGCCGATGTTGCCGAACGCGTCCTTCTTCATGGACATCATCGCGCCGTCGGAGAGGGCGAACATCGCGCGGGCGATCTCGCGCGGGCTCTTGTCCGCCCAGGCCGGCTCGCGCAACTTGATGAAGTAGGCGTTCTCGGCGAAGCGGGCGGCGTCGAGCAGCAGCGGGACGCGGAAGCGGTCGCAGACGGCGCGCGCGCCTTGGAGGTTCGCCATGGAGACCGGCTGGCCGCCGCCGGAGTTATTGGTGACGGTGATCAGGACGAACGGCACACGCTCCGGGCCGGCCTCGGCGATGCAGCGCTCGAGGGCGGCGAGGTCGATGTTCCCCTTGAACGGGTGGTCGAGTTCCGGGTCGAGCCCCTCGGGTATCACCATGTCGCGCGCCTGGGCGCCGGCGTCCTCGATGTTGGCGCGCGTGGTGTCGAAGTGGGTGTTGCCCGGGATCACGTCGCCTCGTTTCACGACCGCGCGGCAGAGCAGGCGCTCGCTGGCTCGCCCCTGGTGGGTGGGGATGACGTGGGTGTGGCCGAAGACGCCGCGGACGGCCGCCTCGAAGCGGAAGAAGCTCTTGGCGCCGGCGTACGACTCGTCGCCCTCCATGATGCCGGCCCACTGGTGCGTGCTCATCGCGCCGGTGCCGGAGTCGGTCAGGAGGTCGATCAGCACGTGCTCGGCCTTGAGCCGGAACGGGTTGTAGCCGGCCTGGGCGATCAGGGCGGCGCGCTCCTCGCGCGTGGTCATGCGGATCGGCTCGACGACCTTGATGCGGAACGGCTCGATGATCGTTCTCACGCTCTCCTCCCAGGTTCCTCGCGGGCGCCGCGGTCCGCAGGAGCGAGCGGCCGGTTGCGTCCGATACCCGCTTCCGGGCCGGGGCTGCGCCGGGCTCAGGCGCCCGGTACCGCTGCGCCCCGGCCGGCGGTTTGCGCCGGCTTGGCGCTGTCTTTTGCGGTCGCCTGGAGTTTCGCCGCCTCGCCGAAATAGGTGAGGGCGGCCTGGGCCTGCTCGTCGGTGTCGAGGAACACACGGTACCCCTCGGCGAGCGAGACGCCGGCGTTGAGGACCTCCGAGCGCAGCGCGATCCCGATCTCGCGGCGGTCGGTGGGGTCCGCGATCGCGGCGTCGATCTCTGCGGCCGGGAGCCACTTCTGGGCCACAACCTGGGTGCGGAACGCCTTGACCGTGTCGTCGGTCACCACGAACGCCCGCGCCGCCGCGGCCTTGTCGGGCTTGTCGGCGAGGTAGTCGACCGCGAAGTGGAAGAACGCCGAGTTGGCAACCAGACGCACCATCCGTTCGGAGTACTCCCCGAGGTGCGCCTCGTGGTCGGGCGTGATCCCGCCGCCGCCGAACACTTTGCGGCCGGAGTCGGTGTAGAAGACGGGCCCCTTGGGTGGCGGGGGCGCTCCCTTGCCGTTGCTCCCTTCGGGTGGGTGGATGTAGGTGAAGAACGAATCCCAATCGCGCTGAATGCAGCGCCCCGACGGCGTGTAGTACTTGGCGGTGGTGAGGGCGAGAGCGGCGTCGCGCACCGGGAAGATCGTCTGCACCACACCCTTGCCGAACGTGGTCTCGCCGACCAGGATGCCGCGGTCGTGGTCCTGGATGGCGCCGGCGACGATCTCGGCGGCGGACGCGGAATTCCGGTTCACCAGCACGACGACCGGCCCGGTGAAGTGCAGCCCGTCGCGGGCGGCGCGGTAGTCCTGGAACGAGTCGGCGGTGCGTCCCTTGGTCGAGAAAACCTCCTGCCCGGGTTCCAGGAGCATCGAGGCGGTGGCGACGGCGGAGTCCACGAGGCCGCCTGGGTTGTCGCGTACGTCCAGGAGCAGGCGGGTCGCGCCCTCCTTCTGCAGCCGGTCGAGCGCCCGTCCCACCTCGTCGCCGGTGGTGCGGATGAAGTCGGAGATCCTGATGTAGCCGGTGTCCTTGCCGATCATGAACGAGTAGCGCACCGAGTCCGAGGGAACGCGGGCGCGCTGGATCGTGAGTTCGAGCGGGGCGGCAAGGCCCTGGCGCGAGATGGTGATGCGGACCGTCGAGCCCTCGGGCCCGCGCAGCCGTCGCGCCGCCTCGTCGATGTCCATCCCCTCGGTGAGCTTGCCGTCCACGCTCTCGATGACGTCGCCGGTGCGCAAGCCGAGTCGGGCCGCCGGCGTGCCCTCCACTGGGGTGATGACGGTGATCTTCCCGCCGCGCAAGGAGATGATGACCCCGATGCCGTGGAACGCCCCTTGCTGGTGCTCGCGCATGTGCGCCCAGGTGTCGGGGCGGAGGAAGTTGGTATGGGGGTCGAGGAACGCCAGCATCCCGTCGATGCTGGAGTACACCATGTCGGCTGGATCGACCTTCTGTGGGGCGTTGGCCATGACCAGCCGCAGCAGGGCGGTGTAGCGCCCGATGAACTTGTCGGAGGACGCGAACTCGGTGCGGGTCGTCTGGCCGGCCACCGCGCCCGCCAGCGCTCCAGCTCCGATCACCACCGCCGCCAGGAGTCCCCGTCGCAGAGCCGTCATCCTGCCCCCTTGGGCTCGAGACTGTAGCACACTATACTTCGCCTGCCGGAGGTGGCCGGCCGCCACGGGGGGTGAGCATGTTCGGATCGCTGGGGCTGCCCGAGCTTTTGATGATCTTCGTCGTCGCCCTGCTCCTGTTCGGCCCTCGCAAGCTGCCGGAGATCGGCAGGACGCTGGGCAAGGCGATGAACGAGTTCAAGCGCGCCACGAACGACCTGAAGCGGTCGCTCGAGGAGGAGATCGCCGTGGACGAGCTCAAGCAGACCAAGCGCGAGGTCGAGGAGGCGACGAGACTGACCCCCCCCCCTGCGCAGGCCCCGGCGATGCAGCCTGGCGCGGCGCAACCCCCCGCGAACGCCGTCACGCCCGAAGTCGGCCCCGAGGTCAAGAAGCCCGAACCCACGGAGCCCAGGTAGCCGATGGCCGACGTTTCGCAACGCTCCGGCGACAGCGGCGAAGAACTCAGCCGCATGACGATCCTCGAACACCTCGAGGAACTCCGCAAACGCATCATGTGGTCGATCGCGGCGGTCATTGGCGGCTTCCTCCTCTGCTGGTACTGGGCGGAGCCGCTCTTCGCCTGGATGGCGGTGCCGATTACGCAGTTCCTGCCGGCTGGGGAGAAGCTCGCGTTCACCGGCCTCGTGGACCCGTTCATGCTGTACATGAAGGTCGCGCTGTTGGCGGGGGTCTTCGTCGCCTCGCCGGTCATCCTGTGGCAGTTCTGGCTCTTCGTGTCGCCGGCGCTGTACCGCCACGAGCGCTCGATCGTAGTCCCTTTCGTCGTTCTCACGACGGTCTTCTTTCTCAGCGGCGGTTACTTCGGCTACAAGATCGCGTTCCCGATGGTCGTCAAGTTCCTGCTCTCGGTCGGCCAGGGCTTCCGCCAGGTGATCACGATCAACGAGTATTTCTCGATGGCCAGCAAGGTGATCCTGGGCCTCGGCCTGGTGTTCGAACTGCCGGTGCTGATCATGGTGCTGGCGCGGTTCGGCATCGTCACCCCCAAGTTCCTGCTCAAGTACTTTAAGTTTGCGGTGTTGGTCATCTTCATCATCGCCGCGATCATCACGCCGACCCCCGACATTCCCACCCAGTGCGTCTTCGCCATCCCGATGATCGGTCTCTACCTCCTGGGCGTGTTGGTGGCCTGGATCTTCGGGAAGAAACGCCGGGTCGAGGAGAACTGATCTGGCGCCGCTTGTGGCGCCGCCGATAGCGGACCATCTGCTGCGTTGCCCTTCGGCGGCTCGCGTGCTCATGTGGCCTCCGGCCACACTCCGCCGCGTCCGCCTCGGGCGCCTTGCATCTGGCCCACTCTCGGCGGCGCGGCTACACGCCCCAAGTTGCGAGGCCCTGCCTACGATTGAGTGTTCGTCTTCGAGGGAGGAACTCAAGGCTGCGCGGCCTGCGGCCGGCGCAGCCGGCTTGGACGACTGACTACTGACCACGGATCACGTCTTTCGGTGCGCTGCGCCCTGTGCCCTGTTCTTCTATCCCACCTGGTGGGTGGGGGAGGCGAGGAGGCGCTCGTAGAGTGCGACGTACTCGCGGGCGGAGGCGCCCCACGAGAAGTCCCTCCTCATGCCGGTCGTGCGCATGGCCTGGAGCTTGCGCGGCGATGCCAGCACCTTGCGGGCGCGCGCCAGGGCGGCAACGAGGGAGGCCGGCGTCAGCTCCGGGAGGATGAAGCCCGTGCCGCTGCCCGAGTCGGCATCGACGACCGTGTCGGCGAGGCCGCCGGTGCGGGTGACCACCGGCAGGGCGCCGTAGCGCATCGCGATCATCTGGCCGAGGCCGCATGGCTCGTAGCGGCTCGGCATGAGAAACAGGTCGCTCGCGGCATAGATGCGGTGCGCCAGGCGTTCGTCGAAGCGGACCACCGCGGCGACTCGGCCGGGGTGGGCCGCCTGACCCGCGCGCAGCGCCTCCTCGTAGCGCCGCTCACCGGAGCCGAGGACGACGACGTCGAAGCCCTTCGCGACGATCTCGTCGAGCGTCGCCGTCACCAGGTCGGCCCCCTTCTGTTCGGCGAGGCGCGACACCATGCCGAGTAGCGGCCTGCGTCCCGCAGCGAGGCCTAGTTCGCTGGCGAGCGCGTCGCGCGCGGCCCGCTTGCCCTCGGCCGCGTCGTCAACGCCGTACGGCCGGTCCAGGTGCGAGTCGCGCGAGGGGTCCCACTCGTCGACGTCGAGGCCGTTGAGGATCCCGGACACGGCGTCGCCGCGGGCGGCGAGCACCCCGTCCAGGCCGCATCCGAACTGCGGCGAGAGGATTTCGCGGGCGTAGGTCGGCGAGACGGTCGTGATCGCGTCGGCGCTCACCAGCCCGCCCTTGAGGAAGTTGACGGCGCCGTAGAACTCGAGCACGTCCATGGTGAAGAGCTGGCGGGAGAGGCCGCACGCCTCCAGCGCCCAGGGGGCGAAGGCGCCCTGGTAGGCCAGGTTATGGATGGTGAGGACGGTCCTGACGGCGGGCATGGTGAACCGCGCCTTGCCGTCATGGCGCAGCAACAGCGGCGCCAGGGCGGCCTGCCAGTCATGAGCGTGGATGACCTCGGCGCCGCCGAGCTTCGCGATCGCGGCCAGTGCGGCCCGCGCGAGGAACGCGAAGCGCACTGGGTTGTCCGGATAGTCCTGGCCGGCGAGGGAGTACAGCGCCGGGCGCACGTACAGCGCCGGACAGTCCAGGAACACGACACGGACGCCGCGGTGGGGCAGCACGCTGACGTTGGCGGTATACCCGAGCGCGCGGACCTCGCCGCTGCGCTTCCCCGGCACCGCGTCCTCGAGGGCGGTGCGGTGGGCGGGGACCACGACCGTCACGTCATGGCCGAGATCCGCGAGAGCCGGAGGCAGCGCGCCGACGACGTCGGCCAGTCCGCCGGTCTTCGAGAACGGCACGACCTCCGAAGCCAGATGTGCGATGTGCATGCGGAACCCCCAGTTCACGGTCGACAGCAGGCAGTCAACAGTTGTCTCTCAACTCTTAACTCTCAACTGTCTTCATCCACTGTCACCTCGCGGAGAAACCGCGCCGCCTCCTCGGGCGGCGTCGGGTTGATGTTGAAGCCGGATCCCCATTCGAACCCCGCGATGCGGGTGATCCGGGGGATGAACTCGAGGTGCCAGTGGTAGTCGTACTCGATCGTGGTCCAGTAGCGCGGCTGCCCGGGCCGCGGGTGCGGGCTCGGGGCGGTGTGCAGGACGAAGTTGTACGGCGGGTCGTCCAGGAGGGTACGGACGCGCCGCAAGAAGTCACGCACCAGGCGCGCGAGGTTGTCGAGGAGTTGGTCGCTGCAGAGGGCGAAGTCATGGCAGTGCTCCTTGGGGAGCAGCCAGGTTTCAAATGGGAACGAGGCGGCGAACGGCTCGAGAAGCACGAACCGCTCGGTCTCCAGCGCCACCCGATCGGCAAGGGCCCTCTCCTGGCGGATGAGGTCGCAGAAGATGCAGCGTTCCTTGTGCGCCCAGTGCTCGCGGGCCACGTTGAGTTCCTCGACGAGGTAGGTCGGGATGATCGGCGTCGCGATGAGCTGGGAGTGCGGGTGGTACAAGGACGCCCCCGCCTCGCGGCCGTGGTTCTTGAAGATGAGCACGTAGCGGATCCGGATGTCGCGGCGTAGGTCGAGGAGCCGCTCGCGCCACGCCCGGAAGACGAGTGCAATCTCCTCGGGGCTCATGTCGGCCATCGGGCGGTTGTGGTCCGGTGTCTCGACGATGACCTCGTGCGCGCCGATGCCGCTGACCCGGTCGAACATGCCGACCGCCTCGCGCGACAGCTCGCCCTCGACCCTGAGCGCGGGGAACTTGTTGGCCACGACGCGGACCTGCCAATTGGGCCCGTTGGGCTGTCGGGGTTCCTTCGCGATCGCGAAGATCTCGTCCGGGGTGGCGGCTTCCTTGCCGTACTCGAACGGACAGGCGCCGACATCGCCGGGTGTGTCTGGCCCGAGACGCTTGAACTCGTGCGGCCGGAAGCGGCGTTCGGTGGCGATGATCGACCAGCGCCTGCGGATCGGGTCGAACCTCAGTTCGGACATTCACAACTCCTGTTCTCCAAGCCCCGTCTCATTGTTCGTCCACTTCGACCAGTTCGAGCCGCCACAGGCCCTCGGTGGGGAGCCGCTCGCCGCCGCACTCGATCCCGAGCATGACGTCTCCTTGCGGCAGCGGCAGCGCGGCCTCGAGGACGCGGTCGACGGCGCAGCGGCCGGGCAGCTCCTCCGGCAGCCTCCACCCGGCGCGCGAACCCGGCGTGACCATCGTGACCACGAGCGGCACCGGAAGGCCGGTGCCCGCTTTCGCCTCCACCCGCAACCAGAGGGTGTCGCCGTCGGCGCGGAGGGCGGCGCGCGCGAGACGCCTCGCCGCTGCCGGCGCCTCGACCCATGCCGCCACCGACCACTCGAAGAAGCTCGAGGTCCGACCGTCGAGCACGGGCGGCGGCCAGATCCGGGAGAGGGGGACGGCCAGGCGGGTCGAGGCAGCGCGAATCGGCGCGGCGAGTTCCATCGGCGGGGCGATCCCCGCGGCGGCGCACGCGTCGCGCAGGTGCGCGCGGAATAGCCCGTCGTACAGGGGCGCCAGGAGCGTTGGGTTGTCGTCGCCGAACCACCACCACCAGTCGCTCCCCTCGGCGGCGAGCCACGCGCGGCCGCCGCGGGACGCGCCGAGCGCCCGCACCCGCGCTAGGGTCTCCCACGCCCGGTTCTTCTCGTCGTGACCTATCCACGTCCCGAACGTGCCGCCGATCCACGAGCCGGGGTGGAGCCGCGGGAGGGTCGCTGGCGTCTCTTCCTGCAGGCGTTGGGCGAGCGTCGCCGGCCGCAGCTGCGAGGACCGGCCGATCTCGTCCGCCAGCGTGGCGAGGAACCGCGCGCCGCCCTCGTGATAGCTCGTCCACGGGTTCTCACCGTCGAGGGCGATCACGATGCCGGCGTCGCTTCCGAGGTGCGCTGCGGTTCGCCGGAGGTGGCCGGCGAACTCCCTGGCCGCATCCGCCTCGTCGGGGAAGCGGGCGGCCTGGAACCCCACGAAGTCCGAGAGGCCGCGGTGGCGGAAGAAGAGCGCCGGCCCCCCGCTGGGCAAGCGCCACACCTGGAAGAGTTCGTGGCCGACTCCAGTCTCCCCGGAAAGGTTGCGACCGAGCGATGCCGCCAGGATCCCTTCGTCGGTGACGAGCCAGCGCACGCCGTACGCCCCGTAGAGCGCCACCGCCGCCTCCGACACGGAACCTTCGGGCGGCCAGCACCCGGAGGTCTCGAAGCCGAACGACCTCGCGGTTTCTAGGCCGGCCCGGATCTGAGACGCCGCATCGTCAGGGGCCGTGAACACAGGCACTGCGGGCGCAGGATGGGGCGCCCACGACTCGGCCACGATCCGGGTGTCGATGAGCAGCGGGATGATCGGGTGCGCCCACGGCGAGGTCGCGATCTCGATCCCGTCCGTCGCGGCGAGGCGGCGGTACGCGTCGAGGAGGCGGCCCGGGCATGCTGCGAGCCACGAGGTTGCGCGGCGCCGGGCGCTCTCACCGAACCCCGAGCCCTGAGCCGCCAGGTCGGCGAGCTCGGGTTCCCAGGGGAGGTTCGGGGCGGCGTAGGCGAGCACCAGCAAAACCTGCAGGTCGTTGAGGTCCTGGGCAGTGAAGCGACGGGCGATCTCCTCGCCCGTCCCCCCCATCGCGGTCGCGGCCAACTCGGTCAGGCGGGGGAAACGGCGGAGTTGGTTGGGGTGGAGCAGGAAACCCCAGCGCAGCAACTCCTGCTTCGCTTCAGGGGTGAGTTCGCGCGCCGGTGTTGCGAGCGCCTGCAGCAGCGGGTCGCGGGCGCTGCCGTCGCGGTATGCGGCGAGCTGGTCGAGGAAGACGGGCGTGAGGTTGAGGACCTGGCCGCCGAGTCCCGAGGAGCCGAGCGCGTGGACGAGCCTGAGGTACTCGCCGGCGGCGTGCAGCAACACCCACGGAGCGTGCACGACCCCGTCGGCGGTCCGGTACTGGGGCTGGTGCAGGTGCCAAAGGAACGTCAGCTTCGGCATCGCGGGTTCAGGCGCTCCTCACCAGCCGCTGCACCTCGTCCCGGTGAGAGCGGAGCAACTTGCCGGCGGTCTCGGCCGTGCTCGCTTCGGCGTGGATGTGCAACGTCGCTGCGACCCGGTCGGGGCGCAGGAGGATCCAGCCGCCGTCAACGGCGACCTTGATCCCCTCCAGGAAGGAGGTCTCCTGGCCCTGCACGCCCTCGGCGAAGCGCCGCATCACCTCGCCCTTGCGCTCCATCGGACACGCCACGGTGGCCTGCGCCACGGGCACCGCCGGGGCCGCTTTCGCGATCTCCGCGAGCGGGCGCCCGGCGCGCGCCAGCAGCTCGAGCAGCTTGCCGAGCGCGAAGAGCGCGTCGGGGGCGTGGTGGAGGCCGGGGAAGATGAAGTCGCCCTCGCCGGCGGAGGCGAACAGGACGCCCTTGTGCCGGGAGGCCTCGGTGAGCGCCCGCGGCGCCGACAACGTCTCGCGCATCCGGTGGCCCGCGGCGGTCAACGCCGCCGCGAACGTCGACGGGGCGTAGGCGGGGAGCACGACCTCGCCGGGAGGCAGATCGGCCGCGCAGACCGCCGCCACCATCAAGGCCGCGAGGTCGAGGTCCGACCACAGCCGCTGGGTGCGGTCGGCCAGCACCATCCGTTCGCAGCTCGGGTGCAGCCAGACGCCGATGTCCGCCTCGAGCGAGGCCACAATCTTGCCGAGGCGCTGGCGCGCCAGCGCGATCTCGCTCGCGAGCAGCGCCTCGTGGACGCCGCCGGTGTGGGCGTTCAGGGTGACGACGTCGCACCCGAGTTCGGAGAGGAGGCGGGGGAGCACGACGACCGCGGCGGAGTGCGCATAGTCCACGACGACGCGCGTGCGCTGCGCCCTGATCGAGTCGACCGCGAGCGCCTTCAGGAACGACTCGGCGTAGAAGTCCACCAGGCGCGGGTGCTCGAAGATGACGCCGATTTCCTGGTGCTGGGCGCGGCGGAACTCCTCCCGCAGGAAGATGCGCTCCACCGACTTGGCGAAGCCGGTGGAGATGTCGAGGCCGTGGTCGTCGAAGAAGCGAATCGACGTCATCCCGCGCACGAGCTGGACCTGCTGGAATGAGACACCCCCCACCTCGCCGAACCCCTCGAGCTTGTGGCGCATCACGGGCACCGGCAGGACGCCGAGGTCGACGACGTTGACGCCGGTCGAGCTCATCCCTCCGATGAAGGCGCGCCGCAGCATGCGTGAGGCCGGATGGTCATCGCGCACGGTGAGGATCGTGCTCCCCTGCTGCAGCAGCGTGCCATACGCGGCGCCGAGGCGGGCGGTGACTTCGGGGGTGAGCTCGAGGTTGGTGAGGCCGGTGACGGCGCCCTCCTCGAACGCCGAAGTCCGCCAGCGCTCGGCGTAGACGAGGTTCGAGTAGACGACCGCGTGGTCCTCGACGACCTTGGCGGGCCAGATCTTGACGCCCTCCTTGACCCTGACCTCCTCGCCAAGGACGGTGTCGTCCGCGATCACGGCGCCCTTCTCGACGACCGTCCCGGCGCGCGCCTGGACGCGCGCTCCCAGCACCGCGCCCTCGATGCGCGTGCCCTCGCCGATCAGGGCCTCTTCCCAGGTGACCGTGCGCCGGAGCTCGGCGCGCGCCTCGACCACCGTGCCCGGGCCGAGCACGACGTCCTCGAGGCGCACCCCGGCCCCGATCCGACAACCCGGGCCGATCACGACGGTGCCGCGGACCTCGGCGCTGGAGTCGATCTCGGCGCCGTCCTCGATCCAAAAGGGCTTGCCGCCGATCTGGCGCAACTCGCCCGGGGGCGTCAGCCGTAGGGCCCCCTGAAAGTAGTCGCGGTGCGCCGCGAGGTACGACTCCGGGTCGCCGATGTCGCGCCAGTAGCCGCGCATGACGTGGCCGAAAAGCCTGGCGTCGGCGGCGAGCAGCCGCGGGAAGAGGTCACGGGAGAAGTCGAACGGCTCGCCACGCGGGACCCGGGCGAGCGCCTCCGCCTGGAGGACGTAAATGCCGGTATTGACCGTGTCGGAGAAGACCTCGCCCCAAGTGGGTTTTTCGAGGAAGCGCCTGACCCTGAGTTCGCCGTCCATGATCACGATCCCGAACTGCAGGGGGTTCGCCACGCGCGTGAGCCCGATTGTCGCCATCGCATCGCGCTCACGGTGCGCTTCGAGGAGAACGTCCAGAGGGAAATCGCAGATGACGTCGCCCGAAAGCACGAGGTACTCGTCGGCCGGCAGCTGGTCGGCGCCCAACGCGACTGCGCCGGCCGTGCCCCAGTCCTGGTCGCCGTTGCAGTAGTGCAGCCGCATGCCGAGGCGGGCGCCGTCGCCGAACGCGCTCTTGATCTTGTCCGGCTCGTAGTAGGTCAGCAGCATCGCCTCGCGCATGCCGAAGCTCGCGAGGTGGGTGAGGACGCGTTCCAGGATGGGGCGGTTGACGATCGGGAGCATCGGTTTCGGGCGGTTGGCGGAGAGCGGCCGGATCCTGGTGCCGAACCCACCGGCCATGACGACCGGGATCATTGTGCCGTCTCCAGGCACCGCGCCACCGCCTGCTTGAGTTCGCCGAGGTCGGAGGACTTGACGATGTAGGCGTCGGCGAGCCACGACGAGAAGTCGTCCTGGTAGCGGGCGTAGGCGGTGGCGAGCACGACGGGGAGGTTGGCGTCGGCAGCCTTGATCTCGCGCAGGAGGGCGAGGCCGGAACTCTCGCCCAGGCGGATATCGAGCACCACGAGGTCGATCCCCCCGGCCGCGAGGCGGGCGCGGGCGTCGTCGACACCGACGGCTGTGTCCACCGTGTAGCCATCGCGGTTGAAGGCGGCGCGGTACAACTCGAGGAAACCCTCCTCGTCATCCACGAACAGCAACCGTGAGCCTGTCACGACCACCTCCGCAGGACCACCGTGAACCGCACCCAGCCCGCCTCTCTTTCATCGTACTCCACCCTACCCCCCATGGATTCGGCGAGCGTGCGAACAGACGTGAGGCCGAGGCCGCTGCCGCCGCGGCGGGTTGTGACGCCGCCGGCGAACGGGTCGGCGCGGAGCGCGGTGGGCAGCGGTTGACCGTTGTCAGCCACCTCGATGCGGACCCAAGGGGGCTCCTCGCGGACCACGACGTGGATCTCCGCCCCGGGCCCAGACAGCGCATCGAGGGCGTTCGCCATCAGGTTTTCGATGCAGCGTTCGAGCGAGGGTCTGGCGGCGGCGGCAACGACCGGCCGCGCCGGGTGGTCGCAGAGGAGGCGCACATGACGGCTGACGGCAAGCGGGCGGAACGCCTCAACGACCCGGTCGGCCAGGACGCCGACATCAACGGGCTCGAGCGCGATCCCGCCGGCGCGGCTCGCGAGCCCGTCCACCAGCTCGCCGACGCGCTGCTCGGCGCGGCCGATAGCGCCCGCCACGATGCCGAGCTGCCGCACCAGCGTCTCGTGCTCGGGCGGCAGCGCCGCCACCAGCTCCCTGGCGAGGCCGCCGGCCAGCGCGAGCGGGTTCTTGAGGTCGTGCGCCAGGGTGCGCGCGGTCTCGAGCAGGGCGGTGGCGTGCTCGGCGACGATCCGCCGCCGCCGCTCGCGATGCAGCCGCTGCAGGAGCTGGGTGCGCTCGAGGGCGGCGCGGAGGTAGTGGGCGAGCGTTTCCGCCGCCTCGAGCGTGGCGCGGTGGATCGGGGCGTGGGTGACGAAGTTGTCCGCCAGGACGACGCCCCACGGGCGCCCGCTCGTCATCAGTGGGACGACCGCGAGCTCGCGCGAGTCGAGCACGCCAACCCAGTGGCGGACGCAGGCGCTCGGGTGGTTGGCGCGGCCGATGAACGCCCGGCGCCACGCGTTGCACCCCTTCAGCTGGACGTGCGAGAGCGCGGTGAGCATCGACGCGTGGCGGCGCTGCTCGGCCTCGATCGCGGCGTGGTCGGGCTCGTGGAGCTGGCTCAACGGGAGCACGTCGGCGCCGCGCATCTCGGCCCACACCTTGCGTGCCTCGTCGCGGGTGCGGGGCCCGACTCCGAACCAGCCGCGCAGCTCGTCGCCTTCGGCCAGAAGGAGGAACGCGCGGTTGAAGCCGAGCCCCTCGCCGGCGGTGAACGCGACCAGGACGCTCCACCCGGCAACCTCGGGGTCGACGACGGTCTCGAGGACCTCGCTGACGTGACGCAGCAGGTCGAGGACCCGGCGCGGCCGGATCGTGCGCGGCGCTGGGCCACGCTCGCGCAGGTGGCGCCCGCGCACCCGTGGCCAGCCGCCCTCACGCCAGGCGGCGGAACCCTCGCCCCGAGTCATTTCTCCTCTCCCGAAGGTGCAGCGGGCCGTAGAAATTTCCAGCCCGCCTCGTCGAAGAAGCCGTGCGCGTGCTCGACCTTGGCGAACATCGTCGAACCCGGCGGCACGAGGCCACCCGGCAGGAGCACGGTCCCGCGGCCGCGAGCGCCGCGAAACTCGCCCTCGCCGACGAGCCGGCCGCTGCGCGGGTCGCGGGCCGTGACCCGGCCGCCGCGCCACGGCAGTTCGACGGTGCAACCGAGAACCCGGGCGCCGCGCCCGGCGAGGCAGAGGGTGCGGCGGCCGAAGGCGCGGACGTGTTCGGCCGATGCGACCTCGATCGCCACGGAGGAGCCTTCGCGCCAGCAGCCGACCACCGGGTGTTGTTCGAGGCCGAAGGGGGACTCGTCGAGGTAGTACGTCTCGTCGCCGGCGGCGAACGAGAGCAGCCACGAGCCGCGCAACACGAGCTGGGTCTTGTGGCAGGCGATCGCCGCTTTCTTGCGTCGCTGCTGCGCCTCCGACAGCGGGAGCACGAGCGAGCCCTTATCGACGCGCGAGCGCAGTTGGGGGTTGTGCACCAGGTAGCGGACGCGGCGGCGCACGCCGCGCGTCTCCCCGAGGGCCGCGAGCGCCAACTCGGCCACGACCGCGAGCGCGCTGTGATCGGGGTGGAGGTCGAGCAGCGACGGGCCGCCGACCACGGTCGGCCGCCATGTGCCGATCGCGTCGAGGACGGCCCGGAACGCCACCTCGTTGCCCCGGAGCAGGAGATCGGTGGTCCCCTGGTCGGGGAAACCGAGGAAGCGGACCGATTCGAGCGGCACGCCGAGCTGCCCGAGGGCGGCGCGGACCTCGCCCCGCCGCCGGGCGGCGAAGCGGGCGCGGTCGGAGGGGCCGATCCGCCAGCGCAGCTCGCTGGCCCGCTGCGCCCAGGGGTTGTTGTCGCCGTCGGTGAAGAACACGACGAGCAACTGCGAGCCGACCGCGAGGGCGTGTTGCAGCAGCCCGCCGGCCGCGACGCTCTCGTCGTCGGGGTGGGGGAGGAGGACGAGGAGCCGGTCGGCCGGGCCGAGCGCGAGGGACTGGATCACGGCGAGCCCCGACACGGGGTAAACGGCGAGAACCCCCGCGCGATCGCCTTCGCCCACACCACCGCAAGCGGGCGCGAGGCGCCTTCGAGTTTGAACTCGTGCGTCCCCGGTGCGAGGAAGCGAGGGCCGGCCCCGCCTGTCCCGTCGAGTTCGCCGGCGGCCGGACCGGCCGGCGTGACCACGCTGTACTCGCCGGGGACTGCGATCGCGAACGACAGCGGCGCCCCGGCGCGGGGCGGAGGGCCGAGCAAGCGCCCCGCCACGCGGAGGCGGCCCACGGAGACGAAGTTGGCGTTGAGGAACGCGCGGCCGCGCTGGGGGAAGCGCGCACTGTCCGGGACGGCGACGTGGCAGCGCGTGCGGACGACCGCCTCGGGGATTGTGTCGGGGAGCAGCCCGCGGCGCAGCCTCGCCTTCGTGATCGTCTCCAGGACCCAGAAGAACGGGCGGCGGCGGAACACGGTCTCGCCCTTGGCGTCCATCACGTAATCGCCGCCGTCGGTCAGGCGCAGGACGTCCGCGAGGATGGCCGTCTCCGCATGACCGCGGTCGCGCCAGACCGGCCCCTTGAGCACGATCACGCCGAGTTCGGCCGCGAGCACGGCCAGCAGGACCGTGGCCGGGAGCGCCCGGCCGCGTGCGCCGCGTGCGGTCCGCCGGTCCTCCCAGCGCTGGACGCCCGCGACAACGAAGATGGCGGCGAGCGGCCACACCGGCAGATAGTCCTGCCCGGTGACCAGCGGCCAGAACCCCTCAAGCGCCAGGACGTACAGCGCGACGGTCAGCAGGACGAACACCCGCAGCACCTGGATGCGGTCGCCGCCCGCGGCTCGCACGCGCGGCGCGGCCGCCCACGCCGTCGCCACCCCTCCCAGCGGGAGAATTGCCAAGCGCCAGGGTTCCCTCCAATCGCCGAGGTCCGGAAGGATGTTGTGGCCGATCACGCCGTAGGCAAGCGCTCCGAGCGCGCCCTGCGCCGCGAAGAACGCCGTGAGGATGGCGGGCAGCAAGAGAAACCCAGCGGCCACGGCGGCTGCGAGCGTCGCGATCCGCCGCGCGGGAAACGCCGCCCGGACCTCGGCCGAGAGCCCGGCGACGAAGAGCGCCGCCGCCACGAGCGCGGCGGCGAGCAGGAACGTTTTCTGCGAGACGGAAAACGCCGCACCGAGCGCCGCGGCGGCCGCGAACGTGCGGCCGGCGCCGAGCGGGCCGCCCGCCGCCACCGCCAGCGCGGCGAGCCACGCAACCGTCCACAGGTTGTCGGTGCGGAACTCGATCGACTTGAAGAAGAACTCGTAGTGGAGTCCGGCGAGAACCGCCGCGAAGAGCGCGACCCGCGCATCGAAGAGACGCCGCGCCAACCGGTAGGTGAGCCACAGCGAGAGCAGGTAGAGCGGCACCATCGCGAACCGCATGAGGACGAGCGCGTCGGCACGCTCGCCGATGAGCGCCAGGACCGGGGCCATGAGGAGGTGGAAGAGCGGCGTGTGGTTGTCGAAGACGTCGCGGTACTGGACGAGGCCCTTCGTCCACCCCCAGACGACGTGGAGGTGCTGCGCCTCGTCCGAGTTGAAGCGGTAGTGGAACAGGTAGGGGAGCCTCAGGAGCACGGCCGTGCCCAGGAGTGTCAAGCCGACGAAGCGCTCCCGGCTCGATGGCTGGCGGATCGCGATGGCAGGCAAAGCGTGAGCACCTCGCTCAAACAAGTAAGTCTAGCAGCTCCCGGCGCGCGGCCGGACAGGGGAGGGCCGGCGAATGCAGTCCCGCACACGGTTTCCGCTGCGGTGCGAACGGTGTACCCTTGGTCGCGCTGGAGGAGCGATGACGGCGCGAAGGCTGAGTCTGGCATGTGGGATGTTGCTCGTTCTCACCAGCGTTGTCTGTCTCGCGGGAGCGCTGCCCGCGCCGCCATCGCCGCGCGACGTCCTGGGCATCGACGTTGGCGCCAACCGGGTGTTGGCCAGCTACACCGAGAGCGAGCGCTACCTGCGCGCCCTCGCGCAGGCGAGCGACCGCGTCCGGGTGGTCGCCCTGGGCCCGACTGTCGAAGGACGGACGATGATCGCGGCGGTCGTCACTAGCGCGGCGAACCTGGCCCGGCTGGACGAGCTGCGGGCCGGGTGGGCGCGGGTCGCGGACCCGCGGGGGCTCGACGAAGCCGGCCGCGAGCAGTTGATCGCGGTGCTGCCGAGCTGCGCGTTGATCACGGCCGGGATCCACTCCAACGAGGTGGCGGGGCCGCAGGCCGCCCTGCTGCTGGCGTATCGGCTCGCAGCCGCCCCCGAGGGGAGCCGGGAGGCGCGGTGGCTCGACCGCATGGTCCTGCTGATCGTGCCCTCCCTCAACCCCGACGGCCAGGAAGCGACGGTCGCCTGGTACCGGAAGTGGCTGGGGACGCCGTACGAGGGTTCGCAGCCGCCGTTCTTGTTCCACCGCTACGCGGGGCACGACAACAACCGCGACTTCGTCTACCTCACGCAGCCCGAGAGCCGGGCGCTCAACCGCTTCGTCTACCGCGACTGGCACCCCCAGCTCTTCCTCGACCTCCACATGATGGGCCCGACCGGGCCGCGGCAGTTCGTGCCCCCGTTCGCGGACCCGATCGCCCCAAACGTCCACCCGTTCGTGTGGCGCATCACCTCGCACCTTGGGACGCTGATGTCGCTGCGTCTCGAGGAGGCGGGGAAGAGCGGCGTGGTGTCCGGGTGGACGTTCGACGGCAACTGGATCGGCGGCACCCGCAACACCGGGTGGTGGAAGAACGTTTTCGGCGTGCTCACGGAAACGGCCAGCGCGGCGCTCGCGACCCCGATCAAGGTCGATGAGAACGAGCTGCGCGGCGGCGGGAAGGGACTCGTGGACTACCGGCCGCAGATCAACTTCCCCAACCCGTGGCGCGGCGGGACGTGGGGCCTCGCCGACGCGGTCGGCTACCAGCTCGTCATCATGGACGCCGTGGTCGAGTTCGCGGCGACCGAACGCGCGGCCGTGCTGCGCGACGTCGCCACGATGGCCACGCAGGCGGTTGAGCGCGGCACGAACGAGGCGCCGCGCGTCTACCTGGTACCGCCCGACGGCGACCCCGGGCGGCGCGCGCACCTGGTGCGGCTGCTGCTCGAGGCCGGCGTCGAGGGGTCGGCGGCGGCCGGGCCGGTGGAGGCCGACGGCATCACGTACCCTGCGGGCACGGTGGTCTTCCCTGCGGCGCAGCCGCTCCGGCAGTACCTGCTCGAGGTCATGGAGCGCCAGCGCTACCCGGAGATCGCGCCGGCGCCGGACGCCGACATCCTGCTCCCGTACGACGTCACGGCCTGGACGATGCCGCTCGAACTCGGCGTGCGCGCGGTCCGGGTCGAAGGCGACGTGGTCGGGAAGCTGGTGAAGGTCGGGGCCGACTGGAGCCCGTCGATGCCGGCTGCTGCCGGAACGGGCGGCGTGTTCGTCGTCCCGGCGGGGCAGCTGGGAGGCTTTGCGGCGGCCAACCGGGCGCTGCAGCGAGGGGCGCGCGTGGCCCGCCTGGCGGCGCCCGTCTCGGCCGGCGGTACGACTATTCCGGCGGGATCGTTCGTGATCGAAGGGCTTGCCGCCGGTGCGCGGGACGAGATCGCGGCGAGTTCCGGCGTCACGGGTCTGCTCACGGACTCGATGCCCGAGTCTGCGGTGCCACTGCGCCGCGTCCGCGTCGGCGTCTACCACCCGAACTTCGGCCTGGAGGATGCGGGATGGCTGCGGTTCGTGCTCGAGAACGCGGCGTTCGACGTCGAGGTCGTGGACAGCGCGGCGGTCGCCTCGGGGGAGTTCGCCAAACGCGTTGAGGTGCTGGTCCTGCCGCCTCTGGAGGGGAAGACCCTCGTCGAGGGACCGCAGCAACACGGCCCGGCGCCCGTGCCGGCCGAGTACCGCAGGGGGATCGGCAAGGACGGCGTCGAGGCGGTGCGGCGGTTCTTCGCCGCCGGCGGCACGCTCATCGCGTTCGGTCCCTCGGCCGACTGGTTGGCGGAGACGCTCGACCTGCCCGTGACCAACACGCTCAAGGGCGCCAAGCGCGAGGAGTTCCACTGCCCCGGAGCGCTGCTGGATCTGGCGGTGGACAGCGCCTCGCCGCTCGGAACCGGGCTTCCCGGCCGGATCGCTGCAATGGTGGAGTGGGGGACCGCGTTCCAGACCAAGCCGGTCGTCGGCGACCAGGCGCGGACGGTGGCGGCGCACTTCCCGGACGGCCCGCTCGTGCTCTCCGGGTGGCTGCGCGGCGAGGAGAAGTTGCGGCGGCGTGCCGCGGTGGTCGAGGTGACGCGGGGCGGTGGCCACGTGGTTCTGTTCGCGTTCGCGCCGTACTTCCGTGGGCAGACCGAGGCGGCGTTCCCGCTGCTGTACAACGCGGTGGCCGAGCGGATGGCCCGCGAGGGCGCGCCGGCCGGCGAAAAGGGCGGCCGTTCCTAGGACATTGGCCGCCGCCTAGCGGCCGGGAGGCGATCATGGACCCGACGCGGATTGTGGAAGCTCAGGCGGAGCAGACGCCGTCGAAGATCCTGATGCTGGTGATGGACGGGCTCGGCGACCTACCGCGCTACGGCGACGGCATGACGCCGCTGGCGGCTGCGAACAAGCCGAACCTCGACCGGCTGGCACGGGACGGTTGCTGCGGCCGCTTCGATCCGGTGGGACCCGGGATCACGCCCGGCTCCGGCCCCGGCCACCTCGCGCTCTTCGGCTACGACCCAAGCGAGTACGAGATCGGCCGCGGCGTGCTGTCGGCGGTCGGGATCGACTTCGCGCTCATGCCGGGCGACGTGGCCGCGCGCTTCAACTTCTGCACCCTCGACTCCGAAGGGAAGATCGCGGACCGGCGGGCGGGGAGGATCCCCACCGAGGAGAACCGCCGGCTGGTCGCGCGGCTGCGCGAGATCCTGGCCCCCAAAGGCGTCGATGTCTTCGTCGAAACCGAGGCGGAGCACCGCGGCGCGCTGATCGTTCGTGGAGCGAGGCTCGGCCATCGCCTGGCCGACACCGATCCGCAGCATACCGGCGTGCCGCCCCTGCCGGTGAAGGCTCTCGACGCCGCATCTCGACCGACGGCCGCGATCGTCGCCGCGTTCGTCAAGGCTGCCGGCAAGGTCCTCCGCGGTGAGCCGCGCGCGAACGGCATCCTGCTGCGGGGGTTCGACTCGCTGCCAAAGATCCCTTCCCTTTCCGAACGCTTCCGCCTGCGGCCGGTGTGCGTCGCGACCTACCCGATGTACCGCGGCCTGGCGCGGCTCGTCGGTATGGAGATGCCACCCGCGCCCCCGGCCCTGGGCGAGTTCCCCGCGGCGGTGCGCGCGGCCCGGGACGGCCACGATTTTCTATTCGTGCACGTTAAGTACACGGACAAGGCCGGCGAGGACGGCGACTTCGACCGCAAGTGCGCGGTGGTGGAGGAGGTCGACGCGCTGCTGCCGGAAATCCTGGGCGACGGGTTCGACGTCGTGGTCGTGAGCGCCGACCACTCGACGCCGGTGGCGCTCAAGGCGCACTCGTGGCACCCGGTGCCTGCGCTGATGTGGGCGCCGGGGCGCGTGTTCCGCGACGGCGTGGCGGCGTTCTCCGAGAGCGAGTGCATCGCCGGGGGGTTCGGCCGGATGCCGCTGCGTTTTCTGCTCGCCGAAGCGCTCGCCGCCGCCGGCAAGGTTGCGAAGTACGGCGCGTAGTCTGAAAGACAGTTAAGAGTTCACTTCTTTTCCGCGAGCGGCTCGGCGTGGATGACGACGCGGCCGATGCGCGGGAGGCGTTCCCGGAGTTCGCGCTCGACACGCTCGGTGAGGTCGTGCGCCGCCTGGATCCCGGTGTCGGGATCGAGCGCGCAGTGGAACGAGACGACCAACCCCCCCTCTTCGGCGCGGTGCACCGTGACGTTGTGGGGGCGGCAGCGCAGGTTGGCGTCGGAGGCGAGTTCGTGGAGGACCGCGAGCACCTGCCCCTCGTCCTCGGGGCGCATGGGCCCGCCGACCGCCGCGGCGCCGCGGGGCTCGAGGTGGGTCACGATCTGGGTGAGGCCGGGGATCTCCCGGCGGAGGGCCGTCTCGAACGCCGTCGCCTTGGCGTGGGCGGCCGCCAGCGACAGGGCGGGGTCGACCTCGAGGTGCAGCTCGAGCGAACGGGCGTCCAACACGTGGTGGACGTGGATCTCATGAGCGTCGAGCCCGAGTCGCGTCGCCACACCGTGAGTCAACGCCGGGATGTTTTCGCTCCCCATCCGCCCGTTCGCATCCGCGGGCTCGACGTGAACCACCACGTCCGCCCCCGGCAAGAGATGACGTGCCGCAGCTTCCGCGGCCGTGGCAATCGCGTGCGCCCGAGGGAGGCCGGTGTCGGGCTCGACCGTGAGCGTGACGTCCGCGAACGTCTCGGGGCCGCTCCGCCGCACGCGGAGGCGGCCGACCTGCACGACGCCGGGGACCCGGACGGCGCGGACGAGGCCGTCGCGCAGCTCCGGCGGGATCTCGTCAAGCAGCACCGCAATCGTCTTGCGGCCGAGCTGAATTGAAATCCACGCGACGATCGCGGCGACCCCGAGGGCGGCCACCGCATCGGCCTTGACGAGCCACTCAAACCCCGGGCGCTTGGAAAAGTAGACGCCGACGAGGCCGAGGATCACGACGGCCGAGGAGTAGATGTCGGTGGAGAAGTGTAAGGCGTCAGCCTCGAGCGCCTGGCTGTCGTACTTCTTGGCGACCCGCGCCAGCATGCGGGAGCGCGTGAAATCCACCACGATCGAGACCGCCATGATGGCGAACGCCCACGCCGATGCCTGGATTGCGACGGTCTTGAACAACAGGCGCTGGACCGCCTCGTAGATGATCCACGCGCAAGTGGCGAGCAAGAGGATGGCCTCGAACAGCGCCGACAGGTTCTCGACCTTCCCGTGGCCGTACGTGTGCTCGCGGTCGGCGGGCTTGCCGGATACGCGCACCGCTAACAGCGTCACGACGGCCGCCACGAGGTCGAGGCCGGAGTGCGCCGCCTCGGCGAGGATGCCGAGGGAGCCGGTCGCGACCCCGACCACGGCCTTGATCGCCGTCAGGAAGATGGCCGCCAACACGGAACTCGCAGCCGCGGAGCGTTTCTTGCGGCTGGCTTCCGGGCCGGGCAGCGCCCCTCGAGGTTTGTTCGCGTTGTCGCTCATCTCAACAATAGTGTCATCCGAAGCGTGAATATACGCAAAATCGGCGCGAAAGGCAAACGGCGTCAACGCCACGTTTGCGCGCTCGCGGCCGGCGGGCGGAATCCCGCCGGGGGTGCCAAGGTTGGAGTATAGCGGAGGGAGTTGATCATGAGAATGCTCGCGATGGCGATGGCGGTTTTCGGGTTTGCTGGTTCGGCGTTGGCGGCGGGGATGCTCAAGCCCGGGGATGCGTTCCCGACGTGGAAGCTCACGGATCAGGCGGGGAAGGAAGTCTCCTCGGCGGACCTGGCCGGCACGACCTACCTGCTGTGGTTCTTCCCCAAGGCGATGACGCCCGGCTGCACGAAGGAAGGCTGCACGTTGCGCGACAACTACACGGGCTTCGAAAAGGCCGGCGTGCAGCTCCTCGGCGTCTCGTTCGACGCGCCGGCCACCAACGCCAAGTTCGTCGAGAAAGAGAAGTTCCCGTTCCGCCTGCTCTCGGACACAGGCAAGACGCTCGCCGTGGAGGTCGGGGCGGCCGACTCGACGCACCGGCTCTGGGCGCGGCGGATCTCCTACCTGGTTGGGCCGGACGGCAAGGTGCTGGAGGCGTACCCCGACGTGAATCCCGCCACGCACGCCGGCCAGGTGCTGGCGGACCTCGCGAAGCTCAACGCCGGCAAGTGAGGCGCTCCTGGCGGCTCACGCCCGCCCCACTGGCTTCGCTTCACTGCGTGAGGCTGGTTTTTGTTTTGCCCCGCGGGCTACNNGCGGCGCATCGAGCGCCGCCCTCGGACGCGCCTGCGCGTGCGACCGAGCAGGGCGTCCCGCGGTGGGGCCCCTCGCTGTCTCCCGCCGCTCGCTACGCTCGGGCGGGAGCATCGACACCCCACCGCGGGACGCCCGCTCGGGACCCGCACGCTCCAGCGCCATCGGCCTCCGCCCGCTGGGCGGTCTTGACCCTCCACCCCCGCCCGTGACGGAGATGCTGCTGGTGACTGTGAGCTTCGCCAGGACTCTCGATCTCAGCAGGGCCTCCGCATGGTGGGTGGGGGGCCTTCCATCCGCCCCTCGGGTGAAGCGGCTATTGCTCCGGAGGCCGCGGGGCCCCCAGCGCACGCATCGCCGCCGGGAGACGCTGACTCTGAGCGCAGCGAAGGGGACAGCGAGGGACCCGGCGGCGAGGCGCGCAGCTGGGTCGCGGCCGGAGGAGCTTCGGGCCGCAGCGAGCGGGGGCGAGCAAGGCCCGAACGCCGCTTCACCCGAGGGGCAAGCAAGAGGCCTCCACGCAGTGGACGAAGAACCTTGGCCCGAGCGAAACGGCCGCAGCCCGCGGCCAATAGAAGACAGCCTGACGCAGTGAAGAGAAATGCCGGGCCGCCCGCAGGAGGGAGCCATCGGGGACGAAAGGTCAGCACGTTCAGTGCATGTGCAACGATGGAACGGGGGCTAGGCGCCGCCGGGTCCGGCGTCCGGACCCCACCGGTGCTGCACGATCGTGACAGCGGCATCGTGCTGCAACCGGCGCGCCCAGTCCTCGACGTCGAGCGCGGCCTCGGCCTCCTCGCACATCGCCGCCGTGCTGCGGGTCGCCGGGTGCAGCGGCTGCAGGAACGAGCAGCAGTCCTGGTGGGGGAGGATCGACAGTTCGAACGTCCCGGCGCGCTCGGCGAAGGCGATGATCTCCTGTTTGTCGAGGCCGACGAGCGGGCGCAGCACCGGCATGTGCGCGACGCGGTCGATCGCGCATAGGTTTTCAAGGGTTTGTGAGGCGACCTGGTTGAGCGACTCGCCGGTGACGAGCGCTTCGCACCGCCAGCGCCGCGCGATGCGCTCGGCGGCGCGCAACATCATGCGGCGGTAGAGCACCACCCGGAGGCGCTCCGGGCAGGCCGCGACGATCTCCTGCTGGCACTCGCCGAACGCGACGACGGCGAGCCGGCACGACCCCTGGTGGCGGACGAGGATGCGGACCAGGCGCTCGACCTTGGCGACCGAGGCGTCCGAGGTGTACGGCGCAGAGTGAAAGTGGACGTAGTGCGCCTTGGTGCCGCGCTTCATGGCGAGGTACGCCGCGGCGGGGGAGTCGATCCCTCCCGAGAGCAGCACCAGGACGCGGCCCGAGGTCCCGACCGGCAGGCCGCCGGGACCCGGGAAATGGTCGCGGTACACCCAGATGCCGTCGCTCTGCACCAGCACGTGGAGGGTAAGATCGGGGTTCGAGAGGTCCACCGCCATCCCGGTGCGCTGGTTGACGAACGCGCCGAGCCGGCGGTTGATCTCCCCGGAGCTGATCGGGAAGCGCTTGTCGGACCTCTTGGCGCGGATCGCGAAGGTGGCCCCCTTCAGCTCGCCGAGATGCTCGCCCACGAACGCTTCGAGTTGGTCGTAGGTCGCGCCGGCGTGCTCGACCGGCATGATCCCGTTCAGCCCGAACACGGTCGAGAGGCGCGCGAATGCCTCGTCCCAAAGAACCGGTTCGGAGAACCGCACCACGACGCGCGCCGGCAGCGACACCTGCGCCACCGGCAGGCCGCGCAGTGCGGCGCGGACGTTCTGCATCAACGTGCGCTCGAACCAGCCGCGGTTGCCACCCTTGAGGGCGATCTCGTGAACCGTGGCGATGACGCTGGAAACGTGCTCCATCCCACCTCCGCGCCGGAGCGTAACACAAGGGGCACAGCGTGGTCCGTGGTCGGTGGCTGCACTCCGCCCACCGATAGTGACCCTCCGGTGCCCGGTCCTCCTGTGCTCTGCATCCTGCGCCCGGACCGCGGTCTCTCCCGTGGCGCGGTGTAATATTCAAATGAACGACGATGATCGCGATCTTGCTTCTGCTTGCCGCGGCGCCACCCCTGCATTTCACGGTGGGCTACCAGACGGCCGAGGTCCGCGCCGGGTCGGACGTGACGGCCCGGGTGCTGTGCGTTTCGGCCAGTGGCGTGGATCCCTCGCTGATGACGGACGCGCAGCGCCAGTACCGGGAGGACGTCCTCCGGCGCGTCGTTTCGAGCTGGGAGGGCGAGACGTGGAAGGGGAGGCTGCGCCTGACGGGGGCGCTCTCGCAGGCCGACTACGCGGCCCCGGGCGCCATCGTGGCCCAGGAGGGTTGTCGGTTCCTCTTCCCCGACGAGAAGGTCGTTCGGGTCGACTTCCTGCTCTCGAGCCCGACGGGCTCGGATGCCGTCGTGGTGGAGGACCTGGAGAGCGGCCAGTACCTCGCGGTGGAGCACGTCGGTAAACCCTCGGACCTTCCGGAACTCTTCCAGAAGTTGTTCCAGCCGATGTTCGACTCGAATCACAAGGTCAAGCGGGACCAGGCGGCGGACGAGGAGCTGGAGCGCCGCATCCGCGAAGAGGGCAAGCGGGTCGCCGCGAAGACGCGGGCCGTCGCCGAGGTCAACGGCCAGCGCGACCTCCTCCCCGAGGGGGCGACGAATGACGACATCGGCGCGTCGCTCGCGCGAATGTGGGACAACCTCGACGGGGCGCCGTGCAAGCGGATCGAGCGCATCCTCGGCATCCTGGCGGTCGTCCGCGCAGCCATGGGGAAGGCGAGCGATTACAAGACGCTGGTATGGCGCGCGGATCTGCCGGCGTCGGCGCTGCGGTTCAAGGGCGTGCCGGCGATCGAGGCGCCCTCCGGGACGTGCGTCGTCCGGACCTCCAATTCCAGAAGTGAGGTCATGGACCTGCAGCCGCCCCCGGAGGAGGTCACCGGGCCGTTCTACGGCAGGCGGGGTTGGTGGGTCCTCGACTTCTCGATCTCGTTCCCGTCCCAGGTCGAGCGTCTCCTCCGCGGCGACCGCCCCTGAACGACCGGGCACCGGGCGCCGGGGTCCGGGCACCGGAAAGACAAAGATCCGAGAGACACGGGCCCGGCCCCTGGTCCCTCGAAGAACCGGGGCGGCCTCGCGGCCGCCCCGTTGAGTTGTCGTCGTTGTCTTTCCGGACCCCGGACCCCGGTGCCCGGGCCCCTGCCTCTACGGCTTCCACCCCTGCAGGATGCGCATGTAGTTGGCGCGCTCGAGCGCTTGCGGGTTGGGGGAGTTCTGGTGGCTCATGCTGCCCTGCATCTGCTCGAGCGAGGCGTACTCGTGCTCCTCCATCCAGCTCGCCATGCCGTCGCGGAGGGTCGCCAGGTAGGCGGGGCCGCGCTGGAGCAGGGCGGAGACGACCTGGACCGCGTGCGCGCCGGCCATCATGGCTTTGATCGCGTCGAGCGGAGTGTGCACGCCGCCGGAGCAGGCGAGCGAGCCCTTGACGTGGCCGGAGAGGATCGCCAGCCAGCGCAGCCGCAGCAGCAGCTCCGAGGAGTCCGAGAGCTTCAGGCTCGGGACGACTTCCAGCTCCTCGACGTCGAGGTCGGGCTGGTAGAAGCGGTTGAACAGGACGAGGCCGTCGGCGCCCGCGTCGTCGAGCTGCTTGGCGAGGTGCGCGAGGGAGGAGTAAAACGGAGACAGCTTCACGGCGACCGGGATCTTGACCGCGGCCTTGACGGTCTTGAGCCCGTCGAGCGCGCGGCGTTCCACCGCCTCGCTGGTCTCCCACGCCTGGGTCGCGAGGTAATAAACGTTGAGCTCGAGGGCGTCCGCGCCGGCCTGCTCGATGAGCTTGGCGTAGTCCAACCAACCGGCCGGGCTGGTGCCGTTGAGGGAGCCGATCACCGGGACCTTCACGGCCGCCTTGATCCGCCGGACCTGCTCGAGGTAAGCCTCGGGCCCGAGGCGGAACTCCTGCGGCTGGGGGAAGTACGAGAGCGCCTCGGCGAACGAGTCGGCGTGCGACTCCATGTCCATGACGGTGCCGAGCTGCTCGCGCGTGATCTGCTCCTCGAACAGCGAGTGCATCACGATCGCGGCGCAGCCCGCGTCCTCGAGCTTCTTGACGGTGTCCAGGTCGTCCACCATCGGCGAGGCGCCGGCGACGAGCGGGTTGGCGAGGGCGAGGCCGAGGTACGTGGTCGAGAGGTCCATCGTGTCTCCCTTAGCTTTCCTTGATTGCAGCGGCCTGGTCGGCGGCCATCTTCACCGGCATCGTGACCTTGGCGAGCTGCTCGTATACCGCGAAGCGGTTCGTCGCCTCGCGCTGCGCGGCCGCGACGAGGTGCTTGAAACGCTCAGGGTTGGCCTGCTCCACCATGCGGAAGCGGGTCTCGTTGCGCATATAGGTCACAAGGTCGACCTTCGGCGCACCGGAGTCGAGCTTGAGCGGGCTCTCGCCGAGGGCGATCCGGCGCGGGTCGAAGCGGTAGAGCGGCCAGGAACCGGTGTCCACAGCCAGCTTCTGCTGCTCGAGGCCGTAGGCCAGGTCGTACCCGTGCGCGATGCAGTGGGAGTACGCGATGATCAGGGAAGGACCGAGGTAGGACTCGGCCTCCTGGAACGCCCGCACGACCTGGGCGTCCTTGGCGCCGAAAGCGACGTGGGCCACGTAGACGTGGCCGTAGGTCATCATCAGCATGCCGAGGTCCTTCTTCGGCATGCTCTTGCCGGCGATCGCGAATTTAGCGGAGGCGCCGAGTGGCGTGGCCTTGGAGGCCTGGCCACCGGTGTTGGAGTAGACCTCGGTGTCGAGCACGAGGACGTTGACGTCGCGACCCTGGGCGAGCACGTGGTCGAGGCCGCCGTAGCCGATGTCGTACGCCCAGCCGTCGCCGCCGACGATCCAGACGCTCTTCTTCACCAAGAAGTCGGCGAGCAGGGCAAGCCGCCCGGCCTCGGGCTGCTGGATGGCGGCGAGCTTGGCCTTGAGCGCCGCGACGCGCGTGCGCTGCGCCGCGATGGCGGCCTCGTCGCTCTGGTTGGCTTCGAGGATCTCCTTGACGAGGTTGTCGCCGATCGCGGGCGCCAGCGCCGCGAGCAACTCGCGGGCCTGCTCGATGTGCTTGTCGATCGCGAGGCGGTAGCCGAACCCGAACTCTGCGTTGTCCTCGAACAGGGAGTTGGACCACGCCGGGCCGCGCCCGTCACGATTGGTCGCGTATGGGGTGGTAGGCAGGTTGGCGCCGTAGATCGACGAGCACCCGGTCGCGTTGCCGATCAACGCGCGGTCGCCGAAGAGCTGGGTGAGGAGCTTGATGTACGGCGTCTCGCCGCAGCCGGCGCAAGCGCCGGAGTACTCGAACAGCGGCTGCATGAACTGGGCGCCCTTGACGTCGATCTTGATGGCGGCGCGGTCGACCTCCGGCAAGTCGAGGAAGAACTCGTAGTTGGCGCGCTCGCTCTCGCGGATCGGCACCTGCGGCGCCATGTCGATCGCCTTGTGCTTGGGGTTCGACTTGTCCTTGGCGGGACACACCATCACGCACAGCGTGCAGCCGGTGCAGTCCTCGGGGGCGACCTGGATGGTGTACGTGCCGCCCTTGAAATCGGCCGCCTTGTAGGCGATGGACTTGAACGTCGCGGGTGCGCCGGCGAGCAGGGCCGGGTCGTACACCTTGGCGCGGATCGCGGCGTGCGGGCACACCATCGCGCACTTGTTGCACTGGATGCACAGCGCCTCGTCCCACACCGGGATCTCGAGGGCGATGTTGCGCTTCTCCCACTGCGTGGTCGCGACCGGCCAGGTGCCGTCCACCGGGAACGCCGAGACCGGCAGCAGGTCGCCCTTGCCCGACATCATCACGGCGGTGACGCGTTTGACGAAATCAGGCGCGGCATCGGAAACGGTCGGCGGCATCGAGCGCGTCGCCGTGACCTTGCCGGGCACCTTTGCCTCGAACAAGTGCGCGAGGGTGTGGTCGACGGCGGCGAAGTTCTTCTGCACGACCACGTCGCCCTTCTTGCCGTAGGTCTTCTTGATCGCCTTCTTGATCTGCTCGATCGCCTCAGCGCGAGGCAGCACGCCGGAGATCGCGAAGAAGCAGGTCTGCATGATCGTGTTGATGCGCACGCCCATCTCGGTGTCCTTGGCCACCTTGTAGGCGTCGATCACGAAGAGCTTCAGGTTCTTCTCGACGATCGCCTGCTGCACCTCGCGCGGCAGGTGGTCCCACACCTCGTCGGGCCCGAACGGGGTGTTGAGCAGGAACGTCGCGCCGGGGCCGGCGAAGTCGAGCATGTCGTACTTGTCGAGGAACTCGGTCTGGTGGCAGGCGACGAAGTTGGCCTTCCGGATCAGGTACGCGGAGCGGATCGGGCGCGGCCCGAAGCGCAGGTGCGAGATCGTGACCGCACCCGCCTTCTTCGAGTCGTAGACGAAGTACCCCTGGCCGAAGTTGTCCGTCTCCTCGGCGATGATCTTGATCGAGTTCTTGTTGGCGCCGACGGTGCCGTCGGAGCCGAGGCCGAAGAAGACGGCGCGCTTGACGTCATCTGGCTCGATGTCGAACTCGGGATCAACCGCCAGCGAGGTGTGCGTCACGTCGTCCATGATTCCGACGGTGAAGTGGTTCTTGAGCTTGTCCTTGGCGGTCTCGTCGTAGACCGCCTTGATCATCGCGGGGGTGAACTCCTTGGACGAAAGCCCGTACCGTCCCCCGATCACCCGCGGCGGCTGGACGAACGCCGACTCGCCGGCGTCGGCCGCCTCGCGCAGCGCGGTGACGGCGTCGAGGTAGAGCGGGTCGCCGATCGCGCCCGGCTCCTTGCAGCGGTCGAGAACCGCGATCGTCCGCACTGTTTTTGGCAGCGCGGCGATGAAGTCCTTGATCGAGAACGGCCGATAGAGGCGAACGCGTAGCACGCCGACCTTCTGGCCAGCCTTGAGTGCCCACTCGACGTACTCGGTAGCGGTGTCGCCGCCCGAGCCCATGATGACGATGACGCGCTCGGCTTCGGGGTGGCCGAAGTAGTCGAACAGGTGGTATCGCCGCCCTGTTAGTGCGGCGAACTTGTCCATCTCCTCCTGCACGATGCCCGGGCAGGCGGTGTAGAACGAATTGCACGCCTCGCGCGCCTGGAAGAACGCGTCGGGGTTCTGGGCGGTGCCGCGCAGCACCGGCTTGTCCGGGGTAAGGGCGCGGCCGCGGTGGGCGGCGACGAGGCCGTCGTCGATCAGCTGGCGCAGGTCGTCGTCGGCCAACTCCTCGATCTTCGCCACCTCGTGCGAGGTGCGGAACCCGTCGAAGAAGTGCAGGAACGGGACGCGGGTGCGCAGCGTCGCGGCCTGGCCGATGCAGGCGAAGTCGTGCGCCTCCTGGACGGAGCCCGAGGAGAGCAGCGCGAAGCCGGTCTGCCGGCACGCCATCACGTCGGAGTGGTCGCCGAAGATCGAGAGCGCGTGCGTGGCGAGCGTCCGGGCCGACACGTGCATGCAGTACGAGGTCAGCTCGCCCGCGATCTTGTACATGTTGGGGATGAACAGGAGCAGCCCTTGCGACGCCGTGAACGAGGTGGTCAGCGCCCCGGCCTGGAGCGCGCCGTGCACGGCGCCGGCGGCGCCGCCCTCGGACTGCATCTCCGTCACCTGCGGCACCGTGCCCCAGATGTTCTTCTTGCCTTGCGCCGACCACTCGTCGGCCCACTCCCCCATGTTCGACGAGGGAGTGATCGGGTAGATGGCAATCACCTCATTGGTACGGTGGGCGACCGACGCCGCCGCTTCGTTGCCGTCCAGGGTGACCATGCGTCTCTCGGACATGTCGTTCCTCCTTGATGGTGTGCCGCTCCGCATCGTGCGAACCTTCCGGGGGGCGGAACCTGCGATCCGGTCCACGTCTACAAAGTGAACCGTTTCACATGGCGGAGTCTAGGCCCTCGTGGCACGTTTGACAAGTGCCCCGGATCGGCAGTGCCCGTCGCATCGGTGGGCGATATTGGCGGCCCTGACGGGAATCGAACCCGTGCTGCCGGCTTGAAGGGCCGGTGTCCTAACCGTTAGACGACAGGGCCGTCGCGGGCGAAAAGCTTATCACAGGGGACGCGGGGCAAGCCGACCGCCGCCTCCGCGCTGCCCCCGCCACCCACCGGCCACGCTGCCCGGTTGCGTGCCCAATCGTGCGCCAAGGTCCTCGACCCTCACCCTAAGAGGCTCCACTCCGACGACCGCGATGATCTCTCTCTCATGCCGTCGCCGGCCCCTTGTCCCTCGCTCCGAGAAGATCATCTCTCCGCAAGCGAGCGTCCCTTACACGTGGTGCCGCCCTCATCGACAAAGTGCCGCGGCGCTTTCGGCCCTTTGACACCTCCAAGCGGATCCGCGCCAGGGTCCCACGCCCCAATTGTGAGATCGTCATACACGGTATCCGTGCGGTACCCGTGTGCAATGCGCAAACTGCCGGGCCTTACCCGGCCGCCGTTGCCGCTGATCTTCCCCCGGACGAACTTCCGGAGCCGTAACAGGCATGGCGACGCGCGGTAGAGGACATGGCCACGACGGTGGCAGGGCTCGGGCCGACCTGGGCACAGGGAGGTAGCCGTTGCGAGACACGCTCGCGTTCCAGTATCCGCCGCACGCAACGACCGATTGAGAGTGTCGCTGAACCACGCTCGCGCCACCTCCCGGTCCCTTCCGGTGACCAGTCGTTGGAATCTGCTGACATCGGTCACTTGCGGAATGTCCTGGCGAGAATTAGATTGAGTATGGACGTTGGAAAGGACGGGCTTCCAGTGCAAACAAAGCCATTCCTTTTGCTTGCGTTGGTCGTTATGTGGGCAGGCGCAGCAATGGCTGAAGACATGGTGCTGCCGGTGCTCGCTCTGAACTGGCCGGGGCAAGGGGGCACCATCTGGAGCACGGAGGTCTTCGCAACCAACCCCGGCCCGTTGCCGGTGGTCCTTGAGGTCGGCCCTTTCCTTCCCGGCGAGATCAAGACCTCGACGCCGCCATGCCTGCCGCCGATCCCATTCCGCCACCAACTTCCGCCCTACAGTACACAGCTCCTGACGTCGGCCGAACTCAGCCTTGCCATGGGGTGTCCCAATTCTGCGATCGGCGGTCTGATCTTTTCCGCTAACGCCGAGGTTTCCCTTGTCGCCCGAGTGGCAAATGTCGCCGGATTGTCCACGGGCAGCACCCTGGGCGCTTCCATTTCCAACCTGGGCCCATCCACCTCAGCGACCGGGCTGCGCCCCCGAGTTCACCTCGCCGCCACCAGCCGGAGCGCTGCGGTCTCAGGGGTGGGGCAGCAGGTACCCGCTACCCCCTCCTCGCAGCTTGTCGGGCCGGGCACGGTCTACCAGGTCCCCGGCCTTATAATGGACCCGAACCCGTGCGGCGCACCGCGCTTTGAAAACTACCTCTACGTTGCCAACCCCGGCCCAGAGAAGGTGGAAGTCACCTTACAGCAGACCCAGAATGGCGAGTCGTCGGGGTCCCTGCTGCTGTCCGGCCGACCGGTGATCACGCCGTACACTTTCACCGTGCCTGCCAGTGGCTGGCAGCAGGTCTTGGTGCAGATGGGCGGAAACGGAACGGGGGCGTGTGTCGCGCCGCAGGTGGTAGACCTCTTCTTCACCACCACCGGGAACCTGGCTGTGGTTGGCACGGTGGTGGATCTCGCCTCGCACGATCCTCGCACCGTCCTACCCCTGGCGACCATACAGTAGTGCTAGCATCCCATCTGTCGTCCGTTGGATTGGCGACAGCCGGTGAGCCAAGGGTGTTCGACCAGGGTGAGGGCAGTTGACCCGCGCGTGGTCGTGTACCGGGGCAAGCGGTGAACGATTCCTCGGTAGCCTGTCCCGCGATGGATATGGATCAAAGAGGTACCAAGAGGTACCAGGTATCCCATTTCATCCATTATCGCTTGGATGACCTCGTCCGGTTCTTCCGCAACGTGTGCGTGACCCGCGCCGCAAGTGCTGCAAACGCCGGTTCGGCGCGCCGCACGTCCGACGCCTGTGTGTATAGCCGGCTCGCCGAACCCGCGCCCCGGCCAATCACCACAGCGAGGTCCTTCACCTTCAGCCCACACTGCTCAACCCCGACCAACATCACCAGCTCCCGGGCACGCTGCAACTCTTCACCTCGACTTCTCCCACCGAGCGCCTCCACGGGGACGCCCACCATCCCCGCCACCGCCCCCGCCACATCGGCGGCATCCGCGCTCGGCGGGTCCGGACGGTGGAGACCACCCTGCCAGTCGAGTCGCGGCCGGCTCGGATCTAGGTGCAGCTCGTCGTCCTCGGCGCGCACAGGTCGCCACCACGGCAGCCGGCCCGGCCCCTCCTGCATCCACCCCTCGTCCTTACCGCGGCCGAGCACACCTCGGTAGGTGAGGAGAGCCTCTCGCCGCGCGGAGCCGAACGCCAGCAGCGCCTCATCCACGTCCACCAACCCGGACTGCACCCGGCCGAGGATCTGGCGATGCCCGCTCCAGCGATATGAACCCGGATCCTTGACCAACCCGCTCGCCACCGGGTTGAGGTGCACGTAGGCGACGGCCTGCATGAGATACGCCGGATCGTCAACCAGCCGTGCCTTGTACCGCCCTTGCCAGACCGGGCCGAAGACGCGCCGGCTGCGGTTGAACGCCTTTGCAAACCGCCCTTGAACCAGTCGCATGCTGCGCCACAACGGCAGCTCCCCCGGGCGGAGGACGAGGTGGTAGTGGTTCGGCATCAGACACCAGGCCAGGACCGTCAGGCCGTGCTCACGCTTGACGTCAGCGATCATTGACGCGAAGGCCCCGGCAACAGTCTCATCGACAAACGGCCGCCCGCCACGCGCGACGCGGCAGTAGACGTGGTACGTCCCGCCCGCGACAAAGATCCTCGGCTTTCGTGGCACGCCGCTCCTTCTTACCGATCCACGCTTGAGGGGAAGCCCAGCACAGAATAGATCGAATGGGATACCTGGTACCTATCTGGTACCTATCCTATCTGCAGGTACACGCGGCCCCTGCGAAAGACACGGCATCGGCGGCACTGGTCGGACCAACTCAATTCCTGACCTTCGTCGCCCTCTCGCACCGCTCGCACACCCCAGTCGACCAGTCGCGGGAGGGAAGATGGAGGCGGGCGAGCTCGAGGGGGTCCCGCTCCCGCATCGGGGCGCCGCACCAGGGGCGGCGAGGCGTCGGGCTTCGTAGCGGAGGTGGGATATAGTATAAGAAAGAGATAGCTTCTTTGGGGGTGAGGGCATGAACAAGACCGTCTTGGGGGTCGTGGGCATTCTGGCCATTGCAGGCTTGACGGCCTTCTACATCTGGTCATCGCACAACCGCTATTCCCTTACGCGCGGGGCGGAGGGCGTAGCGTATGAGGTGGACAGAATGACCGGCGAGTCCTGGGCGATCTCTGGTGCCAACAAGTTCGCCCATAAAGATGCCCGTGAGACGCAACACAAGGAGCAGGAGCTAGCCGTTGAGGAAGCGCGCAAGATATCGGGCAATGCCGCGCTCACCGGCGTTGGCTTCTATTCGGGAAAGCTATACAACGGAAGTGACTGGGTGGTTACAAGGGTTGTAATGCAGGTGTCAGCGATAGAGGAAGACGGGACCACGCGGTGGACACGGGACTTGGCCGCGAGCGTGATGATCGAGCCTTTGAGCACAGCGTCGTTCATAGTCGAAGTAGCGGGAGACAATGGCATCAAGAACACCCACTGGGGGATCAAGAGGGTGTTTGGTTACAAGGGCTAATCGGATCGCGGCCCACCCCCGGGGCCTACGAGGGCACCACGGGGCGCCCCTGTTGCTTTGAGGTAGAGTCAAAGCCGGCCGCCGGGAGGAGACAATGGGGGATGACGCGGACCTGCTTAAGGCGAACAAGCGGTACGTCGAACAGAACCTGAAACGTCTGGTTCCCGACGCTACCAAGCTGTGTTGGCAAGAGGACTTCGGGGTAAGCTACACCCTCTGCTTCAGCGCGGACCAGAAGTCATATTCGGTTGTCTTCGGTTTGGAAGACGTTGAGGACGACGGAACAAGAGACTGGCTTCTGCGAACCCTAGAAGATGCGCTCCGCTGAGGCCGGGGGGGCCGCCCGCCCGCGACGCGTCAAGGTCGATCGCATGGGAGGTTTGAATGGCATTCGTTGTCTCGACGCTGATTGTGCTTGTCGTTTTGTTCGGCGTGGAGGCGCTCTTCCGTTTGCGCTCACGTGGACGCCGCATCCTTGTTGCCCTTTACCTCGTGTGGGTTCTGGTCGACGCCATTGGTTCGGCGCGCGACAACCCAGGCGGTGCGACGGTTGCGTTCCTCATAAGCGCTGCCGACAGCCTTGTCCCGCTCGTCTTCTGGTACTGGATCTCGGCAAACCGCTGGCTGCGGCAGCGGGGAGCGGGGCAGGAATACAGGAATAGGGGACAGCGAAGCGCCGCAGGGCGTCCCGCGCTCCGGGGTGGGGCGGAAAACGACAAAATGGAGGCTTGAGAGTGGACCTCTACGACGCTGATGAAGTGCAGGCAGACTTCTCGACCTTGATTGGCATTCTCGGGAGGAGTTTCCCTCACTGCGAGAGACGGTGTGGCGGGGACGAGGTGAGGGAAGCGGCGGTCACCTTCTGCCGCAAGTTCGCTCAGCACGGTATCTCCGCGCAGACACTCATTCGGGATGGGTCGGCGCACCGTAGATGGGATAAGAGGTTTCTCGACAGCCCGTCCGTGTTTGTCCTCACGCGCGCCGGGTGGGAGTGCTTTCTGCTGTTCTACCGAGTGTTTGTTCTCCCTCAGAGCGACGCCGAGCGAGAGGCACTCTATCTCCGATGGTGCCTTGAGAGTCCGCGGAAGAGGCAACGTTACGTCGAGACCCACCTTGATCAAGAGCAGCAGAAGGGCCGCGAGAAGGAAGCCATCGACTCCTACAGAGACCGGATCCGCAACAACTCTTGGTTTCAGCAGAGAGCGGCAGAGGATCGCAAGGAGTTCCTAGAAGGGGGAGACAAGTGGCGGGGACAGTGGGCTGCTCTGGCGAGGAATGCCGGGATCGCAGCTCTCTACGGAACAAGCCATTACAGTTGGCTCTGCGACCAAGCCCATTCCGGATGGTTCAGCATCGCCGGCCTTGGTGCGGCAATGTCCCCGGACGATTCACGAAATTTTCTGTCGAGCACGATCGGCATGCTGGCCATTGCGGCAGCGAAGATGTTGGTCGGCCTCGACAGATTGTTCCCCGGGAGCTTAGTCAACCTAAGAAGTACCGAGCGGAAAGTGCTGGATGGGTGGCTCACCATTGCCCGAACCACAGACGCAGAGATCCAGCAGTTGCTCACTGAATCCGCGCCCTCGACCGAGCCATTGCCTTGATCCATCGTCATGACGTCGTTGCCGCCCGGGGGTTCGTAGGCACTGGCGGTGGGGCACCAGTGGGGCACCGGGCGGCTTCCTGGGGGCGGGGTGTTTCGTAAGTACTTGATTCTATGTGGGCCGTGTGGGGATCGAACCCACGACCGACGGGTTAAAAGCCCGCTGCTCTGCCAGCTGAGCTAACGGCCCGGATGGAGGGTAGCGGCGGGTGCCGCGATCGTCAAGGCGGATTCGGAACGCGCCTCCACCGACGCAAGCGCGAAGGCGGCGTGGCCCTCGATGCGGAAGACCGTCATCAGCGAGCGACCGCAGGCGGCGTCGAGGTGTTTGCGCGTGCCCTCGTGCTCCGATCCGGAGCGGCGGCTTGCCCCCCTTGCATGAGCCTGAGACAGGGATTATTATTCAGCAAGAAGTCCAAAAAGGGGGGGGCGCCAATGGGGGGACACCGGCTCCATCGTTCGAATGTCTGGGCCGTTCGGGCCGGCGTGCTTTCGATCGCGGCGATCCTGCTGGTGAGCGCGCGGTCGGCTCTCGGCGTGCCCGCCTTCGCGCGTAAGTACGGCACGAGCTGTCTGACGTGCCACACGATCTACCCCAAGCTGAACCCGTTCGGCGAGGCGTTCCGGCGCAACGGCTACCGCTTCCCCGGCGTGGACAGCGATTTCGTCAAGCAGGAGACGGTGCCGCTCGGCCAGGACGCCTACAAGAAGGAGTTCCCGAACTCGGTGTGGCCCGGGACGCTCCCCGGCAGCGTGCCGCTCGCGCTCGGGTTCAACGGGCAGGCGGTGGTGCACCCCAACCGGAACTCCGGCGGCGCGGCGGCGGACAACGGCGCCCGCGTCAACCTCAACGACCTGATCGCGGAGGGCCACATCTGGGCCGGGGGGAGCTTCGACGACCAGATCACGTTCTTCGGCGAGCTGACGTTCGCCAGCGGCACCGCCGAGATCGAGCACGTGGGCGTCTACTTCAACGATCTGGTGGGGGCGCCGCACGATCTCAACCTGGCCGTGGGCAAGATTACGCCAACGCTCTCGACGTTCGCGCCACACTCCTCCTACCTCGTCGACATGGCGACCCCCCCGCTCTTGGTGACCGCCCTCTATGGCGCGACCAGCGACTCGTGGAACGTCGACGACGCGTACAGCGGGGTGGAGATCAACGGCACGATCAACGGGCGCCTCGACTACGCGGTCGGCGGCAACGCGGGCGCCAACGTCGAGGTCAGATCTCCCGGGGATTTCTACGCGCACGTGGGCTACAAGCTGGGCGGGCTGCGGCTCGACGGCGAGAAGGGGAGTTCAGTCCCCGACGCGAGCAAGCCGTGGGCGGAGAAGTCCCTCACGCTGCAAACGTTCTACTATCGCTCAGGGTCACGGTTCTCCGCCTCCGACAACACGGTCCTGGATGACACGGCCTCGACGTTCGGCGGCGGGGTGCGAGCGCAGTGGAACTCGCTCGAGTTCGACACCGGCGCCTATCAGGAACGTCACGACCGTGCCCAGCCCGGCGGCGGAGTAGTGACCGCGCTCGTGCAGTACAACGAACTCTCCTACGTCGTGTACCCGTGGCTCGTCCCCGCGGTGCGCGTCGAGTACATCAAGCTCTCTCCGTCCGGCGGGTCGGCGGTGACCGACCTGCGGGCGTTTGCCGGAGTTGCGGCGCTGGTGCGCCCCAACATCAAGCTGTCGCTGGTCGCGCAGGTGGAAAAGGCGAACGGGGCGCCGCCAGGGGGATGGGGGGCTGCTTCCGGTCTTGCGGCGCCGAGCACCCCCACGGCGTCGGTCGGCCCGGAGGTCGAGGCGATCACGCTCGGCCTGGCATTCGCGTTCTGAGAGTTGCGCGGCGAACGAGCGGGAAAGGGAAAGGGGAATCACGATGAGATCGATCACGGGGGTCCGCAATGAGCATAGCGAGTTCGGCGTCGCCGGGGCTTTGCTGACGGTCGCCCTTCTGGCGCTTGCCGGGGGTGTCGCACAGGCCGCCGGTGGGAGTGTCAGCGGCCGGGTGGAGGCGATGCCGGCAAAGTTCCTGGAGGAGACCGTCGTCTACCTGAAGGATGTGCCGGGCTCGTACGCCGCGAAGACGGAGTCCGTGGACCAGAAGGGGATGAAGTTCATCCCGCACGTCCTGGCCGTGACCGCGGGCGATACGGTCAACTTCCTCAACCACGATACGGTGGCGCACAACGTGTTCTCCCCGGACAACGAGGGGTACAACTTCGGCACCTTCAAACCCGGGGAGTCCCGCAGCTACACCTTCAAGAGCCCGGGCGTCTACACGCAGCTCTGCAGCATCCACCCGGAGATGCTGGGGTTCATTTTCGTCGGCCAGAACCCGTACGCTGCGGTGGTTGACCGGGAGGGCAAATTCACCATCAAGGACGTGCCCCCGGGCACGTACACGATCGCGGTGTGGAACTCGCACCTCAAGGCGCCGGACAAGAAGGTGACGGTGACCGAGGGGAAGACCGCCGAGGAGAGCTTCTCCCTGCATCGGTGACGGGGCCATGGGTCGGTCACCACTCGTGGCAGCGCTGATCATGGCGTTGACTGCGGCGGCGTGCGCAAAACCGGCGCCGCCGCCGCAGCAGCCTGTCCCGTTCAGCCACCGGGTCCACGCCGGGGTGAACAAGATCGGCTGCCAGATGTGCCACGCGTACGCCGCGCACTCCCCCGTGGCGGGGGTCCCTTCGATGGCGCGCTGCTTCGGCTGCCACAAGTTCGTCGCCAGGGACAACAAGGACGTGCAACTGGTCGTCCAGACCGACCGGGAGGGAAACGTGTTGGCGTGGAACCGCGTGTACCGCCTCCCGGATCACGTCTTCTTCACCCACGAACGCCACATTGCCGCGGGTTTGCGCTGCCAGAGGTGCCACGGCGAGGTCGAGGCGATGGACGTGGTGCGGCAGGCCAGCCCGCTCACGATGGGGTGGTGCGTGGATTGCCACAGGCAGCGCAAGGCGCCCACCGACTGTCTGAGCTGCCACAAGTGAGGGCCAATGCCTGACGAGCGATCGAATGGGATCGACCGCCGCACGCTGCTGAAGCTCGCCGGGGCCGCGGGTGTGCTTGCCGGGTGCTCGTCGCCGCCCGGGCCGCAGAAGCTCATCCCCTACTTGGTTGCGCCGGAAGAGATCGTTCCCGGGATGCCGCTCTTCTACCGCACGGTGTGCCGCGAGTGTTCCGCGGGGTGCGGCGTCACCGCCCGCACCCGGGAGGGGCGGGTCACAAAGCTCGAGGGCAACCCCGACGACCCCGTCGGAGGGGGAGCGCTGTGCGCGCGGGGCCAAGCGGCGGTCCAGGGCCTGTACGCTCCCGAGAGGTTTCACGGGCCGGCGCGGCGCGCGCAGGGCGGCCGCCTCGAGAGCGTGACCTGGGACGAGGCGGAGGCTGCTCTCGCGACCGCCCTTGCGGCTTCTCGGGCGAAGGGTTCGCCGCCGGGCGTGTGGCTGCTCACCCGCCCTGAACCTGGGAGCGCCGGGGCCCTGCAGAAGGAGTTCATCGAGAAGCTCGCCGTGCCCCCGGGTCGGCGGGTCGTGCTCGAGCCTTTCGACCTCTCCGCGTTGCGGGAGGCCGGGAAGCGCCTGTTCGGGCGCGCTGAGGTTCCCGCCTTCGATCTCGAGCAGGCGCGCACCATCGTGTCGTTCGGGGCCGACTTCGTGGAAACGTGGCTCTCCCCGGTCGAACTTGCCCGGCAGTTCGCGTCTGGCCGGGGAAAGGTGGGGCCGGAGCGCACCCGGCTTGTCTGGATCGGCCCTCGTCTCTGCCTGACGGGCGTGAGCGCCGACACGTGGCTGTCCGTGCGGGCCGGCGGCGAAGCATGGGCCGCCGTGGCGTTGCTGCGCTTTCTCTGCGACCCGACGCAGGGTATCGCGGGGCTCGCTCGGGAGGCGAACGCGATCTTCGGCGCCCTGGAGGGGTTCGACCTCGCCGAGGCGGAGCGGCAAAGCGGCCTCCCGCGGGCGGCGATTGCGAGTCTTGGCGCCGAGCTGGCCCAGAGGAGGCCCTCCGCCGTGTTGGGACCGGGACTGCTCAGCAGCGGCGCGGATGCCACCGAACTCGCGGTGGCGATCCAGCTCATCAACTACGTGCTGGGCAATATCGGGCGGACGGTCCTCTACGGGCTCGATCCCTTGGAGGATCCGCCCTCGCCGCCGTCCGATCTCCGCGCGTTCCTGACCGCTGCGGCCGCCGGGCAGGTCGACGTTCTCCTCGTGCACCACGCCGATCCGTGCGGTACGCTCCCCACCGCCCTCGGCGCCGCGCCGGCGCTCGCCCGCGTCCCGCTCGTGGTGAGCTTCTCCGGCGTCCCCGATGAGACGACGAAGCGCGCGCACCTGGTGCTTCCCGACGACCATCCCCTCGAGTCGTTCGGCGACATTACGGCGCGCCGCGGCGTGATCGCGCTCTCGCAACCCGCCATGACGCCGTTGTGGGAGACGCGCAGCACCTCCCAGGTCCTGATCGAGGTGGCGTCGAAGCTGCCGGCGCCCGCGACGCCGCTGCCGTACGACGATTTCTACTCCTTCGTGCAATCCCATTTGGGCAAGCTCTTCCCGGGCCTCTCCGGGGACGAACTGGCGGCGGCGCAGCGTGCCGCGCAGCAAGCCGGCGTCCATGTTGGCAAGGTCGAAGCCGAGCCCGTGGTGCTGCGGCCCGACCCCGGGCTCCTGCGCCTGGCGGCGCCGGGGCCGCCCCCGCAGGCCGGCTTGGCCCTTGTCGTTTTCCCCACCGCTCTGCGTGACGACGGCCGCGGGCCGTCGTCACCCTGGCTCAACGAGGTGCCGGACGTGCTCACGAACGTCTCCTGGACGGCGTGGGCGGAGCTGGCGCCCGCGACCGCGAAGCGGCTTGGCGTCAACGACGGCGACGTCGTGACGGTGGCCACGTCCGCGGGTCGCGTGACGCTCCCCGCGTGCGCTTTCGAAGGGGTCCGCGAGGACGTGGTGGCCGTGCCTCTGGGGCCGGAGGCCCTCGCGCTGGTGACCGCGGATCTCGACGCCGGCTCCGGCGCGCCGGCATGGCAGGCGGCGCGCGCCCAGGTGGACCCGACCGGGAGGCGCACCCGTCTGCCGCGCCTGAGCGCGACGCCGTACGAAGAGGGCCGGACGATCGTCCGTACCGTGAGCGCTGCGGCGCCAACCGTACCCGCGCTTCCCGCGACCGGGAAGATGTACCCGGCCCCGAGCTTCCCGGTGCACCGTTGGGCGATGGCGATCGACATGGACCGCTGCACCGGGTGCCAGGCGTGCGTGGTCGCCTGCTACGCCGAGAACAACGTTCCCGTCGTCGGCCCCGAGGCGATGACGAGAGGGCGCAACATGGCCTGGCTGCGCGTCGAGCACTTCGTGCGCGTCGAGGACGACCAGCCGCGCGTGGACCTGCTCCCCATGCTGTGCCAGCAGTGCGGCAACGCGCCGTGCGAGACGGTCTGCCCGGTGTATGCGACCTACACCAACCCGGAGGGCCTGAACGCACAGGTCTACAACCGGTGCGTCGGCACTCGGTACTGCTCGAACAACTGCCCGTACAAGGTCAGGGTGTTCAACTGGCAGGAGCCGGAGTTCCCGAAGCCCCTGAACATGCAGTTGAACCCCGACGTCACCGTCCGCTCCAAGGGGGTCATGGAGAAGTGCACCTTCTGCGTGCAGCGCATCCGGTTCGGCGAGAACGCGGCGAGGGATGCGCATAGCCCCGTGAACGACGGCGCGATCGTCCCGGCGTGTGCGCAGACGTGCCCGGCGCGGGCGATCGTCTTCGGCGACGCCGACGACCCCACGTCGCGGGTCGCGGCTCTGCGGCGTGACGGCCGCGGGTACAACGTGTTGGGGGAAGTCAACACGCTCCCTGCGATCACGTACCTGGCGCACGTCAGGGATGAGGGACCGTGAGTTCGCTCGCGTCGTCTCGCGAGATTCAGGAGAAGGTCCTTGCGACGCAGGGCCGGCCCGGGGCCGTTCACGCGCTCCTGATCGTCGCGGCCGCCGCTGCGGCGGCGTTCGGGGCGTGGTGCTGGTCGCTCCAGATCCGCTACGGCCTGCAGGTCTCGGGCCTGAACCGGCCCGTGGGGTGGGCCATCTACATCACGAACTTCGTATTCTGGGTGGGGGTCGCCCACTCGGGGACGCTGATCAGCGCGGTGTTGTTCCTCCTGCGCGCCAAATTCCGCACGGCGGTATACCGCGTCGCCGAAGTCATGACCGTTTTCGGGGTGATGACGGCGGGGCTGTTCCCCATCATCCACCTCGGCCGCCCGTGGTTCGCGTACTGGCTGTTCCCGTATCCGAACGAGAGGCACCTCTGGGTCAACTTCCGTTCCCCTCTGATGTGGGACGTCTTCGCGGTCTCGACCTACTTCATCGTGAGCGCGATCTTCCTCACCGTCGGCATCGTCCCCGACGCCGCCGCGCTGCGCGACGCGACCAAGGGGTGGCGGCAGCGGTTCTACGGTCTTTTTGCGTTTGGCTGGCAAGGTACCGACGAGGAGTGGCGGCACTACGCCCGTGCGTACCTCTACTTCGCGGCGTTCGCGACGCCCCTCGTCTTCTCGGTGCACAGCGTGGTGTCGTGGGACTTCGCCGTTTCGATCCTGCCGGGGTGGCACTCCACGATCTTCCCGCCGTACTTCGTTGCGGGCGCGATCTTTTCCGGCGTCGCGCTGGTCGTGACGCTGCTGGTGCCGCTCCGCCGCATCCTCCACCTCGAGTCCCTCATCACCCCGTGGCACCTGGACATGACCTCGCGGGTGGTGCTGCTGACCTCGCTCGTCGTCACCTACTCGTACATCCTCGAGTACGTCCTGGCATTTCGCGGCCCTCCGAGCGTCGAGCGCTCGACCCTGGCGTACCGGGCCACCGGCCCCTTCGCGCCGCTGTTCTGGACCATGGTGGCCTGCAACTGCGTCATCCCGCTCCTGCTGTTCCTGAAGAAGGTGCGGGCCCGACCGGCGGCGCTGTTGGTGATCTGCGTTCTGGTCAACGTGGGGATGTGGCTCGAGCGCTTCGTCATCATCGTCACCTCGCTGTCGCATGACCGCATCCCGTTCGATTGGGCGGGAATTTACCGACCGACGTTCGTGGAGGTCGGGATCACGCTCGGGTCGCTGGGCTGGTTCTTCCTCTGGTTCCTCATCTTCGTGAGGCTCCTCCCGGTGGTGTCGATCTCGGAGATGAAGGAGGCGTCCGTGCATGGAGTCGAAGATGCGGCCTGAAGCCGGCGTGCTGGGCGTGTTCTCGGACCTGGCCCGGGGGGCGCAGGCCATCCGAGCCCTGCGCGCGGCGGGCCACTCCGATGTCCGCATGGCCTCGCCCGCTCCGTTCCCGGAGCTGGTGGAAGCGCTCGGACGCCCGCGCAGCCGGCTGGACTCGGCCACTCTTTCGGGCGCCCTTCTGGGGGT
Organism: Acidobacteriota bacterium; assembly: GCA_003133645.1. GTDB lineage: Bacteria > Acidobacteriota > Thermoanaerobaculia > Thermoanaerobaculales > Thermoanaerobaculaceae > RBG-13-68-16. The sequence continues at coordinate 5,622 of PKYI01000090.1, read as the reverse complement.
CTTGGCGGGGTTCGCGCTGTGCATCGGGACGGCGATCGCGTGGCCGCTCGTCACCGGGGGCAAGGCCATCGTCTCGGTCCCGCCGTTCGTGATCATCGCCTTCGAGGTCTCCGTGTTGGTCGGCGCCTGCGTGAACCTCGTGGCGCTGGCGGTGACCGCGGGACGGGGGCGTCGCCGGCGCCCGGTGCCGTTCGACCCGCGATTCTCCGCCGACCGCATCGGTATCTTCGTCGTTGGTGACGGCCTGGGGGACGCGGAGACGATCCTCAGGACGAACGGCGCGGAGGAGGTGCGCCGTGTGGCGTAGGGCCGGCCTCGCAATCGTCGTCGTCGCGCTCGCCGGGTCGGGGTGTCGCAACGACTGGCGCACCGACATGTGGTACCAGCCGTCCCTCCGCCCCGAGGACGCCCCTCGTCCCGCCCCCGAGCACTCGGTGCCCCTCGGCGCCGGCCCCGCGCTCACCGACCGCGACGAGGCCGAGTCGCTCCGCGACCCGGTGCCGTTCACGCCCGCGTCGATCGCGCATGGGAAGGCGCTCTTCGAGCAGCGCTGCGCCTGTTGCCACGGAGCGGATGGCCACGGCGGCGGACCGGTCTCCAAGTTCTTCCCGCCGGCTCCCAACCTCGCGTACGTCACGATCACGTCGCGCAGCGACGGCTATATCTACGGAACGATCACCTTCGGGGGACGCGCCATGCCTTCGCAGGCCGAGGGACTGCCGGAGGCCGACCGTTGGGACCTCGTGAACTTCGTCCGCCATCTCCAAGGGGTTGCCCCCGGAGGCGGGCGGTGACGGCCTTCCCCCTCCGGCGCTGCGAGGCCGCCCTGGGCCCAGAGGTGACACGTCTCGGTGCCGCCGCCACGGCGATCGGCTTTGTCGCGCTGGTCACCGGCGTTGCGCTCGGTTTCGCGACCGTCTCGCTCGGTACGCTGGCCGTGAGCTGGCTGTTCTTTGCCGGCGTGGCTGCGGCAGGGGTCGCGTTCTCTGCCGCCGTCCGCTGCTCGCATGCGCGTTGGGTGAACGTCGTGTCGCCGGTGGCGGAGGCCGGAGCGGCGTTCTTCCCGTTCGCGCTTGCGCTGCTCGCGGTGCTGCTCGTGTTGGCAGGTCTCTGGATGCCGACCGCCGCCGGGGCAGGTTGGGGAGCGTCGGCGTGGAGGCTCCTGCGTGACCTGCTCGCATCCGCGCTGCTGTTCGCTTCCGGCCGTCGCTACCTTCGCCATGCCCGCACCGGCGACGGTTCCAACTCCACGCCCGCGGCGGTCGTCTACCTCCTGCTCTATGCGGCGGTTCTGTCGCTGTGGGCGGTCGACCTTGTCATGAGCCTTCACGATTGGGCCCCAAGCACGGTGATCCCGCCTTACTACTTCATGGGGGCGTTTCTGGCCGCTATTGCGCTCGTCGCGCTGGCCGAGTCGGTCGGGCCCGAGGACGCATCGACCGCGACGACCCGCCAGGACCTCGGAAAGCTGCTGTTCGCGATGGTCATCATGTGGGGGTACCTGCTGTGGTCCGCCTATCTGCCGGTGTGGTACGGGAACATGCCGGACGAAACCGGCCAGCTCCTCGCGCGCTGGGAGGGCGGGTGGAAGTTCGTCACCCTCGGGATGCTCGCGACCGTGCTGGTGTTCCCGTTCTTCTTCCTGCTTCCGGAGCGAACCAAGCGAGGCCGGAAGACCCTGGCGGCCGCCGCGCTCAGTGTCCTCACCGGTCTGTTCGGCGAACTCTTCCTCTTGGTGTTGCCCTCGCTGCCGGTCCACCTCGACACGCCCTCCATTCTGCTCGGCGCCTGCGTCACGATCGGGGTGATCGGACTGTTCGTGCTCACCGCCGGCTCCGCGTTTCGCCCCCGTGGGGGAGCGCGATAATCGTCGCGATGCTCCACGGTCCACGACGCGCGCTCGGAGTGCTGGGGTCGGTGCTGCTGTTGGCAGCGTCCTCCTGCGGGCCCCGGCCCAACGCCGAGGACCCCACGCCGATCGACGTGTCGCTGCCGCCGGAGCAGGCGGCGCTCGAAGGGGCGGAGCCGATCCGCGTCAACGACGGCGGCTGGGAGTTCGTGATCACGCCGCTTGCGAGCTACGTGTTGCGGGGGGTCGTCGTGTCGCGGGAGAACTACCGCTTCGACTGGAACACCGGCCTTTCGCCGTGCGACGTCGCGATGGTCTGGGGCGAGCTGGAAGCCGGCGACGCGTGGCGCCGGCTCGACTGGTCGCAGAGCGGGCGCTGGTACTTCTGGCGCTGGAGTGGCGAAGCGCCGTTTCCGAACGCCACCGTGGTCCGGGACTCCTCCAACACCCACATCGTCCCGGCGGACTCCAACCTGGCGCGCGCCGCGCGCTCCCTCTCGGAGGGCGATGTCGCCGAACTTGCCGGGGAGCTGGTCGCGATCGAGGCGCGCAAGGGCGGTCAGACGGTCAGGTGGAGGTCGTCGCTGGCGCGCGAGGACACCGGCGACGGCTCGTGCGAGATACTCTACCTGCGCCGGCTGCGGGTGGCCGGCAAGGTGTACGAGTAGCGCTCAGAGCCCGATGTTCCAACCGGAAAGGGGTTCAAGCCGGCGCACGATCGTCTCCTCGCGCCGGGGCCCGGTCGAGATCACGACCACCGGGACGCCGAGCAGCTCTTCGAGGCGAGCCACATAGCGCCGCGCCAGCTCGGGGAGTTTCTCGGACGCGGTGACCGCGGACGAGTTGGCCTTCCAGCCCGGGAGCGTCTCATAGACCGGGGAGGTGGCGCCGACCTCCTCGGCGTCGTCGGAGAACTCGGAAGTCGTCTGGCCCCCCACCTGGTAGGCCGTCGCCACGCGGATCTCGGCCAGCTCGTCGAGGACGTCGAGTTTGGTGAGCGCCACGGCCTCGATGCCGCTCCAGCGCACCGCAGCGCGGGCCGCGACCGCGTCGAACCAGCCGGTCCTGCGGGGGCGGCCGGTGGTGGTGCCGAACTCGTTGCCGCGGCGCCGGAGGTGCTCGCCGGTGCCGTCCGCGAGTTCGGTGGGGAAGGGGCCGCTGCCGACGCGGGTCGTGTACGCCTTGAACACCCCGAGCACGCCGCCGATCGCGCGGGCGGGGAGCCCGCACGCCGGGGCCGCGTACCCCGCGAGGCATCCCGACGAGGTCACGAACGGATAGGTGCCGTGGTCGAGGTCGAGGAGCGTTCCCTGCGCCCCTTCGAACAGGATCGGCCGCCCGGCGGCATCGGCGTCGGCGAGCGCCCGCGAGACGTCGCCGAGTTGGGGCGCGAGAGCGGCGGCCGCCTCAACGGTGCGCTCGAGGTCTTCGGCCGACGGGACCGGGGCCCCAGGGTAGCGGGCGAGCGCCTGCTCGAGATCGGCGCTCGCTGCGATCACGGCTTCCCTGAGGCGCCGCGGGTTGCGGGCGAGGCCGAGGCGGACGCCGGTCCTCCGCGCCCGCCCCTCGTATGCCGGCCCGATCCCGCGGCCGGTCGTGCCCAGCTTGGCGGCGCCGCTCGCGGCCTCCCGCGCGAGGTCGAGGGCGCGGTAGCCGGGGAGCACGATGTGGGCGCGGGGGGAGACCAGCAGCCGGGGCCGCACCGACACCGCCTGGTCCTCGAGCATGCGGATCTCCTCGAGCAGTGCCGGCGGGTCGATCACGACGCCCGGCCCGATCAGGCAACGGCAGGCGGGCTGGAGGATGCCTGAGGGAATCAGGTGGAGGGCGAAGTGGCGGTCGGCGAACTTGACGGTGTGGCCGGCGTTGTTGCCGCCGTTGAAGCGGACGACGTTGGCGAAAGCTGGGCAGAGCAGGTCGACGACTTTGCCCTTGCCCTCGTCACCCCACTGACCCCCGACGACCACGACGTTCGTCATCACCCCTCCCTGCGTGCTCGCGCGGACCGTAGCTTGTACCAGATCGACCCGCAAACCTCAAGAGAAACAGCGGTTCGTGGTCTCCTGCCCGTGCTTTCCGGCGTGTCGTCCGTGCGCATCTGTCCGTGCCTCACCTGTTGCTGGGCTCGATCCCCATCTCGCGCATGATCCAGTGGGCCCTGTCCACATAGTCCATGCACCAAAGCACGTACCGGATGTCCACGTTGATCGTCCGTGAGAGCGCATCGCTGTGCATGTAATCCGAGGTCATCGACTCGTAGTCGCCGTCGAAGGCGAGGCCGACGAGTTCGCCCTTGCCGTTCATGATCGGCGAGCCGGAGTTGCCGCCGGTGATGTCGTTGGTGGAGAGGAAGCACGCCGGCACGTCGCCGAGCGGCGCCGCGATGTACGGGCCGAACGTGCGGCGGGCGGCGGCGTCCACGAGCTTCTTCGGACAGTTGAACGGCTCGACGCCGGTGCACTTCGCAATGACGCCCGACAGCGTCGTGAACGGCTCGTAGTAAACCCCGTCGCGCGGGGAGTATCCCTTCACGGTGGCGAAGGTGAACCGGATCGTGGAGTTTGCGTCGGGGTACAGAGGTACGTGGCGGAACGCGGCGAGGGCGTCGATGTAGCGGGGTGTCAGCTCGATCAGCACGCCCTCCGAGGTCTTCCTGTGGTCCTCGATCGCCTTCATGTCCTTGCGCAGGGCGAACGCGAACGCGAGCAACGGGTCGTTCTTCGCGGCGACCGCGGCCTCGTCCAAGCCGAGCAACGCCAGGCGGGTCTTCGGATCGGTCAGCGAGGTCTTGCCGAGGGTTTCGTCGAGCAGGGCGGCGATGGCGCTGTCGCCGGTCTTCCCAGTCGCCGCGAGCGCCGCGTCGAGCGACGCGAGGCGCTGGCCGGTCGCCAGCGCGGCCGCGCGCTTGAGGAAGTAGGTGAGCACGGCACGGTCGGTGGGGACGTCGAGGTTCTTCTGCATCGTCGCGAGGCGCATGCGGATCGTACGCTCGTCGCGCGCCTGATAGCCGAGGTCGCGCTCCACGTCGGGCTTGCCGCTCTGCTGGCTCCAGCGCACGATGGTCAGCGCCGCCGGCAGCAGCGAGCCGGCCCGCGGCAGGTACCCGGCGAGGAGGTCGCGCTCGCGGGTCGCGGCATCGGCCGCCGCCTGCGCGTCGAGCGCGGCGAGGACGTCGCCCCACTTCGCCTTGCGCGCGGGGTCGGCGTCGATCCACGCCTGCAGCTTCGCCTCGTCCGCCCTGCGCTGGCCGGCGAGGTTCGCTCCTGTCAGCCCCTCGAGCATCCCCTCGTCCTTCTTCATCGCGTTGGCGAGCCCCTTGACGACGGAGGCCACCTTGATCTCCACGTCCTTGCCGGTTTTGGCGCGTTCCTCGAGGACCGCCATCCATTCCTTGAGCACGTCGATCTGGTACGGGTAGGTGAACTCGGTGTCCTGCGCCACGAGCGCGGCGATGCGGTAGCGCATCGTGCGCCCCGGATAGCCGATGATCATGGTGAAGTCGCCGTCCTTGACGCCGCCCTCGGCGAGCTTGAGGAAGCGGTCCGGCTTGTACGGCACGTTGGCCGGCGAGAAGTCGGCGGGCTTGCCGTCGGGGCCGACGTAGGCGCGGAAGAACGAGTAGTCGCCGGTGTGGCGGGGCCACATCCAGTTGTCCACCTCGCCGCCGAACTCGCCGATCGCCCGCGCCGGTGCGTAGACCAGGCGGACGTCGCGGATCTCGAGCTGGCGGAACATGTAAAAGCTCTTGCCGCCGTACATCTCGGCGATCCCGC
>PKYI01000025.1 GCA_003133645.1 Acidobacteriota bacterium | reverse complement strand
CCGAGCGCCTTGAACGCCGCCTCCTTGGCCGCCAGCAGGCCGGCGATATGCTCGGCGTCCCCCGGCCGCGCGACCTCGCCGGCGGCGAAGCAGCGCTCGAGCAAGCGTCCGCCGTGGCGGGCGAGAATCGCCGCCGTCCGCTCGACGCCGACCAGGTCGAGGCCGACGCCGGCGATCATGCGTTCCCCGCCGCGCGGTCGAGCCACGACCACGCCGCCACGAAGTGGACGACGCCGAACCCCGAGATCGCCCCCCGCACCGCGGGGCTGTCGAGCCACGTCATCAGCCAGAACGGCGCGGCGGGGACGATCCTGATCGCCCAGAAGCTGCTCCAAGNNCGCCAGTACGAAGAACCAGCCGGCGGCCGTGAGGTACACGGCGGCGGCAAGAACGAGGGTCGCACGGAGCGCGTTTCGGCGTGACACCCGTGAATTGTACGGCACGGCGTCGGGAGGCTGCGTCCTGGGGTCGAAAAGCTGCACGGGGTGTTGGAGACGGTGTGCGGTCTCCAGCAACTCAATTCGACCAGGAGCGGGCGGGCGTTACCGCGGGCGCGCCGCAAGGTCCTGCGAGCCGCCGTCGCGTAGCGCCTCGCGGCAGCGGCGCATCGCCTCCCCCCGGTCGGGGAGGGCGAGCGGGGCGAGCGCCTCCACCTCGTGTGCCCGCCCCGCGGCGAGCGCCGCCAGCACCTCGCGGTACTCGAGGGCGGCGCGCTGCTCGTGACCCAGGCGGCGCAGCGCGTCCGCGAGCAGGAGGCGAACCTGAAACAGGCCGGCATCGAGGAAGAGTGCCGCGCGGTACGAGGCCACCGCCATTTGCGAACGGCCCGAGATGTCGTGCATGAACCCCTCGAGGGCGTGCACGCCGGCATCCGACGGGTCCGCGAGCAGGGCCTGGTCGACGAGCGCCACGGCATCGTCGAGACGGTCCGCGGCGGCGTGCCGGGCGGCCAGGGCGAGCCGTTCCCGCGTCCCCTGCGCCTCGAGAACTACGGGGCGCGGTGCGTGGATTGTGGTCCGCAGCGTTGTGGCGGCGGCCTGAGGTCGCTCCGGGCGTCGCTCCGCGTCCCGGCGTCGGTGCGGCGCCGCCGTTGCGGCGGCTGCGCCGGCGTGCCGGTAGCAGAAACAGTCGCCCAGGTCGATCGCGTCGAGGCCGCCCGCCACCTGCCAGAGTGTCTCCGCCGGTCCCAGGAAGAGGTAACCGTCCGGCGCAAGCGCGCCCGCGACCGCGGCCGCGACTCGGCGCTGGACCTCGGGGCTGAAATAGATCAGCACGTTGCGCAGGAAGACGAGATCGAAGAGCGCGGGCGAGAGAGCGAGAGGTTCGCGCACGAGGTTGAGCGCGCGGTACTCGATGCGGCGGGCGAGCGCGGGTGCGAGCTCGTAGGAATCGCCTCGCCGGAGCAGGTGGCGCGCGCGCAGGTCTGCGGGGACGCCGGACACGGCGCGCTCGCCGAACGTCGCGGCGCCGGCGGCGGCGAGCGCCTCCTCGTCCACGTCGGTCGCGAGAATCCGCCAATCCCACCCGACCAGCTCGCGGCACTCGGCGAGCACGATGGCCAGCGTGGCTGGCTCCTCGCCGCGGGCGCAGCCCGCCGACCAAACCGCGAGGCTGCGGCGCCCGGCGCGCGCGGCGGCGAGGCGGGGCAGGATGTTCGTCGCCAGCGCCGCGAAGTGCTGCGGGTGGCGGAACAGGTACGACTCCTTGACCGTGACGTGCGGGAGCAGGCGGCTCCACTCGCCGGGTAGTTCGCCGCGCGCCAACGCCGCCACGTACGCGGCCACCCCCGCCAGGCGGAGGCTGGCTGCGCGCCGCTTCGCGGTCTCGCCGAGGAACTGGTAGTGGCCCGGCGGGATGACGTTGCCGCTCGTCTCCTCGATCAGCGCGGCCAGCTCGGCGAGGGCGGCCGGCTCGCTCATGGCCGGACGCAGTTGCGGCCCGCGGCCTTGGCCTGGTACAGGCGGGAATCGGCGAGCGCCACCAGCGCGTCGGCGGTGGCCTCGCTGCCGAGTTCCGCCCGCGAGGCGACGCCGAACGACGCGGTGATCGGAACACGCTCCCCGGACGCGATGGTCGCCGTCCGCTCGGCGACCGCGCACCGCAGGCGTTCGCCGGCTCGGCGGCCAGCCTCGAGGTCGCTCTCCGGCAGCACGGCCAGGAACTCCTCCCCGCCGTAGCGGCCCAGCACGTCCGAAGTGCGCAGCGCGTGGCGCATCGCGTCGGCGGCCGCGCGCAGCACGGTGTCGCCGGCGACATGCCCGTGCGCATCGTTGACGCGCTTGAAGTGGTCGAGATCGCCGATGACCACGGTCACGGTGCGGCCGTAGCGGCCCGCGCGCTCGATCTCCTGGGTCAGCCGTTCCTGGATTGCCCTGTGGTTGAGCGCTCGCGTGAGGCCGTCGTGGGTTGAGAGCTCCTGCAGCTTCTGGCCGAGCCTGGCGTTGTCGAGGACGATGCCGGCGTGGGGGGCGAGGTCGGCGAGCAAGCCGGCCGAGGCCACGGCGAACTGCTGCGGCTCGCTCGGGAGCAGGGCAAGCAGGCTCGCGGCGCCCCGCATCGGGAGCGGGTACGAGACGAGATGGGCGGGGTCGGCGTCGCCCTCGCCCTCGCCCGCCCCGGAGACGTCGACCTTCAGTTCGACGCCGGCGGGCAGCGCCATCTGTGCGATGGTGGCGGCGATGAAGCTGTCGGTCGAGCGCAGCGACACGGGGCGGGTCACGAGCACATCGAGCGTCGCGGTTTCGGACTCGGTGACGCCGACCGCGAGGAGGTGGGCGTCCGCGACGCCGGCCACTACCTCGAGGATCGCGCGGTTCGCGGCGTGCAGGTCGTTCGCGCTGAAGCCGCGCTCGAGCAGCACGTTCAGGAGGGTGGCGCGCATCAGGCTGGCGTCGAGCTGGCGCACGACTTTGGTCAGCACGTCGAGCGGCCCCAAGGGGCTGGCGGGTTCGCGCGCCGGCGCGGCCGTCGTCGCTGCGGCGAGCCGGCCGACAGTCGCCACCAGCTCGGCCGGGTCGCTGTCCTTCGTGAGGTAGGCGTCGGCGCCGCCGTGCAGACCCCAGAAACGCGACGGGGCCTCGCCGTGGCTCGTGAGGATGACGATCGGGGTCGTCGCCGTGGCCGCCTCGCTCTTGAGCAGCCGGAGGAGCTGGTGGCCGTCCATCACCGGCATGTCGAGATCGGTCACCACGACCGCCGGCGGCTGCCGCAGCGCCGCCGCAGCGCCCTCGGCGCCATCCCGGGCCGACGAAACGTCGAAACCCGCGCGCTCGAGGGTGCGGACGAGCAGCGTCCGGGTGGTGTCGCTGTCGTCGACAACGAGCACGCGGGTCACGGCGCGCCTCCGCTCCAGATGCGGGCGAGGACCTTGCCGAGCTCGCCCGGCGGCAGGGCAATCGTCGCGGCGCCTGCCGCGAGGGCGGCGCGCGGCATGCCGAACACGACCGACGAGGCCTCGTCCTGCACCATCGTAAAGCCGCCGGCCCGCCGCAGTGCCGCGAGCCCCTGGGCGCCGTCCGCGCCCATGCCGGTGAGCAGGACGCCGGCGGTCAGCGTCGGGCAGCAGGCGACGCACGACTCGAAAAGCTCGTCCGCGGACGGGCGGTGGACGCCGCGCGGCGGCCGCGCCGTATCGACCCGCACCACGCCGCCGGCGACCAGCCGCAGGTGGGCGCCGCTCGGGGCGATGCGCACCTTCCCGGGCGCCGCCGCCTCGCCGTCGGTGGCGACCTTCACGTCCCGTCCGAGGTCGGCCGCGAGCCACTCGGTGAGCCCCTCCTCGAACCCGGCCGCGATGTGCTGGACGATCAGGACCGCGGCCGGCGGCGCGGCCGGCAGCGCCGCCAGCAGGTCGCGAAGCGCCGACGGGCCGCCGGTGGATGCGCCGACGGCCACGTACCGCACCTGCGGCGGCACGGCGGGCACCGCGGCGGCCACCGTCGCCGGCGAGACACCGCGGTTGCGGGCGTCGCGCCGGCCTGCCGGGGCCACGCGCGCGTGCGTCGCGGCGCGGATCGCGGCCGGCAGCGCCTTGGCCATGAGTTCCCATCCCGCGGCGTCCTCGGGTTTTGGCAGCACCTCGACCGCGCCGCGGCGGATCGCCTCGAACGCCGTCTGCACCTGGCTCCGGTTGGCGCGGGAGGTGACCACGAGGATCGGGGTCGGACAGAGGGCCATGATCCTCTCGGTGGCGGCAAACCCATCCAGCACCGGCATCTCGAGGTCCATCAGGATCACCGCGGGAGCGAGGCGCACCGCCGCCTCGACCCCCTGCGCTCCATCTCCGGCCTCGCCCACCACCCGCATGTCCGGCGCCGCGGCGACGAGCCGGCGCAGCACCGCGCGGACGGTGGCGGAGTCGTCCACGATCAGGACGCCGATCGGGGTATCCGCCATCACGCCCCCGCCAGCCGGCGCACCAGCTGCACCAGCTCGGCCGCGTTCAGGCCCTGCTTGGCCAGGTAGGCGTCGGCGCCGGCCTCCAGACCCTTGAGGCGTTCTTCGGGGAGGTCGTGGGTCGAGATCACGACCACGGGAAGCTGGGCCAGGGCCGGCACGGCGCGCACATGCCTGGTGAGCGCGTAGCCGTCCACGCCCGGCATCTCGACATCGGTCACGAGGCAGTCGAAAGGTTCCTCGGCGAGCGCGGTGAGCCCCTCCTGTCCGTCGGCGGCGGTCGTCACGTCGAATCCGGCATCCTCGAGCAGGCGCCGCTCCATCTCGCGCGTCACCAGCGAATCGTCCACCAGCAGGATGCGCAGTCGCCGGGTGCGGGCCGCCGGAGCGGCGGCGGCGAACCTCCGCCCGTTTCCCCCTTGGGCCAGCGCCTGCGGGGACAGGACCCCAACCGGCTCGCCGGACGCGAGCAGCGCGATCCCGTCGAACAGCGGGTTGCCCGCCAACGCGCGGCCCCCGGGCCACAGCAGCACCTCCTCGGAGCGCTCGACCGCGTCGACGGCCACGGCGAGCGGCACCCCGGCGTGGACGCCTTGTAGCAGGAGCTGGACGGGGGCGGGCTCCTCCCCCAACAGGTGCGCCAGCGGTGCGAACGGCACCAGGCGGCCGCCGAGCGGCGCAAGGGTGCGGCCGTCCCGCTCGACGACATCGTCCCGGCGCAGCCGGTCCACCCGCGCCACGGCGGAGGAGGGGAGGGCCAGGCGCATGGCGCCGGCGCGCACCACCACGACCTCCTCGCCGCGCCGGGCGACCGGCACCTCGACGACGACCGAAGTGCCGCGGTTGGGGTGCGAGTCGATCGTGGCGAACCCACCGGCGCGGGTGACCGCGGCGGCGACGGCGTCGAGACCGATGCCGCGCCCCGACACCTCCGTGACCTCGCCCCGCGTCGAGAGCCCGGGGAGGAAGAGCAGGCGGAGTGCCTCGTCGCGGCCGAGCGCGGCGGCGCGGGACCGCTCGATGTGCCCCGCCTTGACGGCGGCCTCGACGACGTCCGCCGGTTCGATCCCGGCGCCATCGTCGGTGATCGCCAGGCGCACCCGGCCGCCTGCGGCCACCGCAGCGATCCGCAGCGTGCCCGCGCGCGGTTTTCCCAGGGCGGCGCGGGCCTCCGGCGTCTCGATGCCGTGGTCCACCGCGTTGCGCACGATGTGGACCAGCGCCTCCTCGAGGTCCCTGGTGATGCGCCGGTCGAGACGCGTCTCGCCGCCGGAGAGCTCGACCTCGACCTCGCGGCCGAGGGTGCGCGCCAGTTCGCGCGCGTGGCGGGCGAGCGCCATCAGCAGCCCTTGCAGCGGCTGCATCTGGAGCGCGAGGAGCGCCTCCTGCTGTTGCTCGGCGGCGCGTTGCAGGCGCGCCTGCGTGGCGTCGGCCTCGACCTCGGCGCGGCGGAGAGCGAGCGCCATCGCCGCCAGCGCCTGCTGCGGCTGGCTCTCGTGCAATGAGGCGTCCGCAAGGCGGGCCAGCTCGTGCAGGCGCTTGACGTGGTGGCCGGCGCTGCGAGCCAGGATGCGCAGCCGCGTGGCGCCCTCGGCCAGGGCCTCGACCCTGGCCGCGTCGATGCGGATCTCCCCGCTGGCGGGCGCGACGCTGGGCGCATGCGGCGGCGCGGGGGCGGAGGCGCGCGCCGAAGCCGCCGCGTCCGCGGGCGGGTCGCCCGCGAGCACCGCCATCAGCGCGGGGTCCGCCTCCGGGTCGCGGCCCAGCGCGACGGT
>PKYI01000211.1 GCA_003133645.1 Acidobacteriota bacterium | reverse complement strand
GGCGGCCAACGCGGTTATGCAGCGCCAGCCCGGCGGCGGCGCGATCGTGATGGTCAGCAGCGTCAGCGGTCACCGGCCCTCGCCCGGAACCGCCGCGTACGGAGCGGCGAAGGCCGGCCTGGACAACCTCACTGCGACGCTCGCCGTCGAGTGGGCGCCCAAGGTGCGCGTGAACTCGCTTGCCGTCGGCATGGTCCGCACCGACCAGGCCCACCTGCACTACGGCGACGAGGACGCCATCGCCGCGGTCGGCCGCACCGTCCCGCTCGGGCGGCTCGCCGAACCCGACGAGGTCGGTAACTGCGTCGCGTTCCTGGCGTCACCGCTCGCCTCATACGTCAGCGGAGCGACGCTCACGGTGCACGGCGGCGGTGAGACGCCCCTATTCCTGTCGGCAGCAAACGTAAAGCACAACAAGTGAGTGGTTTGTGCGAAGGCCGGGTCGTCATCGTGATCGGCGCCGGGCGCGGGATCAGGGGCGCGCATGCTCTCGCATACGCCGCCGAGGGTGCGTCGGTCGTGGTCAACGACGTCGGCGCCGCGCCCGATGGCACCCGCGCGGAGACCGGCCCGGCCCAGCAGGTGGTCGACGAGATCGACGCTGCGGCGGGACGGCCGTCGCGAACGCCGACGATGTCGCCGACTGGGCCGGCGCCGAGCGGTTGGTCCACTCCGCGATCGAGAACTTCGGCCGACTGGACGTCCTCGTGAACAACGCTGGCTTTTTGCGTGATCGCATGCTCGCCGACCTCTCCGAAGAGGAATGGGACACCGTCATCCGCGTGCACCTCAAGGGCCGCCTCGCGCCGATGCGGCACGCCGCCGCGTACTGGCGGACCGAGTCGAAGGCCGGACGGGAACCGGCCGCCCGCGTCATTAACACCACTTCAGGCGCGGGCCTGCTCGGCAGCATCGGCCAGGGCAACTATTCCGCGGCAAAGGCCGGGATCGCCGCAATGACGATCGTCGCGGCGGCTGAGATGGCGCGTTACGGCATCACGGTCAACGCGATCGCTCCCGCCGCCCGCACTCGGATGACCCAGGACGCGTTCGCCGAGACGATGGCCAAGCCGGACGAGGGCTTCGACGCGATGGCGCCGGAGAATGTGTCACCGCTCGTCGTCTGGCTGGGTAGCGCGGAAGCCGCTGACGTCACCGGCCGGGTTTTCGAGGTCGAGGCCGGGAAAGTGTCGGTGGCCGAAGGATGGCGGCACGGGCCGATGATCGACAAGGGCGCACGCTGGGCTCCGACCGAACTCGGGCCCGTCGTCGCGGACCTGCTCGCCAGGGCCATCCCGCCGGAGCCCGTCTACGGCGCGTAGCCGCCCATCCGAACTCCCTCGGCTGGGCGGCTACTGTTCGACGCGCATCTTCTCGTCGCGCATGGAGTTCTTCAGTGATTGGTCCCTGATGAGGTCCTTTATCGGGCCGGGCAGAAGAAGTCGACGTCGAGGGCGATGGCGCGGGTGACGTCGGTCAAACCGGCTCTTCGACTTTCGACGTGATTGATCTTGTCGGGTCTGGGTGTTCACGCCGCCATCTGGGCGGCGCTGTGGAGCGTGATCCGCGCTTGGTAGTTGCTCTGGTTGCGGTACCCCCTATCTGTTTACCGGCCCTGGGAAGTGGGACTCGCCCAGGCAGCGTGAGGTCCCACCTGTGGGCTGTTGAGGCGCTGAGACTCGTGCCGTGGGTGTGGACGCCTGGAGGCGGCGATGGACCTGCGTGTTGTAGTGGCGGGCGATGGGCATCGGCTCGACGGTGATGTCGAGGATGTGGAGTTGGTCAACGCGTTCCTGGCACATCTGTCGGTGCGGAACTTCTCCTCGGCGACACGGCGGGCTTATGCCCATGACCTGTTGAACTTCCTGCGGTTCCTGGCCGGGTCGGCGCTGTCGCTGGGTCGGGTGCGCGCTATGGACCTGTTCGACTACCTGGAGTGGCAGACCAGACCGACCTGTTCCCCGGGGTTGGTGGTGGTGCGCATAGACAGCCGGCGGGGCGCGGGGCCGGCAACGATGAACCGGCGGATCGCGGCGGTCCGCGGCTTGTTCGAGTACGCGATGCTCAGCGGTACCTGCGGCGACAACCCTTTCCTTCTGCGAGGCGGCCCAGTGGCGTGCGCGCTGTCCGCCGTGGGCTGCTCGGGCATCTGGGACCAGGTCGCCAACGCTCCGGCGGACGCCTGGTTCGCGAATCTCGGCGACTGCCACAGTCACTGGAACCAGCTGAGGTCGCGGCGTTCGTCGCTGATCTGAACACTGCGCGGGACCGAGCGATGGCCCTGGTGATGCTGCTCGGGGGGCTGCGCGCCGGAGAGGTCCGGGGACTGGTCCTGGCCGATGTGGATCAGGGCCTTCGTCGAATCCGTACCCCCCCCTCGAGCCGCTGTTCGCGACCAGCACCAGTACGGCGTTGAGCCGAGACGCCGTCGAGCACCGCGTCGCCCTCTACCTCACGCAGGCACGGACACGCTGCCCGTCGCTGCAGACGAAGAAAGTCACGGCCCACACCCTTCGGCGCACCGCAGCCATGCGACTGCTCCTATCCGGGGTCGACATCACCCTCATCGCGCTCTGGCTCGGGCACGAACAGGTCTCCACCACCAACATCTACCTGCACGCCGACATGACCCAGAAGGAACGAGCCCTAGCAGGAGTCATGCCCCCGACTACCAAACCCGGCCGATACCAGGCACCAGACACCGTCCTGGCCTTCCTCGACAAGCTCTGATTATGCCGACCCCGCAGTCCAGTCCCGGAAGCCCTCAGCAGCCAGGACCTTCAGCACAAGTCGGCATAATCCCAGGGTCGGCATAACGTCCGGCACGGCACCACGACCCTGTTCGCCGCACTGGAGGTCGCACCGGGAAGGTCACCGGCGCGTGCTACGACCGGCACCGGCCCACCGAGTTCCTGAAGTTCCTCAAGCGGGTCGCCAAGGCCTACCCCCGGGTCAAGCTGCACGTCGCCGCCGACAACTACGCCACCCACAAACACCCGGCCATCCAGGCGTGGCTGGAGAAGAACCCCCGGATCACCATGCACTTCACCCCACCTCATGCTCCTGGCTGAACATGGTATTGGTTCGGACTGCTCACCGATAAGCAACTGCGTCGCGGCGCACACAAGTCCGTACGGGCGCTGGAGAAAGACATCCGCGACTGGATCAGCACCTGGAACGACAACCCACGCCCATTCGTCTGGATCAAGACCGCCGACGAGATCTTCGAGCGCCTCAACTCATATCTTCAACGGACTCCCGGCGCAGGACACTAGGGTCGAGGTGGCCAATTTCGCCTTTCGGCTTCGTCCCGCATCCATTCGCCGTACCGTCGTACGACCTCCGCCGAGGCCACTACGCCATCGCCACCGGATACAACTGGCTTTCCGACGAACTTGCCCGCGCCATCCCGACCGAGGTCAGCTCCCAGCCGACCCTTCCCTACCCACCGACATCGCAACATAGCCCCCAGCCGCAAGCCAGGACGTGCGCGCAATGTCACCGGCCTACGGGCCGAGCGTTTCGCCGCAGCCGAAAATGACGTCGTCGACCGAATCCGGATCTGTCGAGGGATTCCGGGAGAACAGCGCCCTGATGACGTGTGCGCCGAGGCCGGCCGGGTGCACCTGCGACAACGCACCCTTGCGCCGCCCGCAGTCGCACGTACCGCCTCGACGACAAGGGCCTCAGCCATCTCCCAACTGGCCCGCTCGCCGCGCTCAGCGACGACGCGTCGAGATACCGTCAAGGACGATGCTCTGGTACTGCTCCGCGACAGTCTGGATCGAGGCCGAGCCACCCGGCCGGTACCACCCGACGCTCACCCACACCGTGTCGCGCATGAAGCGGTAGGCGAGGTCGACGTCGAGGTCGGCTCGGAAACTGCCGTCCGCTATGCCGTCACGCAAGATCGTCAGCCACAACGAACGGAACTCCGCCCACCGCTCGCCGATGTACCCGAAGCGGGGCTGGTCGGCGAGATACCGTGCCTCATTCTGATAGATCGCCACCGCAGCGTGTTGACGATCGATCGCATCGAACGATACGGCGACGATGGTCTCAAGCGTGGCGCGCGGCCCAAGGTCCTCGGCGACTATCGCTCGGTAGCGGCCGAGCAGGTCGTCGAGGAAGCCTCGCAGAATCTCGTCGACCATCGACTCCTTCGAGTCGAAGTGGTGGTAGAGGCTGCCTGACTGGATGCCCGCGGAGTCCGCGATGTCGCGGACGGTCGTCGCGCGCAGACCACGCTCGGCAAACATCTGCGCAGCGAGCGCGAGCAGTTCGCCGCGCCGGTCGCTGGTTGCTGGTGCTAATTCAACGTCCCTGGGAAAGCGTGATTGTAGCGAGCGGTTTCGTGGAGTGCTCATGCGTGCTGGCTGCTCACAGACAGAACCTCACCCGTGAGGTACGAGGCGTAGTCGCTGGCCAGGAACACCATCACGTTCGCGACTTCCCAGGGCTCGGCGGAGCGGCCGAAGGCCTCCCGCTTGGTGAGTTCGGCGAGCAGTTCATCGCTGGTCACCTTGACCAGATGCGGGTGTATCACCAGGCTCGGTGCTACGGCGTTCACCCGAATGTGGTGCGGCGCGGCGTCGAGCGCGGCGCAGCGGGTCAGCGCCATGACGCCGGCCTTCGCCGCCGCGTAGTGCGCCTGCCCCTCCTGCGCGCGCCAACCGAGGGCCGAGGAATTGTTGACGATCGCTCCCCCGCCACCCTGCGCCACCATCTGCTTCAGTGCGGCACGAGTGCAACGAAACGTGCCGTTGAGCGTCACGTCGAGCACCCGCGACCATTCGTCGTCGGTCATATCCAGGACCGACTTCGTCCCCCCGAGGCCAGCGTTGTTGATCAGGACGTCGATCCGGCCGAAGCGCGCGACCGCCGCGCTGATCAGGTTCTGCACCTGCTCCTCGTTCGTGACGTCACAGGGCACGGCCGCCACGGCGTCGCCGTGCTGCCCGGTCAGCTGGTCAAGCGTCTCGCCGAGGCGTCGCTCGTGCCAGTCGCTAATGACGACGTGTGCACCTTCCTCCAGACTGCGCTTCGCGGCCGCGAGCCCGATGCCGGCGCCCGCCGATGCCGTGACGACGACAACCTTGCCATCGAGGAGCGCATGCGCCGCAGGATACGCAGGTGTCGTCACGCGGGGCCCCCGACAAAGCGCGAGCGCAGCGAGCGGTTTGGCGGCGTACTCATGGACGGGCCTCCCGGGGCAGTCCGAGCGTTCGCTCGGCGATGATGTTGCGCTGGATCTCATCGGAGCCACCATAAATGGTGTCTGCCCGGGTGAACAAGAACAACCGCTGCCAATCATCCAGCCCGCTCGCCGACTCGACCATCGACGACGCGCCGGCCACCTCCATCGCCAGCTCACCGAGGCTGCGGTGCCAATGCGTCCAGAGCAGCTTCGCGACGGACGACTCGGTACCGGGTGTACCGGCTGTGCCTGCTGACCCGGCTACGTCGGGGGCGACGCTGCCGAACGTCCGAAGCGCGTGTGCGCGCAGCACCTCGAGGCCCATCCAGGCGCGCGACAGCTTCTCGCGGATGACCGGATCGCCGGCCGCACCGGTGCGCCTTGCCAGCGCGATCACGCCGTTGAGTTCGCGCCGGAAGCCGAGCTGCTGGCCCAGCGTCGCGACGCCGCGCTCGAAACCGAGCGTGCCCATCGCGACCTTCCAGCCATCACCCACGCCACCGACTACGAGATCGGCGGGCGTGCGTGCGTCGTCGAAGAACACCTCATTGAACTCCGACGTGCCGGTGAGTTGCTCGATCGGGCGGATCTCGACACCGCGCTGCCTCATCGGGACGAGCAGGTAGGACAGCCCCTTGTGGCCCTTGGACC
>PKYI01000155.1 GCA_003133645.1 Acidobacteriota bacterium | reverse complement strand
CCACGGTGCTCGCGGCGTGCGGCGCGGCGATGGTGTACCGGCGCGCGGCGCTCGCCGCGGCGGCGGTGGCGGGCGAGGTCTTCCCGGCCGATTTCTTCGCCTTCTGGGAGGACCTCGACCTCGGCTGGCGGGTGAGCGCGGCCGGGTGGCCGGTCGTGTACGAGCCGCGCGCCGTCGCGACCCACCGCCGCGGCGCGACTGCCGCCCCCGGCGCGGGGCGATTGATCTTCCGCCGGCCGCCCGAGCTCGCGGCCGCGGTGATCGCGAACCGCTGGGCCACGCTGGTGCGCAACCTGCACCCGGTTGATTTCTGGCTGCGCTTGCCGGTACTTTTGCCGGGCGAGGTCGCCATGCTGATCTGGGTGCTGCTGCGTCATCCGCGGGTGCTGGGCAGGCTGCGCGCCGCGCTCCCGCGCGTGCGCCGAGCGGCGGCGCAGCGCCGCCTGATCCGGCGCCGGCCGCTGGCGGAGCTGCTGTGAGTCCCGTGCTGGCCGCCGCCGGTTTCGTGCTGGCGTTCCTGCTGGTGCTGTACTTCACCCCGCTCGCCCGCCAGGCGGCGCTGAGGTTCGGCATCGTGGACCAGCCCGACGGCAGGCTCAAACGGCAGGCCGAGCCGGTGCCGTACCTGGGCGGCCTCGCCGTCTTCCTCGCCTACCTGGTCGCGCTCGGGCTCGTGTTCTCGTTCAACAGCCTCCTGCTCGGCCTGCTGCTCGCCGGCACGCTGACGCTGCTCGTCGGCCTGGTGGACGACTTCGGCGTGCTGACGCCGGCCGCGAAGCTCGCCGGCCAGGCGGTCGCGGTGTTCGTGCTGCTGCGCAGCGGCGCCGTGATCGAGCTGACCCAGGTGCCGGCCGGGCTGCGCTGGCCGCTCGCCGCCATCTGGCTGTTCGCGGTGTGCAACGCGTTCAACCTGCTCGACGTCATGGACGGCCTCGCGGCCGGCGTCGGCGGGGTTGCGGCGCTCGCCTTCGGGGTCGTCGCGCTGACGACGGGCGAGTACCCCGAGGCGGCGGCGTCCCTGGCGCTGGCCGGCGCCCTGGGCGGCTTCCTCGTGTTCAACGCGCCCCCGGCGCGGATCTACCTCGGGGACGCCGGCTCGCTCGCGGTGGGGCTCACCCTCGGCGCGCTCGCGATTGCGATCCGCTGGAGCGACCGCAGCGCGGCGGGGTTCCTGGCGCCGCTGGCGATCCTCGCGGTACCGCTCGCCGACACCGCGTACGTGAGCGTGTTGCGCGCCCGGGCCGGCAAGCCGTTCTGGCACGGCAGCCCGGACCACTTCCCGCTCCGGTTGCGAGTGCGGTTGGGGGGCAGCACGGCGAAGGCGATGGCCATGGTTGTTGCGCTGTCGGCGCTCGGCGCGGTTGCCGGCGTCGGGACCGCGGTCCTCTGGCCGTGGGAGGTCGGGGTCGCCGTGCTCGGCGGCTACGCGCTCGCCATGGTCGTGCTTCTGGCGGTATTGGCGCGCGTGCGGATGGAGGCGCCCGAGTGAGGCGGATCGTGATCGTCGGCGCCGGCTTGACGGGTCTCTCGGCCGCGTACCATCTGTGCGCGCGCGGCGCCGAGCCGATGGTGCTCGAGCGCTCGGGCACGGTCGGCGGCGCCTGCCGCACGCTCACCCGCGAGGGGTTCCACTTCGACCTCACCGGGCACCTCCTGCACCTCGCGCGCGAGGAGAGCCACGAGCTGCTGCGCGCGCTCGGCGTGCGCGGCGCGCTGCGCCCGCACCGGCGGCGGGCCGGGATCGCGCTCGCCGGCACGGTCACGCCGTACCCGATCCAGATCAACACCTACCGCCTCCCGCGCGAGATCCGGCGGGAGTGCGTGCTCGGGTTCGTCGAGGCGCACGCGCGCGCGTCGGGGCGCGGCGAGGCGCCGGCGTCGTTCGCCGCCTGGGCGCTCGACCGCTTCGGCGAGGGGTTCGCCAGGCACTTCTTCCTCCCGTACAACCGCAAGCTGTTCTGCACCGACCCGGCCGAGCTGACCACCGAGTGGGTGGGGCGCTACGTCCCGCGCCCGGAGGTCGCCGACGTGATCGCCGGCGCGTTCGGCCTGTACCGGACGCCGGTGGGGTACAACGCGGCGTTCCTCTACCCGAAGGTGGGCGGGATTCAGATCGTCGCCGACGCGCTCGCCCGCTCGCTCCCCGCGGTGCGGCTCGGCTGTCAGGTGCGGTCGGTGCGCCTCGGGGCGCGCGAGGTCGAGCTGGAGTCGGGGGAGACGCTCGGGTGGGATGCCCTGGTGGCCACAGCGCCGCTGTCGCACCTCGCGGCGATGACGGCGGACCTCCCGGCCGCCGCCCGCGCGGCCGCCGCTCGCCTGCGCGCCGTCGCGGTGGTCAACCTGAACCTAGGGGTGCGGGGCCCGGCGCCACGCCGGGAGCACTGGCTGTACGTTCCCGAGGAGCGCTTCCCGTTCTACCGCGTGGGCATCCCGTCGAACCACGGCCGGGTGGCGCCGCCCGGATGCCACACGCTCTCGGTCGAGGTGAGCGTGCCCGCCGGCGCGCCGGTCCCGGCGGGCCTGCGCGAGCGCTGCCTCGCCGGCCTCGCCGAACTCGGCCTGCTGCGCGACGCGGGCGACGTGGCGGTCGTCGAGGAGGTCCGTCTCGATCCCGCCTACGCGATCTTCGACGCCGTCCGTCCTGCCGCCGTTGCCGCGCTGCGCGACGCCTTCCGCGCCGCCGGGGTGACCGTGGCGGGGCGGTGGGCGGAGTGGAAGTACTCGACGATGGAGGACGCCCTCTGGGACGGCGCGGCGGTCGCGCGGCGGCTCGCCCGATGAGCCGCATCCGCGTCCTGCACGCGATCACGATGCTCGAGCCCGGCGGCGCGCAGCGCAACACGCTCGACACCGTGGCGATGCTCGACCGGGGAGCGTTCGAAGTTGCACTGGTGTGCGCCGACGTCGGCGAGCTGCTCCCCGAGGCCCGCGCGCTCGCCGGCGTCGAGCTGTTCGAACTTGGCCACCTGCGCCGCGAGGTGCGCCCCCTCGCCGACCTGCGGGCGCTGGCGGAGCTGCGCCGGGTGATCCGCCGCCTCCGACCCGACATCGTGCATACCCACTCCTCCAAGGCCGGCATCCTGGGGCGGTTCGCCGCTGCATCCGAGCGGGTGCCGATCGTCGTCCACTCGATCCACGGTTTCGGCTTCGGCGCCCACCAAGCGGTGCCGGTGCGCGCCGCGTTCCTCGCCGCCGAACGAAGGGCGGCGCGGCGGACGACCGCGTTCATCGCGGTGTCGCACCGCAACCTCGAAGAGGGTGTGCGGCTCGGCCTGTTCCCAGCCGGCCGCGCGCGGGTGATCCGCTCGGGGATCGACTTGGCCGCGTTTCGCTCGCACCGGGGTGGCGAGGCCGTGCGGCGCGAGCTCGAGATCCCTGCGGCGGCGCCGCTCGTGGTCCAAATCGCGTGCTTCAAGCCGCAGAAGGCCCCTGAGCGCTTCGTCGAACTCGCCGCCGCGCTGGCGTCCCGCTTTCCCGAGGCGCACTTCCTCCTCGCAGGGGACGGCGCGTTGCGCGGCGAACTCGAGCGCCGCCGCCGCGACGCGGGCCTCGAGCGCCGCCTCCACCTGCCGGGGTGGCGGACTGACATCCCGGCACTCCTCGACACGGCCACGGTGGTGACGCTCACCTCCCGCTTCGAGGGGCTGCCGCGCGTGCTCGTCGAGGCGCTGGCGGCCTCTGTCCCGGTCGTGGCGACGGCCGTGGACGGCGTACCCGAGGTGGTTCGCGACGGCGAGAACGGCTTCCTCGTCGCTCCTGGCGACGCCGGCGCGATGGCGGCGAGGGTCGGCGAGATCCTGGACAACGGCGGCCTGCGGGCGCGCCTCGCGGCCCGCGCCCCGGAGGGGCTCGAGGAGTTCGGGCGCGACACGATGGTCCGGCAGCAGGAGGCGCTGTACCTGGAGCTGGCGGCAGCGGCAGGGGTCCGGGGTCCGGGGTGCGGGGTCCGGGCAAGCGAGGGTGCGGCCGCTCCCGACGCGGGCACGGAAGGAGGGCCGCGTGCCTGAGGGATTCGCGCCGGGCTGGTTCGTGCCTGCGGTCGCGGCCGCCTACGGGCTCGTGTTCGGGAGCTTCCTCAACGTGGTGGTGTACCGGCTGCCGCGGGGGATGTCGCTGTTGCGCCCGCGATCGCACTGCCCCGCCTGCGGCGCGCTGGTGCGTTGGTTCGACAACGTGCCGCTGGTCTCGTACCTGCTCCTGCTCGGCCGTTGCCGTGTGTGCCGGGCGCGCATCTCGGTCCGCTACCCCGTCGTCGAGCTCGCCAGCGGCGCGCTCGCCGCGGCCGTCGTGTTCCGCTTTGGCTTGACCGTACCGGGCGCGGAGGCGATGCTGCTGGTGATGCTCCTGCTCCCGCTCGCGTTCATCGACCTCGAACACCACCTGCTGCCGGACGTGCTGACCCTGCCGGGGATCGCCCTCGGCCTGGCGGCGTCCGCAGCGGGCGGCCTGGTCGGGTTCGCCGATGCGCTCGTCGGCGCGGCGGCCGGCGCCGGCCTGCCGTATGCCGTAATCGTGGTCTACCGGCGCCTGCGCGGCGTCGAGGGGATGGGCCTGGGGGATGTCAAGCTGCTGGCGATGGTCGGAGCGTTTCTTGGCTGGCGCGGGATGCTGCTCACCCTCGGACTTGGGGCGACGGCCGGAGCGGTCGTCGGCCTGGCGTTGATCGCCTCCGGCCGAGGGCGGCGCGACACCGAGCTGCCGTTCGGCACGTTCCTGGCGGGGGCGGCGGCGGTGGTGCTCTTCGCGGGGCCAGCCCTCGCCCGGGCGCTCGGATGGGTGCCGTCGTGACGGTTCGCGTTCGCTCGCGCCGCCTGCGCGAGGCGCGCATCCTGATCGGCGTCACGCTGGTGATGCTCGTTGGCATGGTGGTGGCGGAGATGGCGGGGCTGCTCGCGGTCACGCGCCTCGTCGAGGAGGAAGCCAGACGCGCCGCGAGCGCCGCGGCCCAAGCGCTGGCCGGCCAGATCGCGGGCGGCGAGGCCCCGCGCTTCAGCGCCGCGCTGCGCACCGAGGGGTGGGGGCTCGCGGTCCTGAACGGCGGACAGGTCGTCGAGTCCGCCGGTGTCGCCGGCCCCGAGGCGTCGCCATGGTGGCCGTGGGCCTCGCGGGCCGAGTGGGAGCGCCTTGGACGGCCGGTGGCGGGCCCACTCGCTTCCGCCGGGGGGAGCGTGCTGGTCGCCTACCAGCCGCTCGCCGACGGGCGCGTGGTGCGGGCGCTCGTGCCGGTAGCGGGTGCGGGGGCGGTGGGGCGCTGGCGCACCGTCGGCGCCGCCATTGCGGTGCTGGTGGCGGTGTGCGGCGGCCTGCTGGCGTGGGCGCTGGTCGCGCGCGTGCTCGCGCCGTACCGGGAGCTGCTGGCCGAGGCCGTGCGCGTGACCGGCGGGCCGCGGAACGAGGCCGAGGACCGCTTCCTCGTGGAGACGTTCCGCGACACGGTGCGGCGGCTGGAGGAGTCGGAAGCGGCGCTGCGGCGTCGCGCCGACGAGCTCGAGCTACTGGCGGGGGTGTTGACGCGCGGCTCGTCGGCGGGCGTCGTGATCACCGAGCCCGGAGGCTCGGTGCGGGCGGCGAACCCCGAGGCGCTGGCCCTGGTCCCGGCGCTCTCCGTCGGCGGGCCGCTGCCGCCGCTGCTCGCGGCTGCTCCGCGGGGCGCGCGTCTCGGCGGGCGGATGGTCGAAGTGCGCCGTTTGCCGCTGCTCGCGGCCAGCGGCGAGGCCCAGGGGGAGGTCCTGTTCCTTTCGGACCGCACCGGGGTCGAGGCGCTCGAGCGGGCCCTGGCGGAGCGCGAGCAGATGGCGGGGCTCGGGGAGCTGGCGGCCGGCATGGCGCACGAGCTGCGCAACGCCCTGGCGACCGTCCGCGGCTACCTGCGGCTGCTCCCAGGGGCGCGCCCCGAGGAGAGCGCCCGCTTCCTCGCCGCGATCAACGACGAGGCCGAGGGCGTCGCGCAGCTGCTCGACCGCTTCCTGCGCTTCGCCCAACCGCACGAGCTGCGCCGCGAACCGCTCGACGTGGTGGCCTTGGTCGAAGAGGCGGCGGGCAAGGTGCGGGCCGCGTTTCCCACGGTCGACATTCGCGTCGAAGCCATCGCGGCCGCGGCGACTGGCGATGCGCTGGCACTCGGCGTGGTAGTCGAGAACCTCCTGCGCAACGCCGCCGAGGCGGCCGGCCGGGGCGGGCTCGTGACCGCCCGCGTCGAGCGCGCCCCCGAGGCGGTGCGGGTCGTGATCGAGGACGACGGCCCCGGCGTGCCCGCCGAGCTGCGCGACCGCCTGTTCCTGCCGTTCGTGTCGAGCAAGCCGTCGGGCGGGCTCGGCCTCGCGCTGGCGCGCCGGTTCGCCCGCTTGCACGGCGGTGACGTCGAGTACGAGCCGCGCCAGGGCGGGGGCGCCCGCTTTGCGGTCTGGCTGCCGCGTCAGGGGGTCGTGTGAGCGCGCCGGTGCTGGTGGTGGAGGACCGCAGGAGCCTCGGCGAGATGCTGGCCGAGACGCTGCGCAAGGAGGGGCACGAGGTCGAACTCGCGCTGCGTGGCGATACGGCGGTCGAGAGCCTGCAACGGGGGGGACCGTACCTGGCCGTGATCACCGATCTCAAGCTCCCCGGCGCCGACGGACTCGCCGTCCTGCGCGCCGCGCGCACCGCCGACCCGCTCCTGCCCGTGTTCCTGATCACCGGTTACGCGACGGTGGAAACCGCGGTGGCTGCGCTCAAGCTCGGGGCGAGGGACTACTTCCCCAAGCCGCTCGACATGGAGCGCGTCCTCGATGCGATACGCGCCGCATGCGAGCCGCGGCGCGCGCTGCTGGCCACGCCGCCCACCGGCGCCGGCGCCGGTGGGCG
>PKYI01000014.1 GCA_003133645.1 Acidobacteriota bacterium | reverse complement strand
ACGTCGAGGATCGGCATGCCGTAGATGGGGCTCGTCGTGTCGTGGCGCGCCGCCGGGTTGGTGACATCGTTGGCGCCGATCACCAGGGCCACGTCGGCCTGCGCGAAGTCGGAGTTCACCTCATCCATCTCGACGAGCCGATCGTACGGGATGTCGGCCTCCGCGAGCAGCACGTTCATGTGCCCCGGCATGCGCCCGGCGACCGGGTGGATTGCGAACTTCACCTCGACGCCAAGCTTGGTCAGCGTGTCGAACAGCTCGCGCACCTTGTGCTGCGCCTGCGCGACCGCCATGCCATAGCCTGGAACGACGATCACGAGGCGCGCGCTCGCGAGGATCGGCGCCGCTTCCTCCGGCGTGGCGTTCCGCACGATTCTTTCCTCGGTCAGCGCCGACGAGGCCTGTACCTGGCCGAATGCGCCGAACAGCACGTTGGCGAACGACCGGTTCATGGCGCGGCACATGATGATCGAGAGGATCAAGCCCGACGAACCGTCGAGGGCGCCGGCGATGATCAGCAGGCGGTTGTCCAGCACGAACCCCATGGCGCAGGCTGAAAGCCCGGCGTACGAGTTCAGCAACGAGATCACGGTCGGCATGTCGGCGCCCCCGATCGGGATGATCAGCAAGACGCCGAAAGCAAGCGCAAAGGTGCCGAACACGGGGAACAGCCACGTGCGCGCCGGGCTCGCGACCAACATGACGCCGGCGAGGACCGCGAGACCGAGAAGCACGAGGTTGACGACGTTCTGGCCGCGGTACGTGATCGGCCGGGTCGGCAGGATGTCTTGCAGCTTGCCGAACGCCATCAGCGATGCCGTAAACGTCAGAAACCCCAGCAACACCTCGAGCGTCAAGGCCGACATGGTGAAGCTATCGATCTTCGGCGTCCGCAGGTAGAACTCGGCGGTGCCGACGAGCGCGGCCGCGAGCGCGCCAAAGGCGTGCGACAGGGCGGTCCGCTGCGGTACCGCGGTCATCGGCATCATCGCCATCGGCACGCCGATGATCGTGCCCAGCACGAACGCGACCGCGATCCAGCGGTAGCTGACGATTTCGGGCCGCAGCAGCGTCCCACCGACCGCGAGCGCCATGCCGACCACGCCGACGATCACACCGCGACGGGCGGTGTGGACCGCGGAGAGCCACTTGAGCGCAAGGATGAACGACGCGGCAGCCGCAAGGTAGATGAGCGGGATGACCTTGTCGATCATCGCTTGCCCGCCCCGCTCTTCTTGAACATCTTGAGCATCCGGTACGTGATCAGATACCCGCCGACGATGTTGATCATCGAGCAGGTCACCGCCACGGTGCCGAGCACGGTGGACAGCGGGCTCTCCTGCTTTCCCGCAACCAGGATCGAGCCCACAACCGCGATCGCCGAGATCGCGTTGGTCAGCGACATCAGCGGCGTGTGCAGCAGCGGCGAGACCCTGCGGATGATCTCGAGGCCGAGGAACGTCGCGAGCATGAACACGAACAGCGAAAGCTCGAAGTCAGAGGTCATGCGGTTGTCCCCTCCTCGCTCAGGGCTTCGGCGCGGTCCTGGCGGCGCGGACCTCGCCCGCGTGGGTCACGAGGCAGCCCTTGACGATCTCGTCATCGAGATCGAGCTTGAACGCCCCATCGTTCGAGAAGGCGAGCACGAACGCCGTGAGGTTGCGCGAATACAGCGTGCTGCCGTGCCACGGCACCTCCGCGGGAGGGTTCTCCGGCCCGCAGATCGTCACCCCGTGCGCCACGACGGTGTGCCCAGGCTGGGTCAGCTCGCAGTTGCCGCCCGCCTCCGCCGCGAGGTCCACGATCACGGAACCGGGCTTCATCGCCCTGACCATCTCCGCCGTGATCAGACGCGGGGCCGTCACACCGCCGATCAGCGCGGTCGTGATCACCACGTCCGACGCGGCGCAGCGCTCGGCGATCAGTTCGGCCTGCTTGCGGTAGAACTCGGCGGACAGGTCCTTGGCGTAGCCGGAGGCGTCCTGCGCTTCCTCGGCGACGGCCCCGACGAACTTGGCGCCGATGCTCTCCACCTGCTCCTTGACCGCCGGCCGCGTGTCGGTCGCCTCCACCGCCGCGCCGAGGCGGCGCGCGGTGGCGATCGCCTGCAGCCCGGCCACCCCGGCGCCGATCACGAACACCTTGGCCGGGAACACCGTGCCGGCCGCGGTCATCAGCATCGGGAAGAAGCGCGGCAGATGGTTGGCCGCGAGCAGCACCGCCTTGTAGCCCGCGATGTTGGCCATCGAAGAGAGCGTGTCCATCGACTGCGCCCGGGTGATGCGCGGGATCAGGTTGATGGCGAAGGTGGTGATCTTGCGCGCGGCCAGCATCTCCACCACGTCCGGGTGCCGTGCCGGCACCAGGGTGGCGAGCAGCATCGCGGCTTCGCGCATGAGCTCGATCTCGTGCGTACCCAGTGCCTGATTGAGTGCGGGCGCCTGCACCTTGACCACAAGGTCCGCGCCGGCGTACAGCGTCGTCGCATCCTCTTCCAGCGTGGCACCCGCCTCGGCGAACTCTGAGTCGGTGAAGAACGCGCTTTCGCCGGCGCCGCGCTCGACGGACACCGCAATCCCGGCTTTGACGAGCTTACGTACGGATTCGGGGACCAACGCGACGCGCCGCTCCCCTGCCCGGATCTCCCGTGGCACCGCGATCCTCATCGGTGGCCTGCCTCCAGACGAGATATGGGCCTCATCTCGCACTCGGGAAGCGACCGCTGATGCGCGCTATTCCCACCGCCGGTGATCTCCCGTCAACGTCCCGAGTGCTGGAGGTGGCGGCGAACGACGCGCAGCACGCTCGCATCCGGGAAGACCAGCGTGGTGCCCTCGACCGCGGCCGTGAGCGGGCTGCCGAAGCCGTCGGTGATCGAGCGTGCCATGGGCTGATCGGAAAACGTCACCACGGTGTTCGGCCTGGGGACCGTCGTGGCGGTCGCGAACGTCACGACGGCGAGCTGGTCGTCGCCCTCGGGGAACGTCTGGGCCGCGGGGAGGGTGAGCGTAATCCCGAGGCGTCCGGCGGAGGCCTCTGAATCGTCCACCGCCAGCGTGGCCGCCGAGGCGGCGCTACCGGGCGCAACGGAGGGCGCGCTCAGCATGACGGGATCGAACGCGAGAGAAAAGCTCACCTCGTGCTCGTCCCCCAACGCCGACATCACGATCGGCAGGGCGATCGGAGAACCTGGGGTCACCGGCCCAGCGACGGCGCGCAACTGGCGCGGCCCCAGGACCGCCGTCACCGTGAGGAACTGGGTGAAGGCCATCCCGTCCTGGCTGGTCGCGGAGAACGTGACGTGTCCCTCCTGCGCGCCGCGGGCCAACCCGCCCGCGGCCACGGTGACGGCCGGCCGCGTCGCGATCGCCGCCTCGTCCGGCGTAAGGACGAGCCACGGCACATCGGGGACCGCGGTCCAGCTCAGCGTGTAAGGGCCCGCGAGCGTGATGGGGACCGTCCGGTCGGCGAGATGGCCCGAGTCCACGCCGACGCGCAGCGTCGACGGCTCAACCGTCAGGCCGGCGGGTTGCGCAACAGCCGCCTGCAGCATGTCGAACGCCGGCCCGGCGCCCGGCACGTAGTCCGCGACCACGACCGTGTGGAGCGCGTTCCACGCGACGCCGGACAGGGCGTCCGTGTCGAGCGTGGCGCAGAAGACGCCGTCCGGCGCGAGCGGGGAGGTGAGGTCGAGCCACGGGGCGGCGCGGATGATCCGTCCCGTCACGCCCACGTGTGCGTCCTCGTACACGAGCGCGTGCAGCGCCGCCTGGTTCGTCGAGGCCGAGAGCGTGGTGCCGGAGGTGTTGTGCAGCCGCGCGTACACCCGCATCCGCGTCCCGACCTGGCGGGCGTACGCCTCGATCTCCGCCTGGGGCGGGCGGACCAACTCGGTGTCGACGAGCCTCCCATAAACGGTTGTGAAGACCCCTGCGTCCCCGGTCGTGATCCGATGCCCGGAGTCCAGGATCACGAGCGGCAGGTACGCGGGTGGGTTGAAGGCAGCCCAGAACCGGCTGATCCGGTTGCCGATCGGCGCGTCGACGTTCTGCTCGATGAAGACCGCGCGACCCGAATACTGGAGGGCGAGCGCGTCGACCGCCGGACCGGCGGCCTGGCAGGTCGGTCAGGTGAAGCGCGTGAACGCCTCGAACACCACAAGGCGAGGCGCCGGGCCGGCAAGGGGACTCCCCTGCGCGACGGCGATGCCCGCCGTTGCCACAAGCGCCAGAGCCGCCAAGAGCCACGCCCCCGATCGTCGTACCGTCGCCATCGCTGCACCTCCAGCCAGGTTTCGCGATCAAAGAGATAGGAGTTCTCTTGACTCCGACCGATTCTACCCACGGCCAAGGCGCGGTCAAGGTGGCGCCCGCCTAGCTGAAGCGGATGCGGGCGAAGCGCCGCTTGCCGACCTGGGCGAGGTGGGCGCTGCCGGCGCGCGCGTCGAGCGTCGCGAACGGGTCGCGCACCGTCTCCCCCGCGAGCTTCACCCCGCCCTGCTGGAGCAGCCGGCGCGCCTCCGCGTTGCTGGGCGCAAGCGCCGCCATCACCAGGACCTTGACGACTGGGAGGGGCTCCGGGGAGGCCGGGAGCACGACCTCGGCGACCTCGTCGGGGACCTCGCGCTTCTGGTGGACGGTGCGGAAGTGGGCTTCGGCCGCCGCTGCGGCGGATGCGTCGTGGAAGTCGGCGGTGATCGTGCGGGCGAGTTCGAACTTCACGTCCATCGGGTGGCGCTCGCCGTTCGCAACCGCCTTCTTGAGCGCCTCGACCTGGGCGGGGGCGAGGTCGGTGCACAGCGTCCAGTAGCGCCACATGAGGGCGTCGGACACGGACATGAGCTTGCCGAACATCTCCTCCGGGGCGTCCTCGACCGCGACGTAGTTGCCGAGTGACTTGGACATCTTCTCGACGCCGTCGAGGCCCTCGAGCAGCGGCAGGGTCATGACGATCTGCGGCGGCAGGCCGAGCTTGCCCATTAGGTCGCGCCCGACCAGCAGGTTGAAGAGCTGGTCGGTGCCGCCGAGCTCGACATCGGCCTTGAGCGCCACCGAGTCGTACGCCTGCGCCACCGGGTAGAGCAGCTCGTGCAGCGAGATCGCCTCGCCGGCCGCCAGCCGCTTCGCGAAGTCGTCGCGCTCGAGCATCTGCGCCAGCGTCACCCTGGCGGTCAGGCGGATCCACTCCTCGCTCGTGAGCGCGCCGAGCCAGCGCGCGTTGAAGTCGATCACCGTCGCGCGCGGGTCGAGGAGCTTGAAGATCTGGCGCTTGTACGTCTCGGCGTTGGCCGCCACCTGCTCGCGGGTGAGCTGCGGCCGGGTCGCCTTCTTGCCGGTGGGGTCGCCGATCATGCCGGTGAAGTCCCCGATCAGGAACACGACGCGGTGGCCGAGCTGCTGGAAGTGCCTCATCTTGCGGATCACGACCGCGTGGCCGAGGTGGAGGTCGGGAGCGGAGGGGTCGAAGCCGACCTTGACCGTCAGGGGCCGCTTCTCGCGCTGGGCGGCGAGGAGGCGGGTCTCGAGGTCCTCGGGGCGCACGACGTCCACGCACCCCTTGAGCAGGAGGTCCATCTGCTCCCTGATGGCAGGCCTTCCCTCAACCATGACGCCTCCCGGCACCCCCGGCGCTTCAGCCCCTGGGCGGGTTGGATTTTCGCACAGTGGCCTTGCCGGGCCGCGGTGCCGCCACCGGCGGCGCCTGGCCGCGGGCGTAGCGGGCCAGCTTCTCCCACGCCGGGAGGGCGGCGATCGTCTTGCCGATCTCGGCCGGGTCGGCCGCGAGGAGGTCAGCCTCGGTCGGCACGATGGGGAGGAACGCGGCGGCCGCGACGCGCGCCGTGGCCGCCCCGGCGTCGCCGTAGAACGCGGTCAGCACCTCGCGCGCCGCGGTCGCGACCTCGCCAGCCGAGGTCCTCGCCGTGGCGGCCTTCTTCCACACGCCCGCGAGCCTAGCGTCGAGCGCGGGCACGTGAGGGCCGCCCGCGGCCCCGATGGTCAGCACCAACCTTCCTGCCGGCGCCAGCAGCATCGTCGTGATCCCGGGCTCGAGCGCGAGGCGGTCGCGCAGCAGTTGCGCCGCGACCATGCCGGCGGCGGTAGGCGGCAGTTCGACCACCCCCACGACTTCGGGGGTGTCCGCGCTGACGGTCCAGTTCAGCCCCGGCCCGCCGGCCGCGGCGCCGGCGGTCACCTGCCCCGGAGGGATGCTGCCGAAGAACTTGCCGGCGGCCTCGCCGCCGACCTCGAGGTCGGCCGGCAGCGCCAGCGCGATCGAAAACGCCTCCCCCGCCGGAACGTCCGCCAGGCCGAGCGAGCGCATCACGACCGCCTCGAGGTCGTCGTGGGCCGCCGGCCGCACCGACGTGACGCCGTCGCTCACCTGCTCGATGACGTCGGCGAGCGCGGCGGCGGGTGCGGCGACGGCGACTGCCGGAACCCCGGCCAGCTCCCGCACCGTGGTCACCCAACCCTTGCGGGCCGCGGCGGTGGCCGCGGCCGCCACGACCTCGTGGCCGGCGCGCGCGGCGACGTTGCCGAGCGCGACGGCGACCACGCCGATCTCGCCGGGGATCCAGCGCAGCTGGACGACCGCCCCGTTGTCGAGCGTCTGCCGCGTCTCGTCCTGCGCCCGCCGCTCCTGCTCCACGACCGTCGCGAAGCCGGCGTGGCCGTCGAGGACCTGGCGCGCGAGTTCGGCGAGCGTGCCGGCATCGACTACCGGCGTGGCGAGCACCGCAGCGACCCGCCCGCCGAGGGCGAGGCGTTCCGCCAGATCGCGCGCCACCGGGTCGCCGCGGACGGCGGCCTGGGTTGCGCGCGCCTGGCAGGCGGCCAGGGCGCGCGCCACCTCCTCGGTCGTGGCCGGCGTGGACGTGAGCACGGCGAGGCGCTGGCGGAGGCGGCGGACGAGGGCGCGCGGGTGCTCGTTGGCTGCCGCCAGACGGACCGCCATTCTGGCGCAATCGTCCTGCAACTCGCTCTCCACCGTGACGTCGGGGAACTCGGCGGCGAGGCGCGTCTGAACCCAGGCCACGAGCGCCGGGGCGAGGTCGGCGCGCGGGTCGTCGGGGGGAGGGAACGCGAAGACGAGCTCGACGCGCTCCGGGCTGCCCTGCTGCACCGCCACGCCGCCGTCCGCCAGCACGCAGCGGCTGCGCGGCAGCGGCCGCGCCGGGACCGCATCGAAGGCGGCCAGTGCATCCTGCAGCTCCCGCGCCGGGACCGCTCCGAGCGCGACGACGGCGCCGGCGCCACTCGCGGCAAGCAGGCGGGCGAGATCGGCGACGGCCTGCGGCGCCAGGAGCGACGGCACCGTCACGCTCCACATCTGGGCGCCGCGGCGCGCCCGCACCTCGACGGGAAACCCGGCGATCGGGCCCGGGGGGACGGCATCGGCGGGTACCACGGCGGCGAGGTGCTCGACGTCGCCCCCGACCACCTCGATCACCGCGACCGGCACGTCGCGGCCGGTCCGCCACTCGCTCGTGACCTGGGCGCCCACCGGGAGCGCGGCGGCGAGCGTCACACCGAGCACCAACATGCGCTTGCCCATGGCCCTATCATAGCTGTCATGCGACTCTCTCCACTCTCGCCCCGCGTCGTCGCGCTCTCCTGGGGGACGGCGCTGATCCTCTGGCCGCTGGCGTGGCTGCTGCTCGCGGTGGCGCAGGGGGCCGGCACCGCGATGGCCGGGGGCGGCTGGATCGGCGTGGCGGTCCCGCTCGGCGCCCACCCGTGGGGCATCGTCAACGAGCCGAGCGTCGCATTCGCGGGTTCACGCGCCGCGCTCCTCCTGTACTGGCTGGCGCCCCCCCTCATGGCGCTCACCGTCGCCGTCGTGGCGCCGACGCTGCTGCCGGTCCCGCCGGGGTGGCTCGCGGAGGTCGGCGTCTTCCAGATCGCGGTTGCAAGCTCGGTGCTCGGCCTCGGGGTGGCCGCCCGGTTGGGGGCCGCGGACGGCCCGGCGGCGGGTCTCGCGCTGTTCTGGGGCGTGCCGGTGCGGGTCTTTCAAGTGGTGTCGGCGCTGCTCGGAGTGATCGTCGTCCAGCTCGCGGTCGCCCGCTTCGCCGGCCACCTCTGGAGCGAGCCGAACGGCCCAACGCGCTCGCGCCGTCTGCTGCTGGCGGTGGTGCACGCCTTTCCGCCGGCCGTCGGCTGGGCCGCGGCGGTGCTGGCGCTCGGGTGGGCGCTGCCGCCGGGCGCCCTGCTCGGCGGCGGTGCGGTGCTGGCGGGCGCCGTGTTCGGGGCGTGGCGCTGGATGCCGCGCTCGCCGCTGCACCCCCGACCCGAGCTGACGGTCCGGCGGGTGGTGGCGGTGTGGGTGGTGGCAGTGGTCGTGTTCGGCGCCGCGGTCTGGGCCGGGGCGCCGCGCCTCGGTCACGGCACGGCGCTGGTGTGGGGGGTCTCGGGGATGACGAACAACGTGCGCACCGGGATGGCCGTGGTCCGGCTCACGCCGCTCCCCGCCCCGAAAAGACCGCCGGCACGGTCAACGCCATGATCTTGGTGTCGAGCCACAGCGACCAGTGGTCGATGTAGGTGAGGTCCAACTCCATCCACGTCGCGAAGTCGAGGTTGGAACGCCCGGAAATCTGCCACAGGCAGGTGATCCCTGGTTTCATGGCCAGGCGCCGGCGCTGCCACGGCTCGTACTGATCGACCTCCTCCGGGATTGGCGGCCGCGGGCCGACCAGCGCCATGTCGCCCACCAGGACGTTGAGGAACTGCGGCAGCTCGTCGAGCGACGAGCGCCGCAGCAAGCGGCCGACCGGCGTGACCCGGGGGTCCCCGGGCGCCTTGAACACCGGGCCGTCCATGACGTTGAGGTGTTCCACCTCGCCGCGCATCCGGTCGGCGTTCTCGACCATGGTGCGGAACTTGAGCAGCACGAAGCGGCGGCCGTGCAGGCCGCAGCGGACCTGCCGGTAGAGCACCGGGCCGCGCGAGGTGAGGCGGACGGCGGCGACGATCAACAGCCAGAGCGGCGTCAGCAGCAGCAGCGCCACCGCCGCCGCGACGACGTCGATGACCCGCTTGACGAACAGGGCGAACGGGGCGATCGGCGAGGTGGCGAAGGTCAGGAGGGGGATGCCGTTGAGCGCCTCGACCTCGACGTGGGGCCGGAGGTGCGGAAACGGACGCAGCGCCACGCGCACCCGGATCCCGAGCTCCTGGCAGCGGACCAGCACCGGTTCGAGCTCCCCCAGCTCGCGGGTTGGCACCGCGAGCACCACCTCGTCCACGACCTCGTGGGTGAGCAGGTCGAAGAGGGAGCGGACGTCGCCCACGACCGGGAACTCGCCGACCCGGGCGCGGCCGCACCCGTCGGCGTCCACCAGGCCGAGCAGGCGCAACCCCCAGACGCGGTGCGCCGCGACCTGGCGCGCCACCGCCACCGCCTCGTCGCCGCACCCTACGACGACCACGACCCGTTCCGGCGCCTCGGCGAGCTTGCGGCCGATCGCGGTGCGTCGCTCTGCGACTCGCGCCGCGGCGAGCACGACGCCGTTGATGAGGCCGAAGAGCAGGAGGAACGGACGGGAGACGAAGTCCAGGCGCAACAGGTAGCTGGCCGCGGCGAGGATGAGCACGCCGATGACCGCGACCCGCATCTCCTTGAACGCCTCGCGGCGCAGCGAGAGCACCTCGCCGGGCGCGGTGAGTCGGTGCGCGGCGAGCAGGAGCATCCAGAGGGGGAGCACGACCGCGAGCAGGGGGAGGTAGTCGGAAAGCGGGTAGAGGCCGCCGGGGAAGAGCGACGGGGCGATGCGCGGCAGGAGGTTGGAACGCAACTGGTGGGCGAAGAGGAAGCTGCCGGCCGTGAGGGCGACGTCGAGGAGCAGTCGGCGGTAGGCGATCAGGCGCGCGGGCTCGCGGAGCACAACCCCTCCAGCACGCGTTCGTAGGCGGCGGCCACGTCGTCCCAGCGGTAACGCTCGGCCACGCGCGCCCGTGCCGCCGCGCCAAGGCCTTCGAAGCGCCGGGGCGCGGCGAGGAACTCGGACAGCGCCGCGGTCAGGCCGCCGTCCGCGAAGGCGAACGGCACGCCGGCGCCGCCGGCGACCTCGCGGTTCGGCATGTTGTCGAGGAAGAACACCACGCGCCCGGCTCCCATCGCTTCTACGAGCGCCGGGTGGGTTCCGCCCACCTCGGTGGCGTGGATGTAGGCGCGGGCGTGGAACAGGAGCTGCCGGTACTCGTCGCCGTAGACCGGGCCGGCGAGCACCACCCTGGGGTCCTCGGACGCCAGCTGGCGGACGCGGCGGACGAGGGCGCGGGCGTACGGGGCGCCTCCGACCAGCACGAGCGGGACGCCGCCAAGGACGGCGCGGTAGGCGGCCGCAACGCGGTCGGGGTTGTTCTCGGGCTCGAAGCGCGAGACGTAGAGCAGATAGCCCTCCGGGGCGAGTCCGAGCCGGCGCAGCGCCGAGTCCCCCTCGGGGTGCGGCAGGTCGCCGCCGTACGGGATCATCACCGAGGCGCGCCGCCACGCCCGGCGGTAGTAGCGCTGGATCATGGCGGCGTCGGTCACGACCGCATCCGCCCAGCGCGCCGACAGGCGCTCGCAGGCGCGGTAGTAGGCGCGCCCGAGCCGGCCCCACTTGCGGCGCTTGCGCTCCAGGCCGTCGACGTTGAGCGCGACGCGGAGGCCACGGGCGTGCAGGAGCGGGATCAGCGGCGCGTTGGCGGCGTTGCACAGCAGCACGACGTCGAACCGCCGCCGGCTGACGTCGAGGCACGACAGCAGCGTGTGGGAGAGCGTCTCCAGCGCCTTCACCCGCAGCGCCGGCAACGTGCGGACGCGGGCGCCGCGGTGCGCCGCGACGCCGGGGACCGCCGCGTGTGCGCGGGTGTAGACGGTGACCTCGTGCCCGGCCGCCGCCAGGCGGGCGGCAAGCTCCTCGGCGAACGTCTCGAAGCCGCCGTAGCGCGCGGGGATGCCGCGAGTGCCGAGGAGCGCGACGCGCATCACTCGAGCACCCGCCGCGTCCGTCCCCCCGGGAGGAACCAGCGCGTGAGCGCCCACCCCGAGACCAGCGCCCGCGACGCGTTGGCTTCGCCGCGCGCCCGCTGCCGCCGCCGCAGCGCCCACGCCTCGGCGAGGGCCGGCAGCGAGGAGCGCTCCACCGTGAGGCAGGCACCGGCTACGGCGAGGTCGCGCAGCAGCCACCACGGGAAGCAGGCGAGCCGCCACCGCCAGTCGGCGTTCGACCAGCGCAACAGGAAGCGGTTGCGCACCGAGTGCCGGTTGATCTCCTGTGTGCCGCGGCGGGCGTGCTCAGGCTTGAGGCCGCGGGCGTGCCAGGCGCGCGCCGCGGGCCAGTACAGGCAGCGCCAGCCGCGGCGCTGCAACCGCCAGGCCAAGTCCGCATCCTCACGGTAGGCGAAAAACGTCTCGTCGAACACCTCGCCGGCAGGGTACGCCACATCCTCGAGCGCCGCGCGGCGGTAGAGCGCGGCCGCGCCGGAGGCGCCGAACACCCAGGCCGGGCGCTGCCAGCTCGCGCGGAGGGCGCGGCCGGAGCCGCGGTCGAGGTGCCGGCCCGCCGCCGTCACCACCATCCCGGCGGAGTCCACCGTCTCGCTCGCGGCCAGCTCGCCGCCGTGCGCCCGCAGCAGCAGGCCGGTGCCCGCGCCGGCCCGCTCGTCGCGGGCGGCCGCCGCGAGGAGCGCCTCGATGTAGTCGGGCGCGAGGCGGCAGTCGGGGTTGAGGGCGAGGACCCACGGCGCGGCGGTGCGGCGAATCGCCTCGTTGGCGGCGGCGGCGAAGCCGCGGTTCTCCTGCCAGCCGACGACCTCGGCGGGGAGCGTCCGCGTGAGTTCCTGCGCCAGCGCGGGCGAGTTGTCGCTCGAGGCGTTGTCCACCACCACGATCCGCTCGGGCGGGACGGTCTGGGCCGCGAGCGCCGCGACCATTGCCCGCAGGGTGTGGGCGTGGTTGTGGAGCACGATGAACGCGACGACGCCACTCACGGGGCCACCACCAACCGGTCGAGCACCGCCTCGCCTCCGGCCGGCGCCTCGAGGAGGATGCGCAGGCGGTGGCGGCCGGCCGCGGGGACGCCGGGGAGCGTGACCCCACCCGGCGCGACGGCTGCCACGCGCATGCCCACGGGCGCGGCGCCGTCCCAGCTCACGGCGAACTCAGCGCCGCGCTGCGCTGGCCCCTCGAGCCAACCTTCGAGGCGCACGCGGGCGTGGGCGGGCAGGTTGAGCGGCGCCTCGATGCCGTCGCCGTCGCGCAGCCGCCAGCCGTTGGGATAGAGGAAGCGCGAATATGTTCCCGGGGGGGGCTGCAACGAGCCGCCGATCTTCGTCACCTGCGGGTCCTCCAGCTCGACGACCCGGTCGGTGCGCTGGGTGAGGACGATGAGGATCGCGGCCGCCGCCACCAGGGCGAACGCCACCGCGCTGCGGGCGAGGCCGCGGCCGAGACGGGGGAAGCGGCACGCCGCGAGCACGACGGCCAGGGCCGCGGCGGCGACGAGGAGCGGGACCACGACGGTGGCGGGCCCGGGCCGCAGGAACGACGGCATCAGGCGGCGGGTGTCGGCGGCAAAGCGGCTGGCGAGGGCATCGGCGAGCCACCAGCCGCCGTCGCCCGGGTTCACGGTGAGGTGCGGCCGGGTGACGTACACCCACCAGGTGAGCAGGCTCGGCGGCAGGGCGAAGCCAGCCAGGGCGACAAGTCCCGGCGCTCTCGGCAGGCACGCGAGGGCGAGCGCGAACGCTGGCAACAGCGGGACGAGATAACGAGCGGGCGGCGCGCCGCCGCCGTACCACTCCTGCGAGGGAAGCAACGCGGCGAGGGTGAGCGCCCCGCCGATCAGGAGCGCCCGCTCCCCCCACCCGCCACGCCGCCAGAGGAGCGGCACGCCGGCCAGGGCGACCAGGCCGAGGGGGGCGGCGAACAGCAACCCGCCCGCGGGGTCGAACGCCAGACCGCCGAGGGTGATCAGCGGCTGCCGCAGGTCGTGCGGGAGGAGATCGGGCAGGCGCCGCATGCCGAGCGGGTAGCCGAGAAAGAGGGCTTCGACGGCGAGCGCCGCCGCGGTGGCAAGCGCGAGGACCGCGCCCGAGACCGCGACCTCCCGCGTCCGCAACCGCCGGGGCCACCACGCCACCAGCGCCAGCGGCGACAGGATCAGCCCAAGGCGGGTCTTCACCGCGATACCGAGCGCCGTCACCGCGGTCGCCGCGATCCGACGGGGGACAGACCGGGCGAGCAGCACGAGACAGCCGGCCGCGGCGAGCGCCCCCACCAGCTCGACCCAGATCTGGGTGCTGAAGGTGGCGAGCGGGTAGGTGAGCAGCAGGCCGAGCGGCAGGAGCGCCAGGCGCCGCGAGCGAACGCCGAGGGCGCGGGCGCGACGCACCAGCACGGCGACGAGCGCGGCGCCGGCGAGGGCGAGAACGACAAGGGCGCCGGCGCGCCCGCCGGCAAGGTAGCCGGGCAGGAGCAGGAAGGCGAGCGCGGGTGAGTGCAGGAAAATCTTGCCGGTCATGTAGATCAGGTTGTAGGGGTGGTGCTGGAGGTCGTAGTTGTTGGAGAGGTCGAGGTCGTGGTCATGGGCGAGCGAGTCGAGGACGATGAGGTGGAACGGCTCGTCGCCGTACAGCGACGGCGTGAGGTGCGGCGTCGCGAGCGCCAGCGGCACGAGCAGGGCGGCCGCGGCGAGGAAGACGCGCCCGCGGCGCAACCAGGCGTGCGCCGCCGGGAGCCAGGCGGCGAGTAGGGCGGCGAGGGCGAGGTCCACCGCGTGCCGTTCGGCGAGGACGCCCAGAGGGGCCACCGGGATGCGGTCCGCGAGGGCGAGGACCGCGAGCAGGGCCCACGGCACCGGCGCGAACGGCGAGCGCCACGTCCCGGCCGCGAGCTGGAGCAGCGCCACGGCGGCCGCGGCCGCGAGGATCCACGCCGGCAGCGGCCGCCGTGGCGCTGCTCCA
>PKYI01000100.1 GCA_003133645.1 Acidobacteriota bacterium | reverse complement strand
GCCTGGGCCTGTCCGTCGTCGAGATCGCGGCGAGCGAGCGGGTCGCCGTCGTGGTCAACGCCACGCCCGCCGGGGCCGACGGCGAGCCCTCGCCGTGGCTGGAGGCGCTGCGCCTCCCCGCGGGAGGCGTGCTCGTGGACCTCCCGTACGGTCCCGGACCGACGTTCCTCGAGCAACTCGCCGCGCGCCGCGGCTGGCGCTACGTCGCCGGCCGCGAGGTGCTGCTCTTCCAGGCGGTGTCCCAGTTCGCGGCGATGACCGGTGCGGCGCCGCCGGTGCGGGCGATGGCCGCGGCGCTCGGCCTCGGGGAGGGGGAGCCATGAGCCGGGCCGGAGGATCGGCGTCCGCGCGCAGCGCGCGGGTGCGCCCCGGTGGAAAGCTCCGCCGCCTTGCGGGAGAATGGGACGGACCCGCCGGGAGTCCGGCTTGCGGCGTTCACGAAGGACGGCGCGGCCTGTGCGCTCCGACGCACATGGGGAGGGGACGATGAAGATCTGGCATAGCGGTGAGGCGAAAGGCGAGCGCTACCTGCAACAGCTGGAGACGCGGTACGCCCGGCTGTTCCCAGTTCAGCTCGAAGACAAGGCGCGCCGGGCGGTGGCCGCCGTGGCCAAACAGGGAGACAAGGCCCTGGTGGCGTACGTGCGGCGGCTCGACCTCAAGGGACGCCCGACGGAAGGGTTCCGCCTCCGCGGTGCGGTTGCGGGCGGCGAGGAGGTCGGGGAGGAGTTCATCAACGCCGTCGAGCTTGCGCTCGCCAACCTCAAGGCGTTCCACGAGCCGCAGGCCGTGAAGAGCTTCACGCCGGAGGGAGACGACGACGCCCTCGGGATCCGGGTGCGGCCGATCGAGTCGGTCGGGGTGTATGTGGCGGACGGCTCGGCGGCGTGCTTGTCGTCGCTCCTGGCGGCGGTGGTAGCGGCGCGCATCGCGGGGGTGTCGCGGATCGCGGTTGCGGCGCCCCCCCGTGCGTTCCTGGCCTCGCCGCAACTGCGCTACCTGCTCGACCGCCTCGACCTCCGCGAGATCTACCTGATGGGCGGCGCGCACGCCGTGGCGGCGCTCGCCTACGGCACCGACTCGGTCGCGCCGGTGGACAAGATCGTCGGCGCCGGCGGGCGCCTGGTCGCGGCGGCGAAGCGCGCGGTGAGCGGCGTGGTGGGCATTGACGCGGCGGCGGATCCCTCCGAAGTGGTGATCGTCGCCGACGCCCACGCGGAGGCGGAGATCGCCGCCGCCGACCTGCTCGCCGCGGTCGGCCAGGGCGAGGACGCGCTTGCGGTCCTGGTGACGCCGTCGAAGAGCTTGGCGGCCAAGGTGGAGCGGCGCGTCTCTGCGCGGGTGCGGACGTTGCCGAAGAAGAGCCCGGCGCGGGCGTCGCTCAAGAACTGGGGCGCCATCGTGCTGGTGCCCGACCTCGAGGCCGCGGCGGACGTGGTCAACCGCATCGCGCCGCAGCGCGTCGAGCTGCTCCTTGCCGAGCCGTTGCGCGTGCAGGACCTCATCGAGCGGGCAGGGATGGTGGTCGTGGGGCCTTGGTCGGCGCCGGCGCTCGCAAGTCTCGTGTTGGGCGCCAGCCCGTTGCTGCCGGCCGCCGGGGCCGCGCGTTTCGCCTCGCCGCTCGGGGTGTGGGACTTCGTGCGCCGCACCGCCGTGGCGCGGGTCGCGGCCCACCGCTACCCGGTGCTGGCGCGGGCGGCGGCGGCGCTGGCGCCGCCGGAGGGGTCCGTGTTGCACGGCGAATCGTTGCATGCCGGCAGTCGGGGGAAGATGTGAACGTCCCGAGGCGGGGCTCCGGACTCCTCCCCGCAGGGGGCGGCCGATGACCCGTCCGTCGCGAGAGCGCTTCGGGGAGCTCGCGAGGAGCCACCGGGCCGTCCCGGTGGTGCGCGAGCTGACCGCCGACACCGTCACGCCGACCGGGATGCTGCTTCGCCTGGCCCGCGCCGGACGCCACCCGTTCCTGCTCGAGAGTGTCGAAGGCGGCGAGCGCGTCGCGCGCTGGTCGTTCGCCGGCGCCGACCCGGCGCGGATCGTCGCAGTGCGCGGCGGCAAGGCGTTCGTGGACGGCGTCGAATCGGCGGCGTCGCCGCTCGAGGCCCTGCGGGACGCGGTGGCGGTCCGCGGCCGCGCGCCGGTGGAGGACCTGCCGCCGTTCGCGGGCGGCGCGGTCGGCTGGCTCGGCTACGACGCGGTGCGCCTGATCGAACGGATCCCGGCGCACCTCCCCGACCCGCTCGGCTTGCCCGACGCGTGGTTCGCCGTCTACCCGGAGATTGCGGCACTCGACCGCGCCCGCCAGCGCCTGCTCCTGATCGCGACGGTCACGGTAGAGGACGGCGCCGATGCCGCGTACGGCCGCGCTGTCGCCGCGCTCGACCGCCTGGAGGGCGTGCTGGCGGCCCCGCTCGACGAGGCGCGGCCGGCGCCGCTCCCGGCGGCGGACGCCTCCCTCCAACCCGACCTCTCGTGGCAAGTCGCCCCCGACGATGACCGATTCCTCGCGGCGGTGGCGCTTGCGCGGGAGGAGATTCGCGCCGGCCAGTGCTTCCAGATCGTGCTCTCGCGCCGGTGGTCGCGGCCGAGTCCGGCCTCGCCGATCGCGCTCTACCGGGCGCTGCGCCTGGCCAACCCGTCGCCGTACATGTTCTACCTGGACGCGGGCGAGGCCCAGATCCTGGGCTCCTCCCCGGAGACGCTCGCGCGGCTGCGCGGCGCCCAGGCGGGGACCTGCCCGATTGCGGGCACGCGGCGGCGCGGGCGCACGGCCGCCGAGGACGCGCGGTTGGCGGCGGAGCTGCTGGCGGACGAGAAGGAGCGGGCCGAGCACCTGATGCTCGTCGACCTCGGCCGCAACGACATCGGCAAGATCGCGCGCGCCGGCAGCGTGAAGGTGACGCGTTTCATGGAGGTCGAGCGCTACTCGCAGGTCATGCACCTGACGAGCGAGGTCACGGGCGAGCTGGAGGAGGGGCGCTCGGCGCTCGACGTGCTCCTCGCGTGCTTCCCGGCCGGGACGCTGACCGGCGCGCCGAAGGTGCGGGCGATGGAACTGATCGAGCAGCTCGAGGTGGTTCGCCGGGGGGTGTACGGGGGCGCCGTCGGGTACTTCGACTTCGGCGGCGACATGGACGCCTGCATCGCGATTCGCATGGCCGTGGCGGCCCACGGCGCCGTCCACGTGCAGGCGGGCGCGGGGATCGTCTTCGACTCGCTGCCCGAGAGCGAACTCGCCGAGTGCGCCAACAAGGCGCGGGCGCTCGCCCTGGCCGTGCTGCTAGCGGAAGGGATGCAGTCGTGATCGTGCTGGTCGACAACTACGACTCGTTCACCTACAACCTCGTCCAGTACCTACGCGAGCTGGCGGCCGGGGAGGCGGTGCGCGTGATCCGCAATGACGCGGCCACCGTGGCCGAGATCCTGGCGCTCACGCCCCGCGCGATCGTGCTCTCCCCCGGGCCCGGCGTGCCCGAGGCCGCGGGGGTGTGCGTCGAACTGACGCGGGCCGCGGCAGAGGTGCCGCTGCTCGGGGTCTGCCTCGGGCACCAGGCGCTCGCGGTCGCCTACGGCGGGCGGGTGGTGCGCGCGCCGGAGCCCCGGCACGGCAAGACCTCGCCGGTGCACCACAACGGCCTGGGGCTGTTTGCTGGCCTCGCGGAGCCGTTCGAGGCGACGCGCTACCACTCGCTCGTCGCCGAACGGGCGTCGCTCCCCCCCGACCTCGAGGTCGTGGCGTGGACCGACGACGGCCTGGTGATGGGGCTCGCGCACCGCGGCCGGCCGCACTTCGGCGTGCAGTTCCACCCCGAGGCGTATCTGACCCGGGGCGGCAAGCGCCTGCTCGCCAACTTCCTCGGCCTTGCCGGGTTGAAGGTGGAGGTGGCGGCGTGATCCGCGACGTGCTCGAGCCGTTGCTGGCGGGCGAGGATCTGCCCGCCGAGACCACCGAGGCGTGCTTCACGGCGCTGATGGCTGGCGAGTGGTCGGAGCCGGAGCAGGCCGCGTTCCTGATCGCGCTGCGGGCCAAGGGCGAGACTCCCGGCGAAGTGGCCGCAGCGGCGCGGGTCCTGCGCTCGTTCGCGGTCGCGGTCCCCAGCAGCCGCACGCCGCTCATCGACACCTGCGGCACGGGCGGCGACGGCGCCCACACGCTCAACATCTCGACCGGCGCGGCGCTCGTGGCCGCCGCCTGCGGCGTCGCGGTGGCCAAGCACGGCAACCGCTCGGTGTCGTCGAGGTGCGGCTCCGCCGACGTGATGGAGGCGCTCGGGGTGCCGCTCGAGCTCGAGCCCGAGCGGCTCGGGGCGCTCCTCGACGAGGTGGGGTTCGCGTTCCTGTTCGCGCCGCGGCTGCACCCGGCGATGCGCGCCGTGATGCCGGTGCGCCGCGCCCTCGGCGTGCGCACGGTGTTCAACCTCCTGGGGCCGCTCGCAAACCCCGCCGGGGTGCGGCGCCAGGTGGTCGGCGTGTACAGCCGCGCGGTGATGAGGCTGGTAGCCGGCGCGCTCGCCGAGCTGGGGGCCGAGCGTGCCTGGGTCGTGCACGGCAACGACGGCCTCGATGAGCTGTCGGTGTGCGCCCCGACGCTGGTGATCGAGGTGCGCGACGGGCAGGTCAGGGGCGAGACCGTGGTGGACCCGGAAGCACTCGGCATCCGCCGCGCCGGCCACACCGAGCTGGCCGGCGGCGGCGCCGCAGAGAACGCCGCCAGGCTGCGGGCGATCCTCGCGGGCGAGGAGCGCTCGGCCGCCGCGGACGCGGTCGCGCTCAACGCCGCGGCCGCCCTGGTGGTGGCGGGCGTCGCTCCCGACCTTGCGACGGGCCTCGAGCGGAGCCGGTCGAGCCTCGCGGCGGGCGCGCCTGCGGCGAAGCTCGACGCGGTGATCCGCGCCGCGCGGGGAAGCGCGTCGTGAGCGCACCCGAGCCCGACATCCTGGTGCGGATCACGGACGCGGTTCGCGACCGCCTGGCGCAGGAGCCGGAGCCGGCTGGCCTCGAGGCGCGGGCGCG
The DNA here is from genome assembly GCA_003133645.1 of Acidobacteriota bacterium. Taxonomy (GTDB): domain Bacteria; phylum Acidobacteriota; class Thermoanaerobaculia; order Thermoanaerobaculales; family Thermoanaerobaculaceae; genus RBG-13-68-16. The sequence continues at coordinate 14,924 of PKYI01000100.1, read as the reverse complement.
CGAGACGGCGGGCGCCCGCCGGCGCGAGGGGCGGCGCAGCCTGCTCTCGGCGCTCAATGCCCCCGGCGTGCGGGTGATCGCGGAGTGCAAGCGGCGTTCACCCTCCAAGGGGTGGCTGCGGCAGCCGTTCGAGCCCGTCGAACTGGCGCGCGCCTACGAGGCCGGCGGCGCTGCCGCGGTCTCGGTGGTCACCGAGTCGCAGTTCTTCGCGGGACAGCCGGGGTGGGTGGCGGCCGTGCGGAGAGCGACCGCGCTTCCCGTGATGCAGAAGGACTTCCTGCTTGCCCCTCGCCAGCTCTTCGACGCCGTGCTCCTGGGCGCCGACGCGGTGCTGCTCATCGCCCGCGCGCTCCCCGGGCCGCACCTCGGCGAGATGCTCGGCGTGGCCGGGGAGCTTGGCCTCGAGGCGCTGGTGGAGGTGCACGACGCCCGCGACCTCGAGCGGGTGCTGGCGCTGCCGGCGACGGTCGTCGGGGTCAACGCCCGCGACCTCGAAACCTTCCGTGTCGACCTCGAGGGCGCGGCGGCGCTCGCTCGCCGCGTCCCCGCCGGGCGCGTGGCCGTCATGGAGAGCGGGATCGCCGGGCCGGACGACGTGCGGACGCTGGCGGCGGGCGGTTTCCGGCGCTTCCTCATCGGCGAGCACCTGCTGCGCTCGGCCGATCCGCGCGCGGCGCTCGCGGAGCTGGTGGCGTGCGCGTGACCGTCAAGATCTGCGGCCTCACCAACCTCGCCGACACGCGCGCCGCCGTGGCGGCGGGCGCGGACTTCGTCGGGTTCGTCTTCGACCCGGCGTCGCGACGGTGCGTCGGGCCGTCACCGGCGTGGATCCGGGGCGTGGAGGGCGCAGCCAGGGTCGGCGTCTTCCGCAACCTCGGCGTCGAGGCCGTCGCGCGGGCGCGGGAGGACGCCCGCCTCGACCTGGTGCAGCTCCACGGCGACGAGCCGCCGGAGGCGTGCGCGGCGCTCGGAGGGATGGCGCGGGTCATCAAGGCGGTTGCCGTCTCCGGCGCCGTGGACTGGGCCGGCGTAGCGCGCTACGCGCGGGTCGCCCGGATCCTGTTCGACACCGCCTCCGCCTCGGGCGGCGGCACCGGCCGGCCGTTCGACTGGGGCGTGCTGGCCGGCGCGCCCGCGGACCTCGAGTTCTGGCTGGCCGGCGGTCTCGACCCGGAGAACGTCGCGGCGGCCGTGGAACGGGTCCGCCCGGCCGGAGTCGACGTCGCGAGCGGCGTGGAGGCCGCGGCTGGCGGCAAGGACGCCGCCAGGATGCGCGCCTTTGTCGCCGCCGTCCGTAGCGCCGAGCGCCCTTCCGGGCACCCTTGATGGCTTGTTGCCCCTTCTGTTGGTCGGTTTGGGTCTTTTGGCTGTAGTTCTCTTGCTTTTCAGCTTTTGACTCTTAACTCTCAACTCTGAGCTCTGCACCGGGTGGTAGGGTGGGTGGTGGCAGTCGCGGGGGGAGGACGATGAAACCGGTACCTGACAGCCGTGGATACTTCGGGCCGTACGGCGGCCGCTTCGTGCCGGAGACGCTGATGGCGCCGCTGGCGGAGCTGACCGCGGCCTGGCAGGAGTCGCGGCGCGACCGTGCTTTCCGGCGCGAGCTCGCCGGCCTGCTCGCGACGTACTGCGGCCGCCCCACCCCGATCTCGCGCGCGGCGCGGCTCACCCAGCACCTCGGGGGGGCGCAGGTCTTCCTCAAGCGCGAGGACCTCTGCCACACCGGCGCCCACAAGATCAACAACGCCGTCGGCCAGTGCCTGCTGGCGCGGCGGATGGGGAAGGTGCGCGTGATCGCCGAGACCGGCGCCGGCCAGCACGGCGTCGCGGTCGCCACCGCCGCCGCCCTGTTCGGGCTGCGGTGCCGGGTCTACATGGGGACCGAGGACGAGCGGCGCCAGGCGCTCAACGTCTACCGGATGAAGCTGCTCGGCGCCGAGGTCGTCGGCGTGGACGCGGGCGCGCGCACGCTCAAGGACGCGATCAACGAGTCGCTTCGGGACTGGGTGACCAACCTCGCGACCACGCACTATGTCCTCGGCTCGGTGCTCGGGCCGCACCCGTACCCGGTGATGGTGCGCGAGTTCCAGTCCGTGATCGGGAGCGAGGCGCTGCTGCAGATCCGCTCGCAGCACCGCTCGCTCCCGAACCTGGTGGTGGCGTGCGTCGGCGGAGGCTCGAACGCCGCCGGCATCTTTTCGGCGTTCGTCCCGCACCGGCAGGTCGAGCTGGTCGGGGTGGAGGCCGGCGGCCGCGGCACGCGCCTGGGCGAGCACGCGGCGCGCTTCGCCGGCGGCTCCCCCGGCGTCCTGCACGGGACGCGCAGCTACCTCCTCCAGGACCAGGACGGCCAGGTCGTCCCGACGCACTCGGTGTCGGCCGGTCTCGACTACCCCGCGGTCGGTCCCGAGCACGCCTTCTGGCACGACTCCCGCCGCGTCTCGTACGTGCGGGTCGAGGACCGCGAGGCGCTGGACGCGTTCCACCTGCTCTCGGAACTCGAGGGGATCGTGCCCGCGCTCGAGACCGCCCACGCCGTCGCCTACGTCGCCCGGGTCGCCCCGCGCATGGGCAGCGGCCAGGCGGTCCTCGTGAACCTCTCGGGCCGCGGCGACAAGGACGTCGTCGAAGTCGCGAGACTCGAGGGGGTGAAGCTATGAGCGGCCGGATCGAGAAGGCGTTCCTCCGGGCGCGCAAGGCACGGCGGGCCGCGTTCATCCCCTACATCACCGCGGGCGATCCCGTGCCCGCCCGCACCGTGGTGCTCGCGCGCGCCCTCGAGCGCGCCGGCGCCGATATCCTCGAGCTCGGGGTGCCGTTCACCGACCCGATCGCCGACGGCCCGACCAACCAGCGCGCCGCGGAACGGGCGCTCGCGCAGGGCACGTCGCTCACCGGGGTGCTCGGCCTCGTGCGTGAGCTGCGCTTCTCGAGCGAATTGCCGGTCGTGCTGTTCACGTACTTCAACCCGGTGCACGCCTACGGGCTCGCCCGGTTCGCGGTCGATGCCGCGGCGGCCGGCGTGGACGGTGTGCTGTTCACCGACGTCCCGGTGGAGGAAGCTGGCCCCGCGCACGAGGCGCTGCGGCGGGTGGGGGTCGAGCTCGTGCTGCTGCTGGCGCCGACCTCGACGCGCGAGCGCGTCAAGGCGGTGCGGAAGCTCGCCGGGAGCTTCGTCTACTTCATCGCCCGAACCGGCGTCACCGGCGCCCGCGCCGCGCTCGAGGAGGGCCTCGAGGAGCAGGTGCGGCTGGTCCGTAAGCTGGCGAAGAGCCGGGTGGCGGTCGGGTTCGGCGTCTCGACCCCCGAGCAGGTCGCCCGGATCGCGCGGTTCGCCGACGGCGTCGTCGTCGGGTCCGTCCTCGTGGATCGCATCGGCGAACTGGGGGACGTCCCGGAGCTGCCCGGCGAGATCGAGGCGCTGGCCCGGTCGTTCGCCGTCGCCACCCGGAGGCGATGAGGCCGGGAACCGGGCCGGAGGGCGCCGCCGATAGCGGACCATCTGCGTTGTCGGGCTGCGGCGGTTCGGATCCTCACGTAGCCTCCGGCTACGCTCCGGTCCGACCACCTTGCCCTCCTAGCATCTGGCCCACTCTCGGCGGCGCGGCTACACGCCTCAAGTTGCGAGGCCCTGCCTTCGGTAAAGCATTCGTCTTCGAGGGAGGGGATCGAGGCCGCGCGGCCTGCGGCCGGCGCGGTCGGGCGGACCACTGACCACTGACCACGCCTCTCTGTGCCTGCCTTGCGGGGCGGGGCTTCGGGTGCGACACTCGCGGCATGCCACGTCGCGCCCTCGCCGCGCTCCTCGTCCTTGGACAGCTCACCCTCGTGCTCTCGGGCTGCATGTCGGTGCAGGCCACCGGCACCCGTCCGCTCCGGGGCCCCGGGGGCGGCGTCTCGGTGCAGGTGTTCGTCGACGACAGCGCGCGCCGCGCCGGGCGCCCAGGTCCCGACGGGATCCTGGGCGAGGTCGATCGCCGGTCGGGTCGCGGCTGGGTCCCCGTGTTCCGCTCGCTGAACCCGGCGTGGACGGTCGCCGGGCTGCCTCCAGGCGAGTACCGTGTGCGGTTCCCGGCGCGCCTGGACGAATCCGGCAACGTGGTGCGGCTGTCGGACAAGAGCACCACGGTCGCGGTCAGGGAAGGCGCCGTCACCGACGTCCGCGCCGTGCTGGACCACGTCTCGACCGGGCTGGTCGTGCTCGGTGTCGTGACCGTCGTCGCGATCGCGGTCATCCTCACGAAGGAGACGCACGACCACGGCCTGCCGCTCCCGCCGCCGCCGCCACCCGAGCTGCTCAACGCCGTCTTCTACGTCTCCATCAACCTCGCGGCCAGCTCCGGCTGGGAGGGGGCCGAACGCTCGCTGCCGCCGGCCGTGACATCACACTTCCCGGCGGCGGCCGCGGTCGTCGCGGCGCGCCGGCCGCGCCTGGTTTTCTCGCTGTCGGAGCCGCTGCGCCCCACCGCGCTGAAAGCGGACGGCGTGACCGTGCTCGGGGAAGCGAGCGGCCTCGTCCCCGGACAGGTGAGCTATGACGCCGAGAACTGGTGGGTGGTGTGGCAACCGGCCGCCGGCCTCGCGCCCGGCGACACGTTTCACGTCACGCTCGCGCAGGACGCAGTCGAGGACGCGGGCGGCCACGAGCTGGCCGCGCCGGTCACCTTCACCTTCAGGACGGCGCGGTGATCCTGGAACGTGACGGGGTGGCGTTGCACGTCGTCGCCGAGGGCGAGGGCGAACCGGTCGTGCTCCTCCACGGCCACACCCTCGACCTCCGCGTGTGGGACGAGATCGTCCCGGCGCTGGTCGCGGCGGGGCTGCGGGCGATCCGCTACGACCAGCGCGGCCACGGCCGCAGCGCGTCCCCGCCGTCGGGATACCGCTGGGGCGACCACGCCGCCGACCTTGCCGAGGTGATCGCCCGCGTGGCCGGCGGGCCGGCCCACCTGGTCGGGCTCTCGAAAGGCGGCGGGATCGCGCTCGAGCTGGCGCTGCGCCGGCCCGAGCTGGTGCGGACGCTGGCGCTGATCGGCCCCCTGGTGCCCGACGCCCCGCTCTCAGCCGACCTGCTCGCATCGTTCAAGGCGCTCGCGAAGGCGATCCGCTCGGCTGGTCCGGCTGCGGTGATGGGTGAGGTCTGGCTGTCGCACCCCCTGATCGCGAGCGCCGTGGCGCGGCCGGGGGCCCGCGGGCGCCTCGAGGCGATGCTGCGGACGTTCCCGGCGGGCGAGTACCTGGCGACCGTGCGCGACGCCCCGGACCGAGTGTGGAAGCTCACGGACCGGCTCGGCGAGATCGCGGCGCCGACCCTGGTCGTGCGCGGGGCGCGCGAGATCCAAGACTTTGTCTCAAGTGCGGAGCTTCTTGCGACTGGCGTTCCGGGGGCGCGGCTCGTCATTGTACCGGAAAGCGGCCACCTGGTGCCCCTGGAGCAGCCGGCGGCCGTCGTCGCTGCGCTGAGGGAATTTCTCGCAATCGAGTCTCAGCTCTAAGACTATACAATACTGAACATAGCTGCGCTTGTCTCGGCTTGATTTTGTTGCTAGAGTCGCTCGGGCGTGGAAACGGCGCCGCCGCATCCTTGAGATGCGGTTGGAAACTGAGACGTTTGAGCAACGGTGTTGCCTGATGATGTGCCGGCCACTTGCCGGCTTGGGAGTTCGAGCATGTAGTGGTCTTTCACATGTAGTAAGAACGACGGAAGTGAGGAAAACGGGGAAGGAGGTGGCGCGGAGGATCTCGAACACTCGAAGGAAGTCCGAAGGGAAACGTTGGAGGTCGAGTGCTGAGGATCGCAGTTCCGAAGCGTGCAGCAAATCGAATACCTAAGGAGGACGTGCAAATGAAGTTCACCAGATTCGTGCTCGTAGCTGCAATGCTGTTCGCCGTTGCGCTGCCCGCGCTCGCGCAGAACCCGACTGGGACGCTGACCGGGCGCGCCACCGACGGCAAAGACCCGCTCCCGGGTGTGACCGTCACCGTGACCTCGCCCAACCTGCAGGGCGCGCGTACCGCCGTGACCGAAGTGACCGGCGGCTACATCTTCGCCTTTCTCCCCGCCGGCGACTACCACGTCAGGTTCGAGCTGATGGGGTTCCAGACGCTCGACACGACCATCAAGATCAACGCCGCGCAGACCTCGACGCTCAACGCGACGATGCCGACCGCGAAGGTCGCCGAGGAGGTCACCGTCACCGGGACCTACGACAACATCTCGTCGTCGCACCAGGTCGCGACGACCTATGACCAGAGCTTGATCAACACCCTGCCGATCGCCCGCGGCATCACCAGCGCCGCCATCCTGACCCCGGGCGTGGCGACCACCGGTCCTTCCGGCTACCTCTCGATCTCGGGCGCCATGTCGTACGAGAACCTCTACATGGTCAACGGCGTCGTGATCCAGGACAACGTCCGCAACACCCCGAACGTCCTCTACATCGAGGACGCCATTCAGGAGACGACGACCCAGACGGCGGCGATCTCGGCCGAGTACGGCCGTTTCGCCGGCGGCATCGTCAATACCCTGACGAAGTCGGGCGGCAACGAGTTCCACGCGTCGTTCCGCGACTCGCTCTCCAGCGACAAGTGGGCGGCCAAGACCCCGAAGACCGCGAGCCGCAACGACAAGATCAACTCGGTCTACGAGGCGACGTTCGGCGGCTTTCTCCTGAAGGACAAGCTGTGGTTCTTCGCCGCCGGCCGCGACCGCAAGCTCACCACCAACGGCCAGACGTACGCGACCAACATCCCATACACGAGCGTTGACGACCAGAAGCGGTACGAGGGCAAGCTCACCTTCTCGCTCACGCCGAACCACCGCGTGATCGCCTCCTACATGAAGGTGACCACGGACCAGCTCAACAACGTGTTCGGCACCATCCTCGACCTCGCGAGCCTCGACAAGTCCCGGCAGCTGCCGCAGGACCTCTTCGCGGTCAACTACACCGGCATCATCACCAACAACTTCTTCGTCGAGGGGCAGTACTCCAAGCGCCACTTCACGTTCGTGGGCTCGGGCGGCGACTCCCGCGACTACGTCAACGGCACCCTCGTGCGCGACAACGTGCACTACTGGTACTCGAACGCCCCGACGTTCTGCGGCGTCTGCACCCCCGAGAAGCGCGACAACGAGGACTGGCTGGTCAAGGGTTCCTGGTTCGCGACCTCCGACACGCTCGGCTCGCACGACATCGTGGTCGGTTACGACTCGTTCAACGACATGCGCCTCTCGAACAACTACCAGTCGGGCTCCAACTACGTCTACTGGCCGACCTCGTACCTCAGCACCGCGGGCGGCGCGATCGTCCTCGACCCGGTGCTGCAGCAGCCGATCCCGATCGTGTACGGCGACGGCAGCTCCGACTTCACCTACTGGGCGGTGCTGGCCCAGTCCCAGGGCACCAACTTCCGCACCAACTCGACCTTCATCAACGACAAGTGGCGCCTCAACAACAACTGGTCGTTCAACGTCGGCGTGCGCTACGACAAGAACGACGGCGAGGACGCCTCGCACAACACGGTCGCCAAGGACAGCCGCATCAGCCCGCGCCTCGGCGCCAGCTACGACATCAACGGCGACGGCAACTGGGTGATCAACGCCTCGCACGGCAACTACGTGACCGCGATCGCGGGCTCGGTCGCCTCCCAGGGCGCGGGCTCGCCGTCGTCGTTCGGCTACCTCTACGAGGGGCCGGACATCAACACCGACTGCAACCCGGCCAACCCGGGCGCCTGCCTCAACGAGCACCAGGTGCTGCAGCAGGTGTTCGCGTGGCTGTACGCCAACGGCACGAACTCGATCGGCGGCCCGGTCGGCCGGAGCGTCGCCTATGGCGCGATCGCGGGCCTGTCGCAGATCGTGGGCAAGGACCTCAAGTCCCCGTACGCGCAGGAGAGCACGATCGGCTTCACCAAGCGCCTCGGCAACCGCGGCCTCTTCCGCATGGACTACGTCCACCGCGAGTACAAGGATCTCTACTCCACCCGCGTTGACATGACGACCGGCCAGGTCACCGACTCGCTCGGCAACGTCAGCGACCTCAAGATCATCGGCAACGACAACGTGCTTTCGAAGAAGTACGACGGCGTCAACCTGCAGGCCAGCTACCGCCTGAACGACGCCTGGCAGCTCGCCGGCAACTACACCTGGTCGCACAGCTACGGCAACTACGAGGGCGAGACCGCCGGCTCCGGCCCGATCTCCAACACCTCGAACCCCTACTACTACCCCGAGTACTCGCAACAGAGCTGGACCAACCCCATCGGCAACCTCTCCAACGACCAGCGCCACCGTGGCCGCGTGTGGGCGGTATGGGACCTCATCAACACCCGCCACAACACCTTGAGCGCCAGCCTCATGCAGAGCTACTGGTCGGGCACGCCGTACTCGGCGGCCGGCCAGATCTACTCCTACCAGTACGTCACCAACCCCGGCTACGCGCAACGTCCGACGACCGTGACCTACTTCTTCTCCAAGCGCGGCGCCTACGTCACCGACAGCGTCACCAGCACCGACCTCTCGGTCAACTACTCGTTCAAGCTGCCGGCGCTCGGCACCGAGCTGGAGTTCTACGTGATCCCGCAGATCACCAACATCTTCAACGAGCAGGCCGTGACCGGCCCGGACTCGACCATCTACACGCGCTATAGCGGCTCGAGCTGGCTGCTCTTCAACCCGTTCACCACGGCGCCCAAGGAGTGCCCGCAGGGCACCGCCGCCGCGGACTGCAAGGCGATGGGCGCGAACTGGCAGAAGGGCCCCAACTTCGGCAAGCCGCTTTCGGCCACCAGCTACCAGCTGCCGCGCACGATCACCGTGTCGTTCGGCGTCCGCTTCTAGCCTCAGTCGTACTCGAACCACGCCACACTCGGCGCCCCGGTGGTCTCCACCGGGGCGCTTCTCTGTGCGTTTGTTTGGTGTGGGGCTCGCGCCGCCCGGGCGGTCTCATGCTCCCCGGGTGCGATGACCGCGCGCCCGGTGGTCGCGCCCCACCTTGGGTCTTCTGTGGGGCGGGCGCCCCTCGCCCGCCCTGCGAAGGCCAGGCGATTGAAGGCTGTTGAGCGCGGGCGAGGGCGCCCGCGCCATTGGAGCTGGGTAGCCGCGCCACGGAGGCCGGCGTTTGCGAGCAAACGCCGCTACGGCAGGAGAAGCTCGCGGCGCAGGGCCGCGAGCGCGAGGGAGCGGTGGGAGCGCGCGTTCTTCTCGCCGGGGGGCATCTCGGCGTAGCTTCGTCCGCCGCCCCACTCCGGGAGGAACACGACGTCCCAGCCGAAGCCACTGGCGCCGGCCGGCTCGCGCGCGATCGTCCCGACGACGCCCCCGACCCCCAGCCACTCGCGCGTGCCGTCCCACGCGACGGCGGCGCAGCGCGCCCGCGCGCCGCGGTTGGCGAAGCCGTCGAGCATGCGGGCGATCGCGGCCGGTCCCGCGGCTTCGAGCAGCCAGCGAATCAGCGGCCCGGGGAACCCGCCGAGCGCCGCGAGTTCGAGCGAGGTGTCCTCGACGAGGACCGGGCGCCCGAGCAACTCGAAGGCGGCGCGGGCCTTTTCCCGTGCCACCGCCACGACATCGAGACCCTGGGGTTCGGCGAGGTCGAGCGCGATGCGCTCGAGCGCGAAACCGAGGATCGCCTCGGCCTCGCGGTGCTTGTGCGGGCTCGAGGTGACGAACGCGAGCGACTCGAGGGCGCTCATTCGCCGACGCCGGTGATCTCCTCGGTCATGAGGCGGAACACCGGGAGCTTGCCCTGGAGGCCGCGCAGCTGCACGTTGCCGAGGTGCTCGGTGGGGAAGAGGTGGGCGACCCCGCGCTGGGTCGCGGCGCCGAGCACGATTTGCCCGGCTTGCGCGACGATCTCCTCGAGGCGCGCGGCCACGTTGACCGTGTTGCCGAGCACGGTGTAGTCCACACGGGTCGCCGAGCCGATCTCGCCGACCACGACGAGGCCGGAGTTGATCGCCATGCGCACTTCGACCACGTCGAGGCCGGCGAGCACGCGCTCGCGGTTCCAGGTCTTGAGGCGACGGCGCAAAGCGAGGGCGGCCAGCACCGCCCGCTCGGCGTGGTCGGCCTGCTCGAGCGGGGCGCCGAAGAACGCCATCGCGGCATCGCCGATGAACTTGTCGAGCGTCCCGCCGAACTCGAACACGGAGTCCGAGGCCAGGGTGAAGAACTCGCCCAGGAAGCGCGCGACGTCCGGGGGGTCCATCCCCTCGCAGCGGGCGGTGAACCCCACCAGGTCGGCGAACAGCACGGAGACCTCGCGGGTCTCGTGCCGCTCGGCGTCGGCGGCGTCGCGGTGGCGCCCGACGATCGCCTCGACCACCGCGGGGGAGTGGTAGCGCTCGAGCCGCTCGCGCGCCCGCCGCGCCTCGCGGATGTGGTCGTTGAGGCGGGCGCGGTCGATGGCGACCGCGGCGTAATTGGCCAGGGCGGTGAGCAGGTCCAGGTTCTCGGCGGTGAAGCTCCCGGTCGCGAGCGGCGTGTCCACGAAGAGCACCCCGATCACGCTGTCGCGGTGCCACAGCGGCGCGCACATCGCCGAGCGGATCTGGTGCATGCGGACGGAGAGGCCGGCCGCGAAGCGCTCGTCGGACTGTGCGTCCGAGGTCAGAACGGCGACCTTCTGGCGGCTCACGAGGTCGAGGATCGTCTGCGACACCGGCGCCTCGGGCAGCGCGGCGCCGCCCCGGGAGCGGGCGATGCGCAGCTCGGCCTGGCCCTCGGGGTTGAAGAGCAGGATGTAGGCGCGCTCGGCCGGCAACTGGGCGAAGACGGCCTCCATGACCTTGACGAGCACCGGCTCGAGCTCCTCCACCTCGAGCAGGGTGCGCGCGACCTGCGCGAGCGCCTCGAGCACGCGCTCGCGCGGGGTCGCGCCGGCGCCCTTCTTGGCCTGCTCCGGCTCGAGCGCGAAGTCCTCGCGGAACTCCTCCAGGGTGCGCAGGAACGTCGAGGAGCTGGCGGAAAGGCCGGCCCCGGAGTCGCCGCGATGGAACGAGAGCGTGAAGTTGCCGACCTGGAGCTGGTCGCCCTCGGTCAGCATGGCGTCGGTGGCGTAGTGGTCGTTGACCTTGACCCCGTTGGTGGAGCCGAGGTCCACGATCCACCAGGTGTCGCCCCGCTGCTCCACCCGAGCGTGGTGGCGCGAGACCGAGAAGTCTTTGAGCACCAACTGGTTGTCGGATGCGCGGCCGATCCCGGAAGGCGAGGTCACAAGACGCAGCCGCCGCGGCACGTCGCCTTCGGACCATCTCAGCTCGGGCATGGGCGTATTGTAGCGCGAAGCGGCCGCAGCCGCGCGCCGCGGGAACGAACCGCCACGCCCGCCGCGTTGTCGCCTCCGAGGCGCCGGCGTAGAATCCGCCGCGGCCGAATGTGCGGCGCGGGCCAGGGGGGGACGTGGTGGAAACCCAACGGGAACGGGGACAAGGCGGAGAGGAACGGCGGTGGGCGGATGGCGCGCTCGCCGGTGGCGGGCAGCGCCCGACGGCGGTGTCCGCGGCGGTGCGGGTGGCCGCCGCGGTGTTGCTCGGTCTCCTCGCGGTCTCCTGCGGGCGGGCCCAGGGGGGCGTCCCCACGTCCCCGAAGGCGCCCGTCATCCTGATCTCAATCGACACGCTGCGCGCCGACCACCTGCCGGCGTACGGCTACACGAAGATCCGCACGCCGTTCATCGATGCCTTCATCAAAGACTCATGGCTGTTCGAGAACGCCTACACGCCGTGCCCGATGACGCTCCCGGCGCACACCACCATGCTCACGGGCGAGCTGCCGCCCGAGCACGGGGTGCGCAACAACCTTGGGTTCGTCTTCGACGGCGATCACCACTTCAACCTCCCCTTCTACTTGAAGAAGCAGGGGTACGCCACGGGCGCCGCCGTTTCCTCATACGTGCTGCGGTACGAGACCGGACTGGGACACATCTTCGACTACTACGACGATTCCGTCGGGCCCACCCCCGGCGTGGATTCGGTGCGCTACCGGCGCCCCGGCGACAAGACCGAGATCTTCGCCAGGGACTGGATCGCCAAACACGCGTCGGAGCCGTTCTTCTTCTTCTTCCACATCTACGAGCCGCACCGTCCGTGGGACCCCCCGGAGCCGTTCAAGAGCCTGTACGGCGCCACCTACGACGGCGGGGTCGCCTCGGCCGACCCGATCATCGGCACCTTCCTCGAGGACCTGAAGAAGCTCGGCGTCTACGACCGCGCGATCGTGGTCCTGGTCGGCGACCACGGCGAGGGGCTCGGCGACCACGGCGAGGAGCAGCACTCGATCCTCCTCTACCGCGACGTGCTCCACGTGCCGATGATCGTCAAGTTCCCGGGGGAGTTCGGCGCGGGGCGCCGGATCAGCGTGCCGGCGCAGCTCTCCGACATCGTCCCGACCGTCGACGCGGTGCTCGGCCTTCCCACGCCGAAAGAAGTGAGCGGGACCTCGCTCCTCGACATCGACGGGAAGGGGAGGGCCGTTCGCGTCATCTTCGGGGAGACGCTCTTCCCCAGGCTCCAGCTCGGCTGGAGCGATCTCCGCTCGGTGATCGAAAACCGTTACCAATACATCTACGGGCCTCGCCCCGAACTCTACGACATGGTGGCCGACCCCGCCGAGAAGCACGACCTGATCGGCTCCCAGGCGGCCGTCGCCGCCCGCCTCGCCGAGGCCTTGAAGCGCTACCCGACCGGCAACGAGAAGCCGTCGCCGGTCGACGAGGAGACGTTGCGCAAGCTGGCCGCGCTCGGCTACATCGGGGGCCTGCGCGACAACAGCGCGGCGACGAACCTTCCCAACCCGGTCGACAACCTCAAGTACCTGCAGCGCATGCAGGACGCATGGACGTTCGCGGACGACAGGAAGTACCCGCAGGCGATCGAGTCCCTGCGGTCGATCGTCAAGGACGACCCGGGGATGCTCGACGCCTGGATCAAGCTCGGCGAGGTCCTCTCCGACGCCGGCCTCCCACAGGAGTCTGCAGTCGCGTACCGCGAGGTCCTGCGCCGCTCGTCCATTCCGCTTCCGGACATCGACGTGGCGCTGGGGTTCGTCGAACTGGGCCTGAAGCAGCTGGACGAGGCGGAGGCGGCGGGCAGGCGTAGCGTCAACCTGCTCCCGACGAAGGCGCACGAGCTGCTCGCGAGGGTTGCGATGGCCCGCGGCGATTTCGCGACGGCCGAGAACGAAGCCCAGGCTGCCGCAGGTTCGCGCAACCCCCAGCCTTCTGCGGTCCTGGTCATGGCGGAGGTGAAGTTGAAAGCGGGCAAGCCGGCGGAGGCGCTGCAGGTCGTCGAGCAGGCGGAGACGTTCGCGAAGGAGCTCCGGCTGCCCTCGGTGTACAACCTCGACTACCTCCGCGGTGACGCGCTCGCGCGGCTGAACCGCGTCCCGGAGGCCGAGGCGGCGTTCCAGCGGGAGATCGCTGCGTTTCCGGCCCACTCGCAGACCTACGCCAACCTTGCCGTGATCCGCTTCATTCAAGGCGATCGGGCGGGGGTTGACCACCTGATGGACGAGATGGCCCGTGCCAACCCGACCTCGCAGACCTACCTCCTGGCGGCGAGCACCTACGAATCGCTCGGCGAGAAGGCCCAGTCCGACGTCTGGCGGCGCCGGGGAGAGGCCGCCGAGAAGCGGGTCACGCAGCCGTAGCCGGTTGCGCGCCGGTCGCGCGTCCCTTGCGGACTCGACGGGTTTACGCGCTTCACGACGGGCCGACCTGCGAGGCGAGCGCCCGCTCGAGGTTCGCCTGCGCCATCCAGTAGTCGGGCTTGAGGCGCAGCGCCTCGCGGAACTCCTCGACCGCTTCCGACCGTCGTCCCTGGCGGATCAGGGCGACGCCGAGGCCGTTGTGCGCGAGGTAGTCGGCGGGCGACGGGTGGCGGAGCGCGTCCCGGTACGCCGCGACCGCCTCGTCGTACCGCCCCGCCTTGGTGTACACGGTGCCGAGGTTGACCAGCACGGTCGTGTTCGCCGGTTCGAACGCGAGGGCGGACCGCAGCCGGGCCGCCGCCTCGTCGAGGCTGCCGCGGTCCTCGTCGATCTTGGCCAGGTTCAGGAGGGCCGGCACGTTGTCGGGCTCGAGGCGCAGCGACGCCTGGAAGTGGTCGATCGCGTCGGCGACCCTTCCTTCGCGGTAGAGCAGGAAGCCATAGTTGGTGTGGCACATGAAGCAGTCGGGGTTCTTGGCCAGGGTGCTCCGCCAAAGGGTGTCGGCGGAGCGGAACTCCTCGGCGTGGTTGAACGTCAGCACCCCGAAGACCGCCAGCACCGCCATGCCGGCGGCTGCGGCCGCCCGCCGGAGCGCGATGTTGCGCCCGGCGAGCGTGGCGACCCCGCCCGCCGCGCACGCCGCGGCCACCGCCGCGACCTGGTAGGCGAAGTGGTCGGCGACGTATGAGTAGCGCATCGCATAGACGTTGAAGAACCCCATCGCCGGAACGAGGACGCCGCCGAAGAGGAGAACGCCCGCGGCCGGCCCGCGGCCGAGCCTGCCGCGCAGCGCCCAGGTCGCCGCGAGTACCGCCAGCGCCGCCAGTGCGGGCAGCCACTGACGTATGGCGGCCGGGTCGATCGTCCAGCGCGGGTAGATGAACGCGAGGTCGGTGGGCCACGCGAGCTTGCCCGCGTAGAACGCCACCGCCCGGCCGGCGAGGACGAGGCGGCCGGCCAGCGACAGCGACCACTCGGTGCCGCTGGCCCGGACCATGGTCTTCTCCAGCCATGCCGTGTTGAGCGCGAGGGCGGCACCGACGGCGAAGAACGGCAGCAGCGGACGCACGTCGGAGCCGCGCAGGCGGCCGTTGCGCCACCAGGCGATGACGAGCAGCACGGCGGGGAGCAGGGCGGCGGTGGTCTTGGTGAGGAGTGCGAGGGTGAACAGCGCCAGCGCGGCGGCCCAGAGTGCTCCCGGCCGCCGGTGCCA
>PKYI01000049.1 GCA_003133645.1 Acidobacteriota bacterium | reverse complement strand
TTCGCCGCGACCGGCGGCGCCGAGGTGGTGCAGGAAGGCGAGGCGACCACTCCCAGACTCGCCGCTACGCTGGCCGCGATGCTCGCAACGCCGGAACGCCTCGTCGAGCGCGGGCGGGCCGCCGGGCGCCTCGCCCGTCCGGACGCCGCCGCCGCCGTCGCGCGCCTCGTCCTGGAAAGAGCCGGCGGCGAAGGCGGTCACCAATGAACTTCGGGCACGTCCGCCATCTCCACTTCGTCGGCATCGGCGGCGCCGGCATGTGCGGTCTCGCCGAGCTGCTCCACAGCGAGGGTTTCGTCGTCTCGGGGTGCGACCTCGCCGCCAGCGAAACCACGGTGCGCCTCGAGAGCCTCGGCATCCCGGTGATGGTCGGTCACGACCCCGCCCACCTCGAAGGCGTCCAGGTCCTCGTCCACTCCTCGGCGGTGCCGCCCGACAACGCGGAAGTCGAGGCGGCCCGCGGGCGCGGCGTCGGAGTGATCCGCCGCGCCGAGATGCTCGGTGAGATCTCCCGCCTGAAGTGGAGCATCGCCGTGGCGGGAACGCACGGCAAGACGACCACGACCTCGCTGACCGGCTTCGTGCTAACGCGGGCCGGCCTCGACCCGACGGTCGTGGTCGGGGGCCGGATGCACTTTCTCGGCGCCCACGCCCGCCTCGGACGCTCCGAGTACTTGGTCTGCGAGGCCGATGAGTTCGACCGCTCGTTCCTGGCCCTCTTCCCGGCCCTCGCCGTGATCACGACGGTCGAGGCCGAGCACCTCGACACCTACGGGTCGGTGGGCGCGATGGAGGAGGCGTTCGTCACCTTCGCCGACCGCGTGCCGTTCTACGGCGCCGTGGTCGCCTGCCTCGACGACCCCGGCGTGCGCCGCCTCCTGCCCAGGTTCGGCCACCGCACGGTGACCTACGGCTTCTCGCCGCAGGCCGACGTGCAGGGGCGTTCCGTGCGGCTCTCGGGTCTCGGCGCCACGTGCCGCGTGGTGGCCCGCGGCACGGAACTCGGAGAGCTGACGCTGTTGCTGCCGGGCCGCCACATGCTCGCCAACGCGCTCGGCGCCACCGCGGCCGCGCTCGAGATCGGCGTCCCCTTCGCCGAGATCGCGGCCGCCATCGCCGCGTTCACCGGCGTCGCCCGCCGCTTCGAGCGCAAGGGCGAGCGCGAGGGCGTCGTGCTCGTAGACGACTACGCCCACCACCCCAGCGAGGTCGCGGCGACACTGCAGGCGGCCCGCCAGAGCTTCCCGGACGCGCGCATCGTCGTCGCGTTCCAGCCGCACCTGTTCTCGCGAACCCGCGACTTCGCGCGCGAGTTCGGAGACGCCCTACTGGGCGCCGACGTCGTGGTGGTCCTCCCGATTTATCCGGCGCGCGAGCAGCCGATCCCCGGCGTGACCGACGCGCTCGTGGTCGACGCCGCGCGCCGCGCCGGCCACCGGCACGTGCAGCCGGCCGCCTCGTTCGACGACGCGCTGGCGGCGCTGCGCGGCCTGCTGCGGCCCGGCGACGTGCTCCTCACCATGGGCGCCGGCAACGTCGTGAACCTCGGGGACCGCTGGCTCGTGGAGGACAGCCGGTGAGCGGGCCGGTCCGCCACCGTCGCCCCTGGCGCCGCGTCGTCACGCGGGTGCTGCAGGCCGGGGCCGTGCTCGCCGTCACCGCGGCGCTCGCCGCCGCGCTCCAGGTGCGCGAGGTGCGCGTCTCGGGCGCCCGGCGCTTCCCCGCGCGGGATGTCGAAATGGTCCTGCGCGCCGCGCTCGGCAGCCCGACCGTCGCCGCCCGCGCCGGCGCGCTGCGGGCGAGCGTGCTCGCGGTGCCGTGGGTCGCCGACGCCTCGGTGCAGGTCTCGCTCGACGGCGTCGTGACCTGTTGTGTGACCGAGCGCGAGCCAGCCGCCGTGTTGCAGGACGCGGGCGTCCGCCGTCTCGTGGATCGTGAGGGGCGGATCCTCGGGCCTGCGCCCGACGGCGGATCGTTGCTCGAACTCGACGGTTTCGCCCCGTTCCCCGAGGAGAGTGCCGTCGTGCTCGCCGCCGTCCCGGCGCTCGAGCGCACCTGGGGCGCGCAGCTCGAACGCGTGGAGCGGGTCGGTCCGAGCGACGTCGCGCTCCACTTCGCCGGCACCGCGCTGCCGGTGCTGGCGGACCCGACGAAGCCGGCCGGCCTGGCCGCCGCCCGACGCGTCCTCACCGCGTGGACCGCCACGTGGCCGGCGCCGGTCAGGCTCGACGCGCGCGTTTCCGGTCTCGTCGCGGTGCTGCCGGCGCCGCCGGACCCAGAGGAGGCGAAGTGATGGCGCAAGCGCCTCGCGTCATCGCCGCCCTCGACGTCGGGAACCACCGGGTGCTCGCCCTCATCGCCGAGCTCTCGGAGAGCGACGAGATGGTGATCCGCGGCGTGGGCCTCGCCCCGTCGAGCGGGATGCGCTCGGGTCAGGTCGTGCAGATGAAACCGGTGGTGGCGGCGATCAAGGCGGCAGCCGAGGAGGCCGAGCTCATGGCCAAGCTGCCCGCCGAGAAGGTGGTCGCGTCGGTTGCCGGGATCTTCGTCAGCGGGCGGCCCACGCGGGCCGCGATCTCGATGGGCGCGCGCGAGCGCGAGGTGACGATGGCCGACCTCGAGGCGTTGCACGACGCGGTGCGGCGCCAACCTCTCCCCGCGGGTCACACCGTCCTCAACGTGGTGTCGCCGACCTACGCCCTCGACGACCAGGACGGCCTGCTCGACCCGCAGTCCATGGTCGGGCGGCATCTCGCCGTGGACGCGTACGTGCTGGCGTGCCAGGAAAGCCCGGTCCGCACGATCGAGAAGGCGATCAACGAGGCCGGGCTCGAGGTGGAGGAGTTCCTGTTTGCCCCGGTGGCCGCCGCCAACGCCACCCTCACCGACGACGAGCGCCGGCTCGGCGCGATCGTGATCGACATCGGCTACGGCTCGACCAGTTACGCCGCTTTCTCGGGCGACAAGCTCCTCGCCTCCGGATGCTTTCCGATCGGCGGCAACAAGGTCAACGACGACCTCGTGCACCGCTTCCAGACCACTGCGGCAGGGGCGGAAAAGGCCAAACGCGAAGCCGGCACGATGCTCCTGGCCGACGTCGGGGAGGAGGAGACGATCTCCGTCCCGACGATCGAGGGTCGCGGCAGCCACGTGATTTCGCGCCGCGAGCTGTGCAAGACCATCCGCCTGCGCATGCAGGAGACATTCGAGCTGATCGCCGCCGAAGTGTGGCGCCAGATCCCGCAGGACGCCCCGTGCACGGGCGTCGTGCTCTCGGGAGGCGGCGCCCATCTGGACGGGCTCGCCGCCCTCGCCGAGGAGGTCTTCGTCAAGCGGGCTCGGCTCGGCGACCTGGAGGGCGTCCCGGACGCCACGCACCTGCTCGCGAGTTCGGAGTTGCCCGCGCGCTCGCCGGCCGTCGCCGTCGGGCTGCTGGTGCACGGACGCAGTTTGTTGCTCCCGGCTGCGGTGCCGCAAGTGCGCGAGAGGCGGCGCCGCGCGGGATTGTGGACGAGAATTTCACGCAAAGTTCTTGCGAAAAGGGGAGGTGGATCATGATCACGTTTGACGATTCGAAAGGCAGTTCGAACCCTGCGATCACCATCGCCGACGAGTCCTCGCCGGCCCTGATCAAGGTCGTGGGGGTCGGCGGGGGCGGCTGCAACGCGGTCAACCGCATGATCGCCGCCGGCATCAAGGGCGTCGAGTTCATCGCGGTGAACACCGACGGCCAGGCGCTGCGCGCGAGCCGGGCGGGGGTGCGTCTGCAACTCGTGACCCCGAACTCGCGCGGCAAGGCGCTCGGCGCCGGCTGCGACCCCGAGGCCGCCAACCGCGCGGCGCTCGACCGCACCGAGGAGCTCATCGAGTGCATCGAGGGCGCCGACATGGTCTTCATCGCCGCCGGGATGGGCGGCGGCACCGGGACCGGCGCGGCGCCGGTGATCGGCAACCTCGCCCGCGACGCGGGCGCGCTGACGGTCGCGGTGGTCACCAAGCCGTTCGCGTTCGAGGGGACCCGCAAGGCGCGCATCGCCGACAAGGGGATCGAGGAGCTGCGCACCTGCGTCGACACCCTCATCACGGTGCCGAACTCGCGCCTGCTCCAGATGGTCGGGCCGCAGGTCTCGGTCGAGGAGGCGTTCCAGCTCGCCGACGAGGCGCTGCGCCACGGCGTCGAGGGGATCTCGGACATCATCAACGAGACCGGGATCATCAACCGCGACTTCGCCGACGTCGAGACCGTGATGCGCGGCGGCGGGATGGCGCTGATGGGCATCGGCCAAGGCCAGGGCGAGCACCGCGCCATCGAGGCGGCGCAGCAGGCGTTCTCCTCGCCCCTGCTCGAGGAGGCTTCGCTCGAGGGCGCGCAGCGGGTGCTGGTGAACTTCATCGGCGGCCGCGACACGACGATCGCTGAGATCAACGACGCCGCCGAGTACATCGCCAAGCGCTGCTCCCCCGACTGCCTGTTCCTGTTCGGGTACGGGCAGCGCGAGGAGCTCGAGGCGAAGATCCAGGTCACGGTCGTCGCGACCGGGTTCGGCGCGACCGCCGAGGACCGGCCGGCGCGCGCGGCCGAACGGGCGCTTCCCAGGGAGGCGCCGCGGCCGGAGAAACAGCCCGAGGCCGCGAGCCCGTACCTGCCGGCGAACCTGCCGAACGACTACGGCGTCAACGTGGGCAACTTCTCCGAGCTCGACACCCCCACGTACCTGCGCCGCCAGATGGACTGAACGATACCGCGTGCATCACCGGCCCTGGGGCGCCACCCACCTCCCGGCACCCCGGGGCTCTCCCCCACCGGGGGGCAGAGGCACGCCGGGGATCCCTGCACCCGACCCGGAAGCGACAACCTTCTCGGCAAACCTGACCAGTCATTCCCCGCGCCGCGAGCCGGCGCCAGGCCGCGCGCTACTCGCAGCCCACGCAGACCGAACCAAGGACTTTGCGGTCCTCGGGCTCGGTGAGGAAGGAGAGAGAGTCCGGGGACCGGCTGGCGCGGGCAAGGTCGCCGAGTTGGCCGACCTCCCGCTCGTCGAGAGGCCGCCCCTCCGCCGCAAGGACGACCAGGGTCCCCGGCGCAACCGTCTCCGGAGACGGCAGCACGGGCGCGGCCGTCACGTCGAGGCGCCGGCCGGCGAACAGCCAGTGCGCGATGTCGCTTGCCGACCAGTCGCGCATCTGTCCGGGCGTGACCACGATCACCCGCGACCCCGGCCGCGCGGTCCGGGCGAGGTAGGCCGCGGTGAGGTACTGGTTGTTGAGGTACTCGTTGCGGACGTCGACATCAGCGGCCATGGCGTCGACCCGCCCAACGCTCGAGTGGACGAGGACCGCCGCCAGCGCCGCGTAGAAAAGCGCCGCCGCCACCTCAGCCAGCGCCTCGCTGCCGAGCGGCGTGCGCTGCAGCCCGGCCGTGAACCGGCGGACGGCCCGCGAGAGCCAGCTCCCGAGATCCTGGAGCAGCACCCCTCCGGTGAGAAACAGGATCGAGAAAACCGGAGCCAGACGCGAGGCCTCGAAGAAGTCGGTGGTCGCGGCGCACGCGACGACTGCGCCGAGAGCCGCGAGCACCAGCGCGCGCACGAACGGCCGTCCCGCGCGCAGAAGCCCGGTCACCGCTCCGCCGAGCAGCAGCAACCCCTTCAACGGCTGCACCGCGTGACCGGATTCGGGCGCAAGGAAGAAGCTGATGCGCACGGGAAACCCGGCCAGCGTCCGCAGCGACTTCCACAGATTCTCCGCCAGCGCGCTCGGCAGGAGGCTGTGCCGCCCGTAGCGGTAGCGCACGATCGCCTCGAAGAAGACCGAACTCCCCCCGCGGTGCACGATGTCGATGAGCATCGGCAGCGCGACCAGCACAAAGGCGCCGGCGAACAGCGCCAGAGGCCGCCAGTGCGCGCGCGGCCCGGAAGGCGCCTTCAATGCAACCCATGCCACCCATCCGACCGCGAGCAGAATGGCGAAGCGGAACGAGCTGTTCTCGAACATCAGGATCCCGGCCAGCCCTCCCGCCGCCGCGGCCCAGGCGCCGGCGCTCGCGCGCTGCAGGTCGAGCTTGCCTAGGCAGAACATCAGGAGCAGGAGGACCGCCGTCGCGGAGAAGTCCTCGTAGGCGCTCCCGCTCGTGATGACGGACCAGCGCGAGGCGGCGATCACGAGGGTGAGGAAACCGCTCGGCGCGCGGCCGACGCCGAGGAGCCGCAGGACCAGGAAGGTGAGGACCAGCCTCGCGTAGCCGACGAGCTGGAACGGCAGGCGCAGCGCCGGGAGCGTGGGCCCACCCCACCACAGGCCGGCTGCGGCCAGCGCCTTGGTGAAGCGGAACTCGAGCGGCAGATGGCCGGTCAGCAGCAGCCGGTACCCGTCCGACCCCATCTGCAGCTCCTCGAACCCGCACCGGTCCGGCGGCGGCAGGACCCCCAGCATCCAGTGGCGCACGAAGAACGCCGCCGCGAGCACCGCGATCGTCGCCAGCAGCGGCACCAGCTCTGGACGCCGCTACGACCACTCCCGCCACGTGCTCCGGCCTGCCACGACGAACCACGCTGCCGCAGCCGCCAGGTACTAGAGCTGCGCCGGCAGCGAACGCCCGGTCACGCCCCAGGTATTCGCGGTGTACACGACCGCGATCGCACTCACGATCGCTGCCGACGCGACGAGCAATGTCTCCATGCCAAAACGCATCGCCGGGGGCCACGCCCCTCGGTTCCCGGGCCCGGAAGCGCCTGACGGGAGTTCCGAGTCTTCGGATTTCACCTTGGCCACACCCCCGTGTCAGGCCCGGCGTACGGGCAAGAATCTCGCGACCCCAAAACCGGCCGCATCATCCAAGCGGCCGCTCCGCGGAGATTCTACGCGGTGGGACGAGCTGCGACAATTCAGAACGGACGGCGGCGTTTCCGGACCCGGAGCGCGCCGCGAGCCGAACTCACTTCTTCTTGGTGAACAGGGCGTCGAAGGCGGCCCGTGGGCTCGCCACGCCACCGCCGTCGGGCGTGACGACCGCCGGCCGGTCGGAACCGAACTCTTGCACCGTGTTCGGGGTCATCAGCTCGCAGGCGTTGCGCCTCGTCTTGTTGGTCACGCGCTCGAGGACCGGCTTGCGGCACTCCTTGGGGCGCGAGGTGTCGAAGTGGATGCAGTTGGAGCAGGTGTGGAGGTCGTTGCCGCAGCTCGTGCACACCGCATCCAGCGCCACCGACCCGGAGAGCTGCTGCCGCGCGCCACACATCCGGCAACGGAACACCGTCACCGTGGGCGCTCCCAGTCCCCGCCCGCGCGGCCCTTCGGGGCGCTCGCGCGGCCCGCTCTCGGGGGCGCGCCGCTCGTCATGACGCTCCTCGTCCTGGTACCCCCGATGCCTGTACTTCCGTTCGGGCATACGCTCCTTATAGCACAACCGCGGGGTTCACCACCGGTGGAACGCGGGGTGCCCCTCGCGGACCGCGACGAAGACGCCGCGGCACGTCGCGGTAAGAACGCCGCCGCTCTCCATCACGCCCTCGACCACCGCCCGGGCGCCGGCGGCTTCGACGACCCTCGCCCGCACCGTGACCGGCCCGATCGAGGGCGTCGGCCGCTTGAGCACCACCCTGTACTCGGCCGTCACCGTGCACGGCGGCGCGTCCGCGCCGCTCGCGGTCATGAGGTGGTGCGCCGCCGTCCAGTTGCAGTGACAGTCGAACAGCGTGCCGATGATGCCGCCGTTGAGGGCGCCGTCGAACGCCTCGTGCCGCTTCGCCGGCGTCCACTCGCAGACGATCTCGTCGCCGCGCACGAAGCTCTTGATCCGCAGTCCTTCGGGGTTCGCCGGCCCGCAGCCGAAGCAGCGCGTCGACGGCGCGTAGCGCTCTTGGAGACTCTCTTCGCTCATGCCCGCGAGTCTACACGCAAGTGCAAGTCTCGAAGCGCCGCCGATAGCGGACCATCCGCGGCGTGGCGCTCGAGGCTGCGCGGCCTGCGGCCGGCGCGGCCGGCTCTGACCACTGACCACGGACCACGTTGTTCCGGTGCCCGGTGCCCGGACCCCTGTCATCAAGGTAGTTTGATCTTGCTGGCGATGTTGTCGCGGATCCAATGCTCGTCCAGCCACTCGAGCGGGTCCACCGATTTGCCCTGCACGAAGATCTCGAGGTGGAGGTGATCCCCGCCGGCCAACCCGGTCGAGCCGCTGTTGCCGAGTTGCTGGCCCTTGGCGACCACGTCGCCCGGCTTGACCGAGATCGCGGACATGTGGCCGTAGAGGCTCATCAGCCCGCAGCCGTGGTCCACGATCACCGCGTTGCCGTAGATGACCAGCCAGCCGGCGAACACGACCCGTCCCGCGTTGGCCGCCGGCACCGGTGCGTGCTCGGTCGAGGCGAGGTCGAGGCCGAGATGCGTCTGATGGTCCACCGGCCTGCCTTGGTAGAGGTAGGTCCTGGTCTCCGCAAAACCGGCCTTGCGCTGCGTGTTGGGCATCTGGAGGAACGCGCCGCGCCACAGGAACGCGTCCTGTGTGTCCTTCGCGAGACCGGCGATCTCCGCGAGGACCGCCCGCCGCTCCTCGCCGTTGATCCGCAGGTACTGGTCGAGCAGCGAGCCGCTGGCGTCGAAGCCCGGGGTCTGGCTCGCGATCGCGGGCACGATCCTGGCGAGGAACGCGTCGGTCAGGTCGATCGTGTCGGTCCGCGGCGGGGACTTCTTGAACAGGTCCACGAACGGAAGTTCGCTCCGG
>PKYI01000018.1 GCA_003133645.1 Acidobacteriota bacterium | reverse complement strand
GAGTTCAAGGGCACCGGCAACATGGAGGTCCACCTCGACCGCAAGCTCACCGAGAAGCGCGTCTTCCCCTCGATCGACATCAACAAATCGGGGACCCGGAAGGAGGAGTTGCTGCTCGACGAGTGGGAGCTCAAGCGCGTGTGGGTGTTGCGCAAGGTGCTGAACCCGCTCTCGACCGTGGAGTCGATGGAGCTGCTCCAGGGTCAGCTCGAGAAGACACGCACGAACAAGGACTTCCTGGACTCCATGAGTCAGGCATGACCAGGCCGGTCCCCGGTTGCCGGACGCCGGGGCCCGGGGTCCGGGGCCCGGAACCCGTCTCCATTGTGGGTGTCCAGTTCCTCAACGCCCGCCCGCTGCTCGCCGGGCTCGAGGCCGGCATCACCGCCCCGTTCCCCTACCGTTTCGCGACCGCCGAGCCGTCGGCGTGTGCCGACCGGCTCGCGGCCGGCGAGGCGGTGGCCGGTCTGGTGCCGGTGGCGGCGCTGGCGGGCATGCCCGGGGTTCGCGCCCTGCGCGGGTTGGGGGTGGCGGCGCGGCAGGAGGTCCGCTCGGTGCTGCTGGTCTCCAAAGTGCCGCTCGCCCAGGTGGGGGTCCTCGCGGCGCACACGGCCTCGCGCACCTCGGTCGCCCTCGCCCGGCTGCTCCTCGCCCAGCGGTGGGGGGTCCGGCCCCGGATCGTCCCGTCGCGCCCGCCGCTCGAGGCGATGCTCGCGACGGCCGACGCGGCGGTGATCATCGGCGACCCGGCGCTCGCGGTCTGCGGCCGCACCGGGCTCGTCGAGGTCGACCTGGCGGGCGCCTGGGTGGAATGGACGGGCCTGCCGTTCGTCTTTGCCGTATGGGGGGTGAGCGCAACAGCACCGGCAGGGCTCGCCCCGGTGCTCGAGCGCTCGTTCGCGTTCGCCCGCGAGCGCTGGAGGGAGCTGCTGCCGCGGTGGGCGTGGGAGCACGGCGTGGGGCTGGGCGACACCAGGGAGTATCTGGAGGACACGTTGACCTACCGGCTGGGAGACGACGAGCGGGCGGGGGCGCAGGAGTTCCTGCGCCTCGCCGCCGGCGCTGGGCTGCTCCCCCGCCGCGACGAGGTGTGGCTTGACGACTGACACGACCGGGGTCCGGGGTCCGGGGTCCGGGGTCCGGACCGACGAGACGCCCTCCGACCCTGGAGGGGGCGTGCAGAGACTGCTCGATGCCGCCGCGGGTGGGCGGCGGCTGGCCGGGGAGGACCTCCAGCGGCTGTTCGATCAGGCGAGCCTGCACGCGCTCGGTGCGGCGGCCCACGGCGTCCGTTGCCGCTTGAACCCGGTCGCCGAGGCGACCTACATCATCGACCGCAACATCAACTACACCAACGTCTGCGTCTACCGCTGCAAGTTCTGCGCGTTCTACCGCCGGCCGGAGGACGCCGACGCCTACGTGCTGCCGTTCGAGGCAATCGCCCGCAAGGTCGAGGAAACCGTCGCCGCCGGCGGGACCGGGATCCTGCTCCAGGGCGGCGTCCACCCCGCCCTGAGGATCGACTTCTACGAGGGGCTGCTGCGGCAGCTCAAGGCTGCGTTCCCGGGCGTCCACCTGCACGCCTTCTCGGCGCCCGAGGTGTGGTACATCGCCAAGGTCGAGAGGCTGCCCCTGCCCGAGGTCATCGCCCGCCTGCGCGCGGCCGGCCTGGAGTCGATCCCCGGCGGCGGCGCCGAGGTGCTCGAGGACGAGACGCGCACGCGCATCTGGTCGCGCGCGAAGGCCTCGACGTCGCAGTGGCTCGAGGTGCACCGCGAGGCGCACCGCCAGGGGATGCGCACCACCGCCACGATGATGTTCGGCGTCGGCGAGCCGCACGCCGCGCGCGTCGAGCACTTCCTGCGGCTGCGCGAGCTGCAGGACGAAACCGGCGGGTTCACCGCGTTCATCCCCTGGACGTTCCAGGAGGAGAACACGGCCCTGGCCGGCGAGGTGCCGGTCTCCGGCGGCTTCGACTACCTCCGCACCCTGGCGATCTCGCGCCTGGCGCTCGACAACGTCCGCCACGTCCAGGGGTCGTGGGTCACTCAAGGGTCGAAGATCGGCCAGCTCTCGCTCTTCTTCGGCGCCGACGACCTCGGCTCGATCATGCTCGAGGAGAACGTTGTGGCCGCCGCCGGAACCCGCAACCACATGACGCGCGAGGAAATGGAGCGCATCATCGCGGATGCGGGGTTTGTCCCCCGCCAGCGGCGAACGCTCTACGAACCGACGTGAGACGGGGCCGGCGGGGCCGGTTCGTGGTGCGGTACCATGAAGCGGTGCCGTCTGCACGCCTCCGGAACGGTCAGTGGCTTGCCCTGATCTTCGTTGCCACCGCAGCTGCCGTGCTCTGGCCGTACCGCAATGTCGCCCCCGTGACCACCGCCTCGACGTTGGCCGCACAGATCGCCTGGTTGATCGTGTTCACGCTTGCCGCCTGGGGTCTGGGCGCACCACTGGCGCTTTGCGCATTATCCGAAAGCGCCGCGGTGACGGTCGTCGGTCTTGCTGCGGGCGCCGGAACACTGGCCATTGTTGCGGCGCTGTTCGGCGCCCTCGGGCTATTGCAGCCGCTACCGCTCGTGCTCGTCCTCTCAGCGGCGGCGCTCGCCGGTCTCTACCGTCTCGTCCGTGACGGCATTCTTCCATCCCCTGCCGCTGTGCCCATGCTGGCTGCGACGGTGCTTATCATCGTCAGCGCGGTGACGTTGCTTGCAGCTGGCATCGACTCCGCCTTTTACGACCAACTCAACTACCACCTTGCGTTCCCGGCCCAGTGGCTGCGCGCTCACCGCCTGATCACGTTTCCCCGGCATGACTACTCATTCCTGCCGGCGACCATGGGCTTGCTCTACACCTATGCCCTGGCGGGGTTGCCGGTGTGGGCGGCGCAAGCGTTGCACTCGTGGATGGGCGGACTCGCCGCTGCGGGGACCGCCGTCCTGGCCGGACGCGGCCGCAGCGGCTGGTGGGCGGCGGCGTTCCTCGCAGCGACGCCTGCGGTGATCCTATCGGCGACCTGGGCGGCGAGCGATCTTGCCGCCGTGGCATTCGCGGTGGCGGCATGGATCACGATCGTGGCCGCCCTTGAAGGCAGGGCATCGGGACGGGCCGCGCCCTGGGTGCTCGCCGGTTGTCTGGTCGGTCTCGCCGTCGGTGCCAAGCTGCTCGTCTCGCTCACGGTCGCCGTCCCGCTCGGGATCATTGCGCTCGTCACCGTGGCACCCGGTTCCTGGCCGGGCCTGCGTGGACGGGTGGCTCGCGCAGCGCTGCTCACGGGCGGGGCCATCGCCACAATGTTGCCCTGGCTGCTTCGCAACCTGATTGCGACCGGCAACCCTTTCTACCCGGTCGGGACCCACTCTCCAATCGCCGGGGGCCTTCCCGCCGCGCCGGTCGGTCTCGTAGCCTGGCTTGCGGTGCGTCTTCAGGCCTTCCAGCTCAGCACCTTCGATCCCCGGGGCGCCGCTGGCGATATCGGGCCAATCTACCTGCTGCTTGCGCCGCTCGTGCTCATCGGGGCGGTGTCACGTCGTGAACGACGCACGTTGTTGCTTCTCAGCGGAGCCGCGCTGGGCATCCTCGGCTGGAGCTTCCTGCCCCCGCTCGGTCGCTACCTGCTCGCTCCCCTCGCACTGCTCGCCGCGCTCAGCGGTGCCGCCTGGGACGCGGCGTTGGCGGCCATGAGTCGCCCGCTCCGCATCGCGGCGCTCGCCCTGCTCGCCTTCGCCATGGCGTGGGGCGCCACGCGTGGCGTCTCGAGCGAGGTGTTTGCCCGCGTCGCCTGCGCGCTCGGACTCGAGAACACGCGTACATTTCGGGAGGCGTCCGTGAATTACCTGGGTGCCGCCGCGTTCATCAACGCCAACCTCCCGGCCAACGCCCGCATCCTCCTCGTCGCCGAGGCGCGCACCCTCTACATCGAACGTGACGTGATCGCCGAAGATCCTTTCCAGACGCCCTATCTCACCGTGCTGGCCGAACGCAGCCCCGATGCGGCCGCCATGGCGCGGTCGCTCGCGGACGAGGGGGTCACCAACCTGCTGGTCAACTGGTCGGAGGCGCGGCGCATCGCCGCTCTTAACCACCGGAACGACTACTTCGGAGCGCCATCGCCCGCAGTGCAAAGCCGAATCGAGGGGTTCTTCGCCTGGCAGGTGAAACGCGTGTGGAGCGACGGTACGGTCGAAGTCGATGCTCTGCTCGCGCCAGAAACCGCTAAAGTGACCCCGTGACTCCACCGGCGCCCCTAACCGTTCTGATCCCAGCCCACAACGAGGCGGCCAGTGTGGGCCAGGTGGTCCGCGAGGTTCGTGCCGCGCTGTCCGAGCAGAACGTGCGCGTGATCGTCGTCGACGACGGTTCGACCGACGCCACGGCCACTGAAGCTGCGGCGGCGGGCGCCGAGGTCATCTCCGGTGGGCGTCGCGGCTACGGCGCTGCGATCAAACGGGGACTGCGCGCCGCCTCCACGCCGGTTGTTGTCGTGCTCGACGCCGACGGGACCTATGCCGCCGAGGCGGTTCCGGCGTTGGTCGCGGCAGTGGCGGATGGCGCTGACCAGGCGGTGGGGGCCCGCGTGCTCCCCGACGCCCGCGTGCCCCTCGTCCGGCGGCCGGTCAAATGGCTGATCGGCCTCCTCGCCTCGCTTCTGGCTGGCGCATCGATCCCGGATCTCAACTCCGGGATGCGCGCATTCCGGCGCGAATGCGTGCTCCCACTGCTGCGCCTGTTTCCCGACGGCTTTTCGTTCAGCACGACGCTCACCATGGCTGCCCTGCTCGAAGGCTGGAGCATCGCATGGGTCCCGGTTCCGTACAGGCGGCGGTTGGGGCGCTCAAAGTTCCGCCCGGTGCGCGATACGGCTCGGCTTGTCCTGGCACTACTGCGCGCCGTCGTCTACTTCGAACCGCTGCGGCTCTTTCTGCCCATTGCGCTGCTCCTCCTCGCCGGCGCTGGTGTGACGATGGTCTGGGATATCTTTGTCGAGGTGAACCTGACCGACAAGACGGTGCTCCTCACGCTCTCCGGCCTGGAGATCTTTGTCCTGGGCCTGCTCGCCGACCTCATCGTGCGCAAGAGGTAGGACGCGGCCGATGCTCGACGCAGGCCGCGACCGGGCGCTGTTCGACCGCATCGCGGAGAAATATGCGCGCAAGGACTTGGCGCGCAGCTCGGCCCTGGTCCGGCAGCGGCAACTCAACCTCGCCGTCCGGCCGATCCTCGCGTCGGGAGCGGCTCTCGGCACGATCGTGGAACTCGGTTGCGGTGTGGGTGCTCCAGCTCGGTACCTTGCAGGGGCGTACCGCAGCTACCTTGGCATCGACCGGTCGGAAGAGATGATCGCGGCCGCGCGCCGTTTCAACACCGGTAATGCGGCGGCGAAATTCGTGGCTGGAGACGCGGCCACGATCGACCTCGCCCCGGTGCAAGCCGATCTCGTGCTGGTGGTCGACGCCCTCCACCACATGGCCGATGTCGGTGCCGTACTCCGCAACACGCTGCGCTTCGTCGCCCCGGGGGCGTGGTTCGTCGCGGTCGAGCCGCAGAGCGCCAACCCCGTGATTCAGGCGCTGCGCTGGGCGAGGGGTCGTGTGGACCGCTCGTACTCGCACGAGCAGCACTTCTTTGCTCCCGGCGAGCTGGAAGAGTTGCTGCGGTGCCACAACCTGAGCGAAATCGAAGCGGTGTGCGAGGGCTACTTCTCCACCCCCTTCGCCCAGGTCGTACTGCCCGTGCAGGGCGTTGCGGCGCCGCTGGCCGGGGCCGCCGTGCGCCTGGACGAGCTACTCGCCCGTCGGCTGCCCGCCACGCTGCGCCGTTTGAGCTGGAACGTCATCATCCGCGCTCGCTGGGCGGAGTGAGCCGGCGGGCGGCCCGCATGCGGATTCGTAAATTTGCGGACCCCGCAGGTTTGACACTCGCCCGGCGGTATGGTACAAACTTCGTTCCCCGACTGGTCGGGTTGGAGTCGGCATGTACGCTATCGTGGAAGCTGGTGGCAAGCAACACCGCGTGGAAGTCGGGCAACGGGTCGCGGTGGAGCGGGTGTGGCCCGGCGCGCAGCCGGGCGCCGAGGTCGTGTTCGATCGCGTTCTCCTCGTTCGCGATGCCGGGAGCGTCGTGGTGGGCAAGCCGCTGGTGGCTGGGGCGTCGGTCAAGGGCACCCTGGTGCGCGAGTTGCGCGCCGAGAAGGTGATCATATTCAAGAAGAAGAAGCGCAAGGGGTACCGCAAGACGACGGGCCACCGCCAGGACCTCCTCGAGGTCCGCATCGACGCCATCGAGGCGTAGGGAGGGGAGATGGCGCACAAGAAAGGTCAGGGTTCGAGCCGGAACGGGCGTGATTCGAACGCCCAGCGGCTTGGCGTCAAGCGCGGCGACGGCGAGCTGGTCACTGCCGGGACGATCATCGTGCGGCAGCGCGGCACCCGCTGGAAGCCCGGCGTGCATGTCGGCCGCGGCGGGGACGACACGCTGTTCGCCCTGGTCGAGGGTCGCATCCGCTTCCGCGATCGCGGGCGGCTCGGCCGCTTCATCCTGATCGAACCCGCCGCCTGACGCGCGCGTTCCCACGGGCCAGATGTTCCTCGACGAAGTCCACATCTTCGTGAAGGCCGGTGATGGGGGGCGCGGTTGCGTCAGTTTTAGGCGCGAGAAGTACGTCCCGCGCGGCGGCCCCAACGGCGGCGACGGCGGGCACGGGGGAAGCGTCATCGTGCGGGCCAGCGTCCACTGGGCGACCCTGGCGCACCTCTACAACCGCCACCACGTCAAAGCGGGCCGCGCCGAGCACGGCCGCGGCTCCAACCAGAGCGGCGCCTCGGGCGAGGATGCGGTCATCGAGGTCCCGCTCGGGACCGTCATCCGCGACTTCGACAGCACCGAGTTGATAGCCGACCTGGTGAGCGACGGTCAGGAAGCGGTCGTAGCACGCGGCGGGCGCGGCGGGCGCGGCAACCAGCACTTCGCGACGCCGACGCGGCAGGCCCCGCGCTTCGCCGAGGCCGGCGAAGCCGGGCAGGAGCTGCACATCGCGCTCGAGCTCAAGTTGCTCGCGGACGTCGGCCTCGTCGGCCTGCCGAATGCCGGCAAGTCGACCCTCCTGGCCCGGGTCTCGGCGGCGCGCCCCAAGATCGCGGATTACCCGTTCACGACGCTGGAACCGCACCTCGGGGTCGTGAGCCGCGACGGCGGGGCGAGGTCGCTGGTGTTCGCCGACATCCCGGGGTTGATCGAGGGCGCGCACGCGGGGGCCGGCCTCGGCCACCGTTTCCTGCGGCACATCGAGCGCTGCCGCGTGCTGATCCACCTCGTGGACCTCGCGAGCGTCGAGCCGGTGCGGCGGCAGGTGGAGGTCCTGCACCAGGAACTCGCGCTCCACGATCCCGCCCTCGCGAGCCGGACTTCGCTGCTCGTCGGCACCAAGGCCGACGCGGCCACCGAGCAATCCCGTCGCGACGAGGTGGCAGAGTTGGCCGCAGAGATGGGCGTCGGCTGGGCCGTGATCTCGGCGGTGAGCGGCGAAGGGGTTGAGGGTATGCTGGAGCAGGTATTCGCTCTGGCGGAACGCGGGTGAGGAGACTCGGCTTCTTCGGCGGCACATTCGACCCGGTGCACCTGGGTCACCTGGTGCCGGCGGTGCGCGCGTTCGAGACGTTTCGCTTCGACGCGCTGGTCTTCGTGCCGGCGTTCAACCCCCCGCACAAGCTCGCCGAGCCGCTGACGGCGTTCTCGCACCGCTTCGCGATGCTCGCGCTGGCCACCCAACCGTACGAGCGCTTCCTCCTCTCCGCCGTCGAGGCCGAGCGGAAGGGCCCGACCTACACGGTCGACACTCTCCGCCAGCTCCGCGAGCGTGTCTCCGTCGAACAGGTCTACTTCCTCATGGGCAGCGACTCGTTCTCACAGATCGGGGAGTGGCACCGGTGGCAGGAGCTGGTCTCTCTCGCCCACCTGGTCGTGCTGCACCGGGACACCGTGTGGGGCGAGGAGCTTGCGGCCAGGGTGCCCGGCGAGCTGCGCGGGCGCATGCGGAACGTGGAGCCGTTCCACGAGGTGCCGGACCCGGAACCGGGGTCGAACTGGATCTACCTGTTGCAGCATGAGCCGTTTCCGGTCTCGGCCACGCAGTTGCGGGAGCGCCTTCGGCTGGGGCGCTCGATCCACGAGCTGGTTCCACCCGAGGTCCATCGCTACATCGTGAAGCACCGCCTGTACCATCAGGGGGGCGAGCCCGGCAATGAAATCTGACCTGCAGGCCCGCCTCCGGCTGGTCGCCTCGGCGCTCGAAAACAAGAAGGCGTACCACGTGCTGGCGCTGGACGTCTCCGAGCGGACTTCGATCGCCGAGGCGTTCGTGATCTGCTCGGCCGGATCGCAGCGCCAGGCGCAGGCCGTGGCGGACGAAGTGGACCGCGCCCTGGTGGCGAACGGCGTGCGGGCCCTGGCCGTCGAGGGCTACGCCCAGGGCGGATGGATCCTGTTGGATTACTGGGACTTCATCGTGCACATCTTCCTCGAGGAGAGGCGCGAGTTCTACGCGCTCGAGCGCCTCTGGGGGGATGCCCCGGAGATCACCGCGCTGGTGCGGGCGTCCGGCCCGTGAACGCGCTGTTCGCCACCCGCAACCGACGCGCCGCGGAGCTCGCTCGCGCCCTGTTGCGGTTCGCCGCCACCGATCTGACGCTCCTGCTCGAGGGCGAGACCGGGGTGGGCAAGAGCTTCGTGGCCGCCCGCGCCCATCGGGCCGGGCGGCGCGGCCGCCCGTTCGTGGTCGTGGATTGCGGCACGGTCCCGGCAACCTTGCTGGCCTCGGCGCTGTTCGGCCACCGCGCCGGGGCGTTTACCGATGCGACTCGCCCGCACCGGGGGCTCCTCGAACGGGCTGCGGACGGCACGCTCGTGCTCGACCGCGTGGACGCCCTGCCGTCCGAAGGGCAGACCGCGCTGCTGCGGGTTCTCGAGGAGCGCAGCTACGCTCCGGTGGGGACCGCGGTCCCTCGGTCATTCCGCGCCCGTGTCATCGCCCTGGCGGACGATGGGCTGCGGCAGCGGGTGGACGCGGGGACGTTCCGGCCCGACCTCTACCACCGTCTTGCCGGGTTTCACGCTCGCCTGCCGGCGCTGCGGCACCGCCCCGAGGACATCCTGCCGTTCGCCCGCGCCGTCCTCCGCCGGGGGCGGCGGCAGGCGCAGGGGCGAGCGACCCTGACGGACGAGGCCGGCCGGCTGCTGACGGCATACCCGTGGCCGGGCAACTTCCGCGAACTCGAGGCCGCGCTCACGCGGGCGCGGATGCAAGGTGGCGAAGGGACGATCGGCCCGGCCGACCTTGGCCTGCCGGCCCACGCCTGGCCCGCGGTCGCCGGACTGGCGGCGGAGCGCATGGCTCCGCTGGCCGAGGTCGAACGCCTGTACGCCCTGTGGGTCCTGGCGGCCGAGCGGGGCAACGTGTCGCGCGCGGCCGCGGTGCTCGGCATCTCGCGGCGGACGCTGATCCGATGGCGCCGGGGCCTTTGAACGGCGTGCTGCTACTGTGGGTCGGCCGGCGGGCGCCCGAGCCGTTCGAGGCGCTCGCCGACGAGTTCGGGGCAAGGCTGGCCCGCCACCTGCCGTTCGCCACGGTGCGGCTGCGGCCGGCGTCCGGCCGGGGAGGCGACCCGAGGAAGGCGCTGGCCGAGGAAGCCGACGCGATCCGGCGCCACCTCGCACCCGGGGACGCGGTGGTGGCGCTCGACGAGAGCGGGCGGGAGCGGAGCACTGAGGAGTTGGCCGCCTGGCTGGGGGAGCGCCGGCAGCGCGGGCGCACGGTGTTCGTGATCGGGTCGGACCTCGGGCTGGACGGGGGCCTCAAAGCCGGCGCGTACGAGCGGCTCGCCCTCTCGCGCCTGACCCTTCCCCACGCGCTCGCCCGCGTCGTGCTGCTCGAGCAACTCTACCGCGCGTGCGACCTTCTAGCCGGTGGGCAATATCACCGGGCTTGCTTGGGTTAGACGGTTGGGCTTTGCGGTATAATTAGCCGTCTGGAGGCAGGATTGAGTCACGCGATCGAACTCAAGACCGTGAAGAAGCACTTGCAGGTCAAGCGCAAGGAAGTCATGGAGGGGGTGTCGCGCGCCCGTGAGATGGGTTCGGTGGAGACCGAGTCGGGGGCGCCGGACATCGCCGACCGCGCCACCAGCGCGTTCCAGAGGGAGTTTTCCTTCTCGCTCTCGGAGAACGAGGGCAAGATGCTCCGGATGATCGACGAGGCGCTCGCGCGCCTCGACAGCGGGCATTTCGGCACGTGCATCCATTGCGAACAGCCGATCGAGAAGCAACGGCTGCAAGCGGTTCCGTGGGCGCGGTACTGCATCGCGTGCCAGGAGCTGCAGGACCGCGGCGAGATCTGACGCCGGTCGCGGGGATCGCTCGGCGTCGCTCCGAGGCCCGCCGCGGGGCCGGCGAGACGCCCCCCGGCAGGTGAGGAGGCCGAAGCCCCGCCCGTGAGTTCAACCCAGATCCTCCTCCTCGCCAGTCCCGACGACTTCCTGCTCGAACTCGCGCGCCAGGACGCCGTGGCGGCATGGCGGCAGGCCCACCCGGCCGGCGAGGTCGTGTCGTTCGACGAGGCGCCGCCGGCCGCGCGCCTCGTGCAGGAGCTGGCCAGCCCCTCGCTCTTCGCGGCGGAACGCCTGCTGGTGGTCGTGGATGCCCGGCCCTACTTCGGCACTGGCCGCCGCGCGGCCGCCGACCTGCTCGCCGAGAGCCTCGAGAAGTTGCCCCTCGCGGACGTGGGCCTGGTGATGAGCGTGGTGGTTGCGGCCGCCCCCTCCGGGTCGCTGGCGGAAGCGGTCGCCCGGCGCGGCGAGGCCCGCTTCATCGGGCTGCCGGAGGCGCCGAAACCGTGGGAGGAGGCGCGGGTCTCACCCAAACAGCGGCAGGTCCTGGCCTCGCTAGTCGCGCGCGTCGCCCCCGGCCTCGAGGGCAACCACGAGGTAGTTGACGCCCTCTGCGAGGCGTACGGCTTCCGTCCGCGCGAGCTGGCCAAGGCGGCCGAGCGCCTGGCGCTCTCGGGTGAGGTGGACGCCGCCACCGTCCGGGCGCAGGCGGGGGCCGGCGAGCGGCAGCTGCGCGAGATCGAGGACGCGNNGCCGGCGCGATCGCCGCCGGCGCGATCCTCACCGACTGGCGAGGCGACGCGGTCGGCCCCGACCGTCTCGGCCCGATCCTCGCGGGCACCGTAGGCCGGCTGCTGCGGCAGGCTCTCGCGGTGCGCTCTCACGCGGCGCGAGCGGGACTCGCCGCGGAACTCGACCCCAAGCGCTGCGCCGGGAAGGATTGGTACCCGCGCGCGTTCAAGCCACGCTTGTTGCCCCGCCTGGCCAAGGACATCGAGACCACGCCCGACTCCCCCCTGGCCGGCATGACGCCGTGGCAGCTCCACCGCGCGTTCCGGCTCGCGGCGGCCTACAGCGAGCCCGAACTGGTCGCGGCCCTGGCGCGCCTGGCCGAGAGCCGGATCGAGCGTGCCCGAGGCCCTGCCGCCCTCGCCGCGGTCAGTGCCCTCGTGCTCGCCCTCATCGGGCGCCCTGCCGCGTCGTCAAGGCGTACAGCTCCCGCCGCGTGACGCCGAGCGCGCGCGCGGCCTCGCGGCGGGCCGCGACGAGTTCCATGTGCTTTCGCTCGTCGACGACCAGCGCACCGTGCGCGAGATCGCGACCGCCGGTCGTCTT
>PKYI01000130.1 GCA_003133645.1 Acidobacteriota bacterium | reverse complement strand
CTGCGCCCCGTCGACTTCGCCAGCGAGGGCATCTTTCTGTGCGGCGGGGCCCACTACCCGAAGAGCATCGACGAGTCGATCAGCCAGGCCTACGCGGCCGCGGGCCGCGCCGCCGCGCTCGCGGCCGGCGTCGCGATCGGGACGTTGTACCTCGCGTACCGGGTGGAGATCTGGGTCGCCACCGACGCCCTCCTGATGTTCTCGGTAGCCGGGGCGCTGCTCGGCTGCTACCGGGGCCTCGCCGCCGCGCGGGGGTGGCGCAAGCTCGGCTGGTACGCCCTCATGCACGCGTTTCTCGCGGCCGGCTTCCTGAGCAAGAACGTGGTCGCCTGGATCGTGCCGGCGCTCGCGCTGCTTGCCTTCGTGGCGTGGGAGCGGCGCTGGCGCGAGCTGCTGGCGTGGGAGCTCTGGGCCGGGCTCGCGATCCAGGCCGCCGCGGTGCTGCCGTGGGTGCTCGCGGTGGGCGCGCGGCCGGAGGGGGCCGCGTACCTGAAGGCATTCTTCGTCAACAACCTGTTCGGGCGGTTCACGGCGATGCAGGGGGTGGGCTACACCCAGTCGCACCCGGGGTGGCCGGGGGCGTACCTGGTGGAGTTGCCGGTCTACCTGCTGCCATGGACGTTCCTGATGGTCGCGGCGGTGGCGGCGGCGTGGCGTGTGGCCCGCCGGCCCGTCGTGTCCGGCGACACCGGAGCTGCCGGCGAGCGCGCGGCGTGGCGCTTCGCGGCCGCGGCGATCGTGCCGGGCCTGGTCGTGCTGTCGGCGGCGGCGACGATGCGCGACATCTACGCAGCGGTTCTGATGCCGCCGTTCGCGCTGCTCGGCGGGCTGTGGACGGCGCGGGCCCTCGCCGCGCCCGGCCGGCTCGACCGCGCCATGGCGCGCACCACGGGCGTGCTCATCGGCGCGGTGGCAATCCTGCTGCCGCCTGGGCTCCTCGTCGCGGTGCTCCGGCTCGGGGCACCGGCGCCGCCTCTCGCGGTGCTGCTGTTGGCGGCGGGCTGGATCGGCGCAGTGTGGCTCTCGCTGCGCTCCTGGCGGGCGGCACGGCGTGCCCAGATGGGCCGCTTCCTGGCGAGCGCGGCGGCCGCCTGGGTCGTGGCGTGGTCGTGCTGGGCGCCGCTCGTTTTCCCCGTGATCGACCGGGCGCAGGACATCGCCCCAGTGGCGCGGGCGGCGGCGGCGGTCGCTGCCGAGCACCCGATCGCACTCTGGCGGCCCGACGAAACGATCATCGCCGTCATGGACCTCGTGACGTCGCTGACGCCGCCGGGCGTGACGACGCTGGGGGGGCTGCGGCGGCTGCAGGAGGAGACGCCCGGCCTCCGCCTGGTAGCCGAAGCCACCCCGAGCAAGGGGAAGGGCCGCGCCCTGGAGGAGTTGCTGGTAGCGTCGGGGTTCACCGTCCAGCAACGCCTCGCGCTGCCGGCCCCCGGCGGGCGCACGTACGTGATCCTGGCGCCGCCCGCTCCGGGGCGGTGACGGCCGCTCTTCCCAATTCACCGGTCATCGTCGAGTAATGATCGTCAATGCGTGGGCTCCTTATTGCCGGTCCCGCGGGTCGCCTCGATTCTCTTCTTCACTGCGTGAGGCCTGTTCTCTTTTGCCCCGCACGCTCCGGCGTCATCGGCCTCCGCCCGCTGGGCGGTCTGGGCCACCCCCCCCGCTTGACAGCGCGGGCGCCCCCGCCCGCGCACCAAGGCCGCCTGCCAGGACTCCCGGCCTACAGCAGGACCTCCGAGTTCGTGGGCGGAGGGGTCGTCAATTCGCCGGTGCCGCGGGTGGCCATTGGCTCCTGCGTCCGCGGGTCCCGGACGGGCGAGCCGCGCCGGGGTGTCGATGGCTCCGACCGAGCGTCTTGTGCGAGGGAGGAGAACAGCGAGGGGTTCCGGCGCGGATCGCCCTGTCCGGTCGCGGGCGCAGGAGCATGCGGGCTCGGGCGCGGGGGCGCCCGGGCCCGCATCCGACCACCCGCGGAACCGGCAAGAAAGACTCCACGCAGCGGATGACAACGCGCCGGCCTGCACTCTGCCTTCAGGTCGGGCCAGCTCCTACTCAAGCAAGAGCGACGACCTCAACTCGACCGGTCGTCATGTGGCCGATTCCTCACGACCGACGCTCACGACTCGATGGTCGATGTCAAAGTGGTATCAGAGCCCGAGACGACGGCGCCAGGGGCGGGTGTGCTCCTTGACCGCCTGCGTGACCCCGCGCCAGGCGAGCCGCGTGGCGTAGAGGCGGCGCAGCCGGGCCGGGTCGAGGCCGCGCGCCCGGCAGTATCCTGCCAGCACCTCGCCGTCGTCGTTCAGCCGGAGCTGCACCAGGTTGGCGAGGCCGGCACGCAGGCCGACGCGGCCAAACCGCATCCGGTTGATGTCCACGAGCTGGAAGCACACCCCTCCGGGGCGGGTGCCGTCCGGCACCATCAAGACGTTCCCCGACGTGAGGTCGCGGTGGATGACCCCCAACTCGTGGAGGCGGCCGACGAACTCGCCGAGCAGCCCCAGCAACAGGCTGCGGTCGGGGGCGCCGGGCAGGCGCAGTTCGCGGGCCTCGCGGAACTCGGGGAGGTACTCCGAGCAGAAGTACGACGCGACCGGCCAGCCGCCGCGCCGGACCTCGACGGCGGCGAGCGGCCGCGGCGTTCCGACCCCGAGCGCGTCGAGGCGGAGGGCGTGGTCGAAGGCGCGCACCGCCTTGGTCGCCCGCAGACGGTACACGAGGCGCTTGCCGGGGCTCCGCACCGGGAAGCGCTTGACGGCCACCTCCTCCCCCTCGACCAGGTCGCGGAAGATGACGTTCCTCCCCTGGTAGATGACGGCGTGCGGCGGGACGGCGCGGGCGCGGTCGTCGAGATGTTCGTACCAGGCGCGCCGTTGCGGCACATCCCATCCGGCTGCGAGCCGCACGACCGTGGTCACGAGGTCAGCCACGTCGGTATCTTACGGTAACGGTTCCGGGTTGGCGCCGGCTCCCCGGTCAGCCGCGTCCGGCCGCATCCTCAGCCCTGGCGGCGCGTGTCCCCGCGCCCACGTCGACGCGGCTGAGGGCGAACACGCCGAGAGCGAAGAACACCTCCACCGAGAGGATGCTGGCGCGGGGGTTGTGGGTGAGTTCGCCCACCACGCCGTAGAGCAGCGGGCCGAGGATGCCGGCGAACTTTTCCGAGAAGGCGTACAGGCCGAAGAACTCGCCGGACTTCGCCCGCGGCGATAGCTCAGCGTACAGCGCGCGCGAGAGCGCTTGGGTGCCACCCTGGACGGCGCCGACGAGAACGCCGATCATGAAGAACTCGGCCTGAGTCCGGAGGACGAACCCCCACAGGGGAACGATCGCGTACACCGCCAGGCCGAGGAAGATCGCACGCTTGCCGTCGAGCGTTCGGGCAAACGTTCCGCACAGGCGTTCGCCGGCCGCCAGGGCGAACGCCGCGCCGAGGAGCTGATCCGCTCCGAGCAGCGCGAGGGTCGCAGGGACGGTCAAGCCCCCACGGATGTTGGCGAACGCTCCCAGCGCCGGCACCGTTACCGCCGTCCACAGCACCATCGCGACCGCGCGGCCGCGCCACGAGGTGCCGGTGTGGGGGATGCGGCCGAACGCGAGCGCGTACGGGAACGCGACGAACTGGGTCAGGAGCAGCGTGCCGACCAGCGCCGTCGTGGGGAGGCCGAGGGCGGCGCCGTACGCGGTCGCGAGCAGGACGATGGCGCCGATCCCTTCCATGTACAGCCAGAACGCGATCAGCATCGTGAACAGCTCGCGATGGCCGCGGACGTCGCGGAGCGTGCGGGCGAGGCGGGTGCAGGCGTCGCGCAGCGCGTTGCCGGACGCCCCGCCCGCCGGCGGCAGCGCGGGCGGCTCGGGCACCGCGACGGCGAGCGGAATCGCGAACCCCAGCCACCACACCCCGACCGCGACAAATGCGATGCGCACAGCGGCGTTGCCGTCGAGGCCGATCCGGCCCGCGCCGAGGTAGAGCGCGGTCGCCAGGGCGAGCAGCGTGCCGCCGCCCACGTATCCCATGGCGTAGCCGAGGGCGGAGGCGCGGTTCGTGTCGCCGGGGCGCGCGACGTGCGGCAGCAGGGAGCTGTTGAGGCCAAACGCGATGTTGACCGTGACCTGGGCGGCCATGTAGAGCCCGAGTGCCAACGCCCAGCGCCCGGCCGAGGCGGTGGCCATCGCGGCGGCGAACGCCGCTCCGAGTGCGGTCGCGACCAGGAGCAGGCGCTTGCGCCGCCCGGTCAGGTCGGCGATCGTGCCGACCAGGGGGGCGAGGACCGCCACCACGAGCAGCGCGAGCGAGGTGGCGATGGCGTAGACGTTGGAGGCGGTGTTGCGCGCGAGCGCCGCCGCCGCGGCGGAGGCGCCACCAACGAGGAACGCCGGGGCTGCAAGCGCCACGAAGTAGGGGGGGAACAACGTCGTCGCGGTGACCGTGATGAAGCCGTGGTTGGCCCAGTCGTACAGCGCCCAGGCGCGAACCCGGCGCCGGTACCCCCGCTCCAAAGCGTCGCCGGCCATCGGGTCCGATCGTACCGTACCCGCCCCGCGCCCCGCGGGGCGGCGGAGCGCGGGCGGGGGCCGGGAGGCGTACGATCGCGGACTGAAGCCCTCGGGGCGCCCACACCGCGGCGGGCATCGCGAGGGTGCGTGGAGGATCGGATCGCGATGCGCAGCGCACGCTCGACCGCCATCGTCGAGGGGTTGTTCGCGGTGGTCGTGTGGGGAGGGTCGTTCATCGCCACCAAGATCGCCCTCGTCGAGGTCTCGCCGGTGACGGTCGTCTGGCTGCGGTTCGCCATGGGGGTGGTGGTGCTCGGCGTCGCCGTGGCGCTGCGCGGGCAGTTCGCGCTGGTCTCCTGGCGCGAGCTGGGACTGTTCGCGGCGCTCGGCCTGATCGGGATCACGTTTCACCAATGGCTGCAGTCCACCGCGCTCGTGACCTCGCGGGCCAGCACCAGCGGGTGGATCGTCGCCACGACGCCGATCTTCATGGCGCTCCTCGGCTGGCTCGTGCTCAAGGAGAGGCTCAAAGCCGCCCGCGTCGCCGGGATCGCATTGGCCGCGGTCGGCGTCGTGCTGGTGGTGACGCGGGGCGACCCGGCCGTCCTGCTGCACGGCCGGTTCGGGGCCCCCGGGGACGTGCTCATCCTCGTGTCGGCGCCGAACTGGGCGGTGTTCTCCGTGCTCTCCCGGCGCGCGCTGCGTTTCCACCCGGCGGCGCGGATGATGGCGTACGTGATGGCGTTCGGCTGGCTCTTCACCTCGGTGCTCCTCGCGGCCGGACCCGGCCTCTCCGAGGTGTCTCGCCTTTCACCGCGCGGGTGGGGCGCGATCGTCTTCCTCGGTATCGCCTGCTCGGGTTTCGCCTACATCGCGTGGTACGACGCGCTGCAGCGCATGCCAGCCTCCGAGGCGGGCGCGCTCCTCTACCTGGAGCCCCTGGTGGCGATGGCGGTGGCGGCGGCGGTGCTGGGCGAGCGGATCACCGCCGCGACCGTGGCCGGGGGCGCGGTGATCCTGCTCGGCGTCTGGCTCGTCAACCGCTCGCCGGGCGGGGCGGCCCGGGACGCGGTTGCGGTCGGCCCCGGCGAGGAGTGACCCCAGCTTCACGTTACGCATCGCGTGCCGAGGGTGGTCTGTCTCTCTTCACTGCGTGAGGCTGTCTTGTTTTGCCCCGCGGGCCGAGGCCGTGTCGCTCGGGCGGCGCATCGAGCGCCGCCCTCCGACCCGCCTGCGCGTGCGACCGAGCAGGGACGTCCCGCGGTGGGGCCCCTCGCTGTTTCCTTCGCTGCGCTCAGGACCAGCGACACCCCACCGCGGGACGCCCGCTCGGGACCCGCACGCTCCGGCGAAATCGGCCTCCGCCCGCTGGGCGGTTTTGGCCTCCCACCCCCCCACCAGACGGAGATCCTGCCGTTGGCCGTGGGCTATGTCAGGCCTTTCGTCCTGCAGCAGGACCTCCGATCTGTGGGCGGGGGTGTCGTTGATCCGCCGGTGCCGCGGGTGGCCATCGGCTCCTGCGCCCGCGGGTCCCGGACGGGCGAGCCGCGCTGGGGTGTCGCGGCCGCGGTTTCATGCGGACCGCGAGGGGCCCCGGCGCGGATCGCCCTGTCCGGTCGCGGGCACAGGAGCATGCGGGCTCGGGCGCGGGGGCGCCCGTGCCCGCATCCGGCCACCCGCGGG
>PKYI01000142.1 GCA_003133645.1 Acidobacteriota bacterium | reverse complement strand
CCGACGTAGCCGCCGATCCCGGCCGCGAGCGCCCGCCGCCGCGGCGTGGAGCCGGCGCGCCCCGCCAGGAGGCCGTATGTCCACCAGCCGGCGAACGGCATGATCACCGCCATCGTCAGGCAGTTGGCGGCGAGGGCGGTGATCCCGCCGTCGCCGAACAGCAGCGCCTGCACGGCCAGCGCGACCGACACCGCGACGACCGCCACCCACGGTCCGAGGAGCACGGCCACCAACACGGAACCGACGGCGTGCCCGCTCGTCCCGCCCGGAAGAGGCACGTTGAACATCATCACCACGAACGTGAACGCGGCGGCGAGCGCCATCATCGGGAGCTGGCGGCGCCGCAGGGTGCGCTTGAGGCGGGCCGAGGCCCACGACCACACCGGCGCCATCACGCCCCACGCGGGCAGATACGTCTGCGGGCCGAGGTAGCCGTCCGGAATGTGCACTACCGCACCCCTGCACCCGGTGCGGCGTCGCGGCTCGAACCGGCCGGCGCGGCCGCTCCCGCCCGTCCCCGGCCGTGGTTCCCCGCGACCCAGAGTCGTTTCAGCTCCGTCATGGCCCGCTCCCGTGGAACGTCATGCGGACTGGTAGCACCGCCCGGCGCGGAAGGCAAGCCTCCGGCCGGTCGTCATTCCCGCGCACGCGGGAATCCAGGTCTTCGCCCAGACGGAATCCGGCCCCCGCAGACCCATTTTAGGCTTTGCCTCGCCCGGTGATGGCCGACGACGCAGCAACGCAACAACGCAACAACGCAAGCCCGACCCCCGGGCCGCGGGGGCGCGGACCGCGGCGAAGGCGGTATCCTTGGAGCCGGGACTGGAGGGCGGACACATGGCCAAACTCTTGGTGCGCTGGTTCATCGCGGCGCTCGCGCTGGTGGCGGCGGCATGGCTCGTGCCCGGGATCCGGGTGGAGGGCAACGCATGGGTCGCGTACGCGGGGATGGCCTTGATCCTGGGCCTCGTCAACGCGTTCGTCAGGCCCTTGCTCAAGCTCCTCACCTGCCCGTTGATCCTGCTCACGCTCGGCCTCTTCCTGCTGGTGGTCAACGCCCTGATGCTGCTGCTCGCCGCGAAGATCGCGTTCGCCATGGGGGTCGGGTTCCACGTCGATGGCTTCGTGCCCGCGTTCCTCGGCTCGCTCATCGTCAGCATCGTCACCTGGCTCCTCTCGGTGTTCGTCAAGGAAGACTGAACCTCCTGTCCGCTCGCGGCTGCCGCAGGACGGC
Organism: Acidobacteriota bacterium; assembly: GCA_003133645.1. Lineage (GTDB taxonomy): Bacteria > Acidobacteriota > Thermoanaerobaculia > Thermoanaerobaculales > Thermoanaerobaculaceae > RBG-13-68-16. The sequence continues at coordinate 20,879 of PKYI01000142.1, read as the reverse complement.
CGCAGAGCGGGCAGGCCAACCTGGAGGGGGCGATCGAGAGTTTGCCGGGCACCACCGATTGGGTTGGGGACTGGACGGTCGGCACGATGACCGTTCCCGTCGGCGCCGCGACCGCGGTGGACCAGCAGGAGGGCGGCATCTGGGGGCTGGCGCCCGGCTCTGACTACGGCCTGGTGATCGACGGGACCGCGGCGGCGACTCTCACCGCGTCGGAGACGGGCCGCATCCACGCGGAGTTCTCGAGCGCGCCCGGGGAGGGTGAGACGGCGCTGCCGGACGCCCTGCTGCCAGTCAGCGCGCTGCTGCACGCGGACCTGCTGGACCAGGACGGGAACCTGGTGGCGTCGGGCGACTTCCGCAGCGTGAGCAGCGACGCTGGCCTCGCGGTCCAGAGGGCCGTCAAGCGTAAGCTCGGCCGCTGACCGGGCGCATCGCGGCAACACCCGGGGCGCCCCGCACTCGCGGGGCGCTCCCGTCTACGTCCGCGCCGCCGCCGGCTGGATAGGGGCGGCCGCAGGGGGACGGAGCACCAGTTCGCGCCCGGCGGGGGCGATCCACGGCGCCAGCAACGCCCGCACTCGGGCCGATTCGGCGGCCGGGACGACGCACCGCCGCAGCTCGATGCGCCGGCCGATCTCGATCCGGCCGCCCGCGAGTTGCCTGCCCCCGGCCACGACGGCGCCGATCCCGTTGTTGACCCTGACCGATTCCGGCATCGCCGCCACGGTCCACCCCGGGGCGAGCGTCAGCGTCAGCTCCACCGACGCGTCGAGCGCGGGCACGGCGACCGGCGAGGTTCGTCCAGAGGCGACGGGCAGCGGCGGCACCGGGGCGGGAACGCCCGCGACCGCCCAGCGCACCAGGCCGAGTGCGTCGGCGGCCGGGAGCGCGCCCGCGACGGAGGCGGTCAGGGACACGCGGTCGCGCACCAGGCTGGTCACGCGAACGTTCGAAACCCTGGCGTCCGGCACCGCGGCGCGGGCGAGGCCGGCGGCGACCTTCTCCGGGTCGCGAACGAGCGCCGCGTGCGGGGTGTCGGCCCCGCCGGTCTGGAATTCGAGCGTGGCCTTGACCGTGCCGTCGGGCGCGACCTCGCCGACGATCTTCAGCGTCGTCGGGCGCTCCATCGCGGCGGCCAGCGGTCCGGGCGCCGACAGCGCCAGCCGGTTGACGCTGAACTCGAGCGGTCCGCCCTCGGCCGGGGTGGCGGGATCATAGATCCGGACGCCGCCGGCGTCCCAGGTGACGGCAACCAGCGCGTGGTCGAGGCCGGCCAGCGCCGGGCAGCGTTCGAGCGAGCGGCCCTCGCCCCCCGCTACGGCCGCCGTGGCGGCGAACCCGACGGCACGCAGCGCCGCCGCTTCGAGCGCGGCGAGCTCGAGCGGGGTGGCGACGCCCGCGCGCCAGACCTCGGCGAGCGGGCGCGGCTGCCAGCGCTGCGAGGACGGGGCGATCGCCGCGACGGCGAGACGGCTGGAAACGGCCTCCAGCACCGCGAGCAGCCTCGCCTCGTCGCCGGGGTTCTCGGCGTCCGCGGCGCGCGCCGCGGCGAGGAGTCCCTCCGGCGCCTCGCCGCCCCTCGCGATCCGCGCGTCGAGCTCCGTGCGCACCGCCTGCACGCTCGGGCAGGAGCTGCCGACGATCGCCGGCGCCGACGCTGGCGCCCCCGGTTGCGCGGGCCGGGCCGGCACGTTTTCGAAGCGCCACCGCCAGACATCGCGGCCCTCCCGGCTCTCGCGGCTGGGCTCGGCGGCCGGCCATCCCATCGTTTCCCACACGAACGGCGTCGCGGCCGGAAGCTCCACCTCGACGATGCGGACCCGCGCCGGCGGCTCGAAGCCGATCGGCGCGGAGAACTCGAACCAGGGGACCGCTCCCCCGGCGCGGGTGACGCGCCACGACTCCTCGATCACCGCACCGGGCTCGAGGCCGGTGTGGACGATGACCTTGCGCCGCAGCCCGCTCCACAGCGGGTCGCGCCCGGCGCCCGGCGGCTGGTCGTCCACCACCGCGTTGGCGGGCGCCGCGACGACCTGACCGGACGGGAGCACCGTTCGGTCGGCGAGCACCTCGCATGTCTCGATCGCGGGGTCCCACTCGACCTTGGTTTCGCCGTACGTGCGGTTGATCGCGAGGAACGAGTTCACCTGCAGCCGCGAATCGCGCTCGTGCACCACGGCGCCGTCGGCCCGCACGGTGTAGCGGTCGGTGACCGAAAGGTATTCGGCGTCAGGCCCGGGCACGGCCGCAAACACTGGGCGCGGTGTGGCGACGGGGGCCGCCGAGGCTGCGCCAGTGGCCTGGCCCGCCGCCGCAACCGCGGCCACGCCGGCAAGGAGGAGCGCACGCACTGACAAGGCTCGGGGGGATATCACGCGCCCTCCTTTCCGCGTCCGACTGCCGTGAGGACGATCGGCGTGGCGGCCAGCGTGCGGAACGCCTCGAGGGCGGCGCGCAGCGCCGGCCACTCCTCGGCGGTGAAGATGCGGCGGGTCAGGGCCAGCGTTTCCTCGACCTCGAGCTCGCCTCCGCTCACCCGCCACGCCGCGGTGAGGCGGCCGCTGCCGGTGAGCGCGACGGGGGCGGGGAGTCCCTTGACGGTCGCCCCCGGCGGCAACGTCAGGTGTTCGCGCAGCGTGACCAGCTTCGAACACCCGATCCGCACCGGGTAGCGCCGCTGGGCGGGCTCGAGGCCCAGGGTGAGCTCCTCGGCGTGCAGGGCCTGCCCGACCGGGTGGCGGGCGGCGAGCGGGGTCAGCAGCAGGGAGCCGTCGTCGAGCCGCACCGCGTAACCCGGGATCCGGAAGGCGATTCCGATCGTAAACGGCCGCGTGAGGTCGTCGGGGTCGAGGCGCGCCACCTTGAGGATCTCGACCCGCGGGTCGACGCCGGAGAGCATGGCGTCGTCCACGGCCGTCCAGTCGCAGCGCGGCCGGCCGCGGTACAGCCGCCGCAGCGCCGCGTCGGACTGCCCGTCGCCGACCACCTTCATCGTGCCGGTGAGGGTGCCGTCGGCGGCGAGCGCGGAGCGGATGGTGACCTCGAGCGGGTGGTCCTCCGGCGGCGAGGCCGGCGTGGTCAGCAGGTCGGCGCCCTGCGGCAGCCCCATCAGGACCTCCTGCTGCTGCTCGCGGGAGGACCACAGCTCGCGCACGCCGGGAACCCATGTCGGGTCGAGCAGCGCGATGGTGCCGTTGGGCTTGCGCCACACCGTGACGCAGTGGTTGAACTGGTCGGCCGCGATCGCCTCGATGCGCTCGCCGGCCATCGTCATCGCGGGGTACGATTCGAAGCCGGCCGCGCGCAACAGCGCCACCAGGATCCCGGCCTTGTCCTTGCATACGCCGCCGCGGTCGCGTAGCGTCATCGCCGCGGGGTGGAGCGTGTATCCCTCGCCGGCGCCCATGTGCAGGCCGACGTAGCGGATGTTCTCGGCGACCCAGTGGTCGAGCGCCGCGACCTTGTCCCCGTCCGTCTTCAAACCGGCGGTGATCCCGTCGGCGAGCTGTTTGAGCTCGGGCGTCACCGCGAAGCAGCTCGCCTTCTCCTGCACGTCATGGAACCACACCGACTTGGCCTTCCAGTCCGCGGCCGTGGTGAGGATGAGCTTGGGGGCGACGTCGGAGAGTGCCACCATCCCCGGCTCCTTCACGACCGGCGTGAAGGAGTGCACGGTGACGGTGACGACGCGGCGCCCCTCGGCGACGCGGTCGGAGACCTCGGCGGCGCCGTCGAAGAACTGGTACTGAAGGTGCTTGTCGAGCGGGATCGTGACCCGGTACCGCTGCTCGGTCACCGGCCACGGCGACCAGAACGGCACGATGTCGTAGAACTGGCCTTTCATCGGCGGGACGAAGCGCGATTCGTCGGAGGCCTGGCCGCCGTCGAGGAGGAGCGCGTAGGTGAAACCGACCCGACGCGTCACCAGTTCGACGGCGTCACCGGGCTCGAGGCGGCCCACCGGCACGGTCTTGTGGCGAGCGTTCCAGAAAATCAGGTTCTGCGGGTCGGGGGCGTCCACGACGGTGCTGGGATCCAAGTCGCGGAGTGAGCCGTCAGCACCCAGGACCCGGCAGCGCAGCACCTCGACGTCGGCCGACAGGGGATCGTACGGGAGCAGCTCGACCGCGAGATCGCGGGCGCCGGCACGGGTGAGCGCCTGCTTCAGGGTGTGCTGGACGGTGCGCGAGAGGCCGGACGACTCGACCTCCACCTCCCTGCGGTCGAACACCACGACCCCGTCCGCGCCCGGGTGCGCGGCGGCGCCGCCGGCGCTCACCACCGCGGCGCGCAGCGCCTCGGCGCCGGCGTTCCACTCCTGCGCCCCGGCGCTCGCGACGGCAAGGACGAGCGCGCCGGCCAGAATCGAGACGAGGGCACGTTGGATTCGTCGCATGACGGCCTCCGGTTGCATCGTACGTGATCTCATTCGGATCCCCCATCCCGCGCCCGTAGCGGCCGCCCGCTGGGCGGCCGGCCTCTCTGCGTCTTGCCGCCCGCTGGCTGGAGTGCTGTTCGGTCCGCTCACGGCGCGGTGCTGGGGGTGTCCAGAGCCTCGCGCACCTTTCGTGCGAGGGCGTCGATCCCGTACGGCTTTGCCAGGAAGAAAACCCCTTCCTTTTTGATGAAGCCGACGTGGATCGTGTCCTCCGCGTAGCCCGAGGAGAACAGGAACCTGAGGTCGGGGGCCGCGGCGCGCGCGGCTTCGCACAGCTCCATGCCGCCCATGCGCGGCATCACGACGTCCGTGAGCACGAGGTCGGCCGCCAGGCCGCGCCGCAGCATCTCCAACGCCACGGCGCCGTCGGCCGCCTCCTGCACCTCGTAGCCGAGGCCGGTGAGCGCTTCCACGAGGACCTGGCGCACCTCGGGCTCGTCCTCGACGACGAGGATTACCTCGTTCCCACCGCGCACCGCCGTCTGGCTGACCGGGGCTGAAGGCAGGCCACGGCCGGCCGCGACGGGCAGGTAGACGGTGAAAACCGAACCCTGGCCGGGCTCGCTGGCCGCGAGGATGAAGCCCTCGTGCTGTTTGACGATGCCGTAGACGGTCGAGAGGCCGAGGCCGGTGCCTTTGCCCGTCTCCTTGGTGGTGAAGAACGGCTCGAAGATGCGCGTGAGGTTCTCCTCCGCGATGCCGACGCCGGTGTCCGCGACGCGCAGGCACGCGTAACGGCCCTCCCGGGCGCCGACGTGCGCGGCGACGAACGCCGCGTCCATCACGGCGTTGCCGGTCTCGATCGTGATGGCGCCCCCGCCCGGCATCGCGTCGCGGGCGTTGACGCACAGGTTCATGAGGATCTGTGTCAGCTGCCCGCGGTCGGCCTTCACCATATCGGTTTCGGCCGCGGGGTGAACGGCGATCCGGATGTTCTCGGGGATCAGGTGTCGCAGCATGGGAACGGCCTCGGAGACGAACGCGTTGAGGTCGAGGCGCACCGGCTCGAGCACCTGGCGGCGGGCGAAGGCGAGCATGCCCTTGGTGAACTCGGCGGCCCGCAGCGCCGCTCGGTGGATCGTCCCAAGTTCGTTCTGAGCCCCCTCGTCGCCCGCGAGGCGGCGTTGGAGGAGTTCCGTCGAGCCCAGAACGGCCGTGAGCAGGTTGTTGAAGTCGTGGGCGATCCCGCCGGCCAGGCGACCGACCGCCTCGATCTTCTGCGCCTGGCGTAGTTGGTCTTCAAGGTTCTTGCGCTCGGTGAGGTCGGCGATGAACCCTTCCAGAGCCACCAGATTGCCCGAGTCCGACCAGACGCCGCGGCCACGCTCCCAGACCCACCTCTGACCGCCGGCGGCGGTGCGGACGCGGTAGCTGACCTCGAACGGCCGGCGGGCGGCCAGACCCTCGTCCACGGCGTTGCGGACGAGGTCGCGGTCGGCAGGCACGATCAGCTCGACGTAGCTCGTGATCCGGTTGCCCACGAGGTCGCCCGGCTCATAGCCGGTGAGGGCGACACACCCCTCGCTGACGAACTCCATCGTCCAGTCGTCGTCGTTGGCGCAGCGGTACGCCATCCCGGGCAGGTTGCTCATGAGCGTCGAGAGCTGGCGCTGGCTCTCCCACAGCTCGTCCTCGGCGCGTCGGCGGTCGATCGCTTGCGCCGCCTGGGCCGAAACGTAGCTCAGGATCTGGCGGTCGGCGTCGGTGTAGCGCACCGTGCCGGTATAGCTCTGGACCGCCAGAACGCCGATCGTGGCGCCCCCGACCTTGAGCGGCACCCCGAGCCAGTCCACCGATGGCGCACCCAGCGACTCCAGCTCGCCGCGCTGCTCGAGTGCCGCGATCGCCTCCTCGGTCGCGAGCAACGGTTCGCCCGTGCGCAGGACGTAGCCGGTCAGCCCGCGGCCGGGTTTGAGCGGGTCGGGCCTATCGTCCGCCTCGTCGACGAAGTACGGGAAACTCAGGAGGTCGCTGCCGGCGTCGTACAGAGCGATGTAGAAGTTGGCGGCGGGCATCAACCGCGCGACGGTGCGGTGCAGCGACGCGAACAAGTCCTGCAGGTTCTCCGAGGTGTCAGCGGCACGGGAAATCTCGTAGATGGCAGCCTCGACCTCCCGGGCGCGGCGGCGGTCGTCGATATCGGTGATCGCCATCACGGTCGCCGGCCGGCCCGCGAGGTTCGTCAACGTGGCCGCCATCTCGATCCAACGCTCCGCACCCGCACGGCTCACGATCTTGACCTCGTAGCGGTCGGGGAGGCCCTGCTCACCGGCGAGCCGCCGCGACGATCTGACCTTGACGAGCTCGACGAAGTCGGGATGGACGTACGGCCACGGGACGCTGCCGGTGAGTTCCTCCGGCGCCGCGCCCAAGATCTGGGCCGCCTCGCGGTTGGCGTAGACGATGGTGTCGTCCTGGACGATCAGGATACCGAAGGGCACGATGTCCGCAAGCGAACGGAACCGCCGTTCGCTCTCGCGCAGCGCCTCCTCGACCCGGGTCCGCTCGGCGAGTTCCTCGCGCAGCCGGCGGGTGTGTTCGTCCACCCTGCGGACCAGCGTCCGCGACCACGCGAGGGCGGCGAGCAGCAGGACGAGCAGCGGTCCGACCAAGAACATGCCGTGGCGGAAAATCCATGTCAACGTGCCACGGTGAGGCTCGAGGAGTGCGAACCACTTGCGGTGCAGGCGGTCGTAATCTCCGGAGACCTTGACCTCGGCGAGGCCGCGGTCCAGGCGCGCCAGCAACGCCGCGTCGCCGGCCTTGACCGCAAGACCGTATGGCCGCAGGAAGATCGGCGACCGCGACGCGGTCAGGTTCGCGATCTTAAGCCTGCCCATCAGGAACGCCGCTTCCGCGCGCGCCATCATGGTGCAGTCGCCGTCGCCGGCCGCAAGGAGGCGCAGCGTCGCGGCGGGCGAGTCCACTTCGATCGCACGGAACGGGAGCGCCCGGGCCTGGAGCCATTCGTCCACGGCGTCGCCGCGGGCGATGAGGATGTCCTTCCCGGCCATCCCGCCGGCCGACCGGATCTCGGGCGCCCCGGCGCGCGTGAAGATGGCGAACTCGACCTCGGAGGGGGACGCGCTGAAGGCGAAGGTGCGCTCCAGCCTCGCGAAGCGGAACACGCCGGCGAGCGCCTGCACGCGTCCGGCCTCGAGGGCCGCGACGAGCTCCGGCCCGTGGCCGGGTTTGAATTCGACGGCGAAACCGGCGGCGGCCGCGACCGCGCGCATCAGCTCGATGTCGAAACCGGCGGGCTTGCCATTGTCGTCGAGGTACTCGTACGGCGGGAAATCGCGGTCGAACCCGACGACGAGGGTGCCGGGAGCGGGATCCGCGGCGGCGGCAGCACCGGTAGCCGAGCCGGCGAGGAGCCCGAGGCCCACCCACCGCCGCAGCCGCCGAAGGGGACGCACGCACATGTCTCATCTAAGCTAGCACACGAGTCCTTCCCTCCTCGCGCTATGATGGCCGGGCAGAAGGGAGCTACGTGGCCCACGAGCTTCTCGTCGTCGGCGCCGGAACGCCGGCGCTCCGCCAGGTGATGCCGGTCCTGCGCCAGGCGGGCTGCAACGTTCACCGTCTCGAGCGCGCCGACGCGGCGGTCGAGTTGTTGCAGGGGACCCGTTTCGACATCGTCGTAGCGCACCACCCGTTCGAGGGGATGGCGCTCGAAGAGTTCGTCGCCGCAGTGCGAAGCGAGGGCTCGCCCTGCCGCGACTCCGGGGTGCTGGTCCTGGTCGACGCCACCGCGGTCGATGAGGTGGGGCCGCTCCTGCGGCACGGCGTCAACCGGATCGTGGCGGCCGACGCGTCCTGCGACAAGATGCTCGACGCCATCGCCGACCTGTTGGGCACGGCGCCGCGCCGCAGCCTGCGCGCGGTCGTGCAACTGGAGCTGTGGCTGGCGCAGGGTGTCCGGCGCCAGCTCACCGTGACCGAGAACCTCTCCGCCACCGGCATGCTGGTGCGGGGCGCCACCGAGTTCCCGGTCGGCTCCCACCTCCACTTCGAGCTGCTGGTGCCGGGGCTCGCCCCGCCGATCCTGGGCGAAGTGGAGGTCGCGCGCCACACCGACCGCCTGCGCGAGAGGGTCGAGGGGTTCGGCGGCAGGATCGTCTCGTTCGTGGGCGACGGGCAGGCGCGCCTGCACTCGCTGTTCGCCCAGCGGTAGCGCCCGGGGCCGCGTCTGTTACGCTGAAGGGGGATCCGGTTCGGCCGCCGACGGCCGGGGGGCAAGGCATGACAGGGCAAGACGACCAGATTCAGCTCCCGCCGCCCGGACGCCGGATCTATTGCAACCGCACGCTGAACATGCGGGCGATCCGCGCCATCGGCTACGACATGGACTACACGCTGGTCCACTACCACGTCGAGCCATGGGAGCGGCAGGCGTACCGGCACCTGAAGGGGAAGCTGGCGGATTTCGGCCTGCCGGCCGCCGACCTCGAGTTCGACCCGGCGCTCGTCACGCGCGGCCTGATCATCGACGCGGAGCTGGGGAACCTCGTCAAGGCCAACCGCTTCGGGTACGTGACCCGGGCGTGCCACGGCACCGTCCCGATCGAGTTCGACCGCCAGCGCGCGATCTACGGGCGCACGCTCGTCTACCTGTCGGAGGCGCGCTACGCGTTCCTCAACACCCTGTTCTCGCTCTCGGAAGCGTGCATGTACGCGCAGCTCGTCGACCGGCTCGACGAGCGCGGGGTTTCCGGCGCGCTCGGGTACGCCGATCTCCACCGGCTCGTGCGGCGGGGGATCGACGAGGCCCACCTCGAGGGTGAGCTGAAAGCGGACATCACGGCCGCACCGGACACTTACATCGAGGCGGACCCGGAGTTGGTCCTCGCGCTGTTCGACCAGCGCGAGGCGGGCAAGCGCCTGATGATCATCACGAACTCCGACTGGGCGTACACCGACCGCATGATGAGCCACGCGCTCGGCCCGTTCCTCCCGCCGGGCGTCGCCTGGCGCGATCTCTTCGAGTTGGTGATCGTCTCGGCGCGAAAGCCGGAGTTCTTCACCCAACGCATGCCGGCGTTCGAGCTGGCGACGGCGGATGGCCTCCTGCGACCCTGTCCCTCCGGCATCAAGAAGCCCGGGGTGTACATCGGCGGCGACGCCGCCCAGATCGAGCAGTACCTCGGGGTCGTGGGCGAGGAGATCCTGTACGTCGGCGACCACATCTTCGTCGACGTGCACGTGTCGAAGGCGGTGTTGCGCTGGCGCACCGCGCTCGTCCTGCGCGAGCTCGAAGGCGAGATGGCGGCGCTCGAAGCGTTCCGCCCGCAGCAGGTCGAACTGGCGCGCATGATGGAGGAGAAGGTCCGCCTCGAGTTCGCCTATTCGCAGGCAAGGCTCCACCTCCAGCGGCGCCAGAACGGGTACGGCCCGCAGTTCGAGGCGGCGCCCCAGAAATTGCGCGAGACGATGGTGGAGCTGCGCGCCCGCCTCGTCGCCCTCGACGAGCGCATCGCGCCGATCGCCAGGGCAAGCGGCGAGATCCTCAACCGCCGGTGGGGGCTGCTGATGCGGGCCGGCAACGACAAGAGCCACCTGGCGCGCCAAGTCGAGCGCTACGCCGACATCTACACCTCGCGCGTGAGCAATTTTTTGTACGAGACGCCGTTCACCTACTTGCGGGCGCCGCGTGGCAGCCTGCCGCACGACGATGCGCCGACGCTCGAATAGCGGCCTTGGCCCCGGCACGGCGCGGGACGGCGGAGGGATGAGATGAGGCGATGAGCGTGCTCTTCTCGCAACTGAAGCTGCGGGGCGTGACGTTCCGCAACCGGGTGTTCGTGTCCCCGATGTGCCAGTACTCGAGCCCCGACGGGGCGGTCACAGACTGGCACCTGGTCCACCTCGGCAGCCGCGCCGTCGGCGGCGCCGGACTCGTCCTGACCGAGGCCACGGCCGTCTCGCCCGAGGGGCGGATCTCGCCCGGCGACGCCGGCATCTGGTCGGACGAGCTGGCGCACCGCTTTGGCCCCATCGTGACGTTCATCCGGTCGCAGGGGGTGGCGGCCGGCGTGCAACTCGCGCACGCGGGCCGGAAAGCTTCGACCGCGGTGCCGTGGCTGGGTGGCGGGACGCTGGCGGACGCCGCGGGCGGCTGGCGGCCGCTCGCGCCCAGCGCCGTGCCGTTCGCCGACGGCGACGCGGCGCCTGCCGCGATGACCGCGGCCGACCTGGAGTCGGTGCGCGAGCAGTTTGTCGTCGCGGCCCGGCGAGCGGCGGCAGTCGGTTTCCAGGTCGTCGAGCTGCACATGGCGCACGGATACCTGTTGCACGAGTTCCTCTCCCCTCTGTCCAACCGCCGCAACGACGGTTACGGCGGCAGCCTCGAACGGCGGATGCGCTTCCCGCTCGAGGTCGCGGCCGCGGTCCGCGGGGTATGGCCCGAGGAGCGACCGCTGTTCGTGCGGATCTCGGCCACCGACTGGGCGGAGGGCGGCTGGGGGCCGGACGACGCGGTGGGGTTCGCCGGCAAGCTCAAAGAAGCCGGGGTCGACCTCGTGGACTGCTCCAGCGGCGGCCTCGTCCCGACCGCGCAGGTCCCGGTCGGGCCGGGGTACCAGACGCCGTTCGCGGCGCGGGTCCGGCGCGAGGCCGGGGTGGCCTCGGGGGCGGTGGGGATGATCACGGAGCCCTACCAGGCCGAGCAAATCGTCGCGACCGGCGAGGCCGACGCGGTGCTGCTGGCCCGCGCGCTGTTGCGCGACCCGTACTGGCCGCTGCACGCGGCGCATGCGCTCGGCGCGGAGGGCGCGTGGCCGAACCAGTACCTGCGGGCGCGCCCGCACTGAGGCGGGTGGTGGGAAGGGAGACGGGATGCTGAAGCGGCAGCGGACCGGGTCGGTGGTGTGCCCCTCGTGCGGCAAGCTCGTCGGCGTCAACGACGAGCGCTGCCTCTCCTGCGGGCGGCGCAACCCCGGGATGTGGGGGTTCGCGGTGGCGTTCCGGCGGCTCGGGCAGGACTTCGGCTTCACGCCCGCGGTGATCGGTGGGTGCGCCGTGCTGTACGTCGTGTCGCTCCTCATGGACCCGAGCGGGGTTCGGGAAGGGGGCATCATGTCGATGCTGGCCCCTTCGACGAGGAGTCTGTTCGTGCTCGGCGCCAGCGGCGCTATTCCGGTGTTCGAACTGGGGCGCTGGTGGACCGTGCTCTCGGCGTCGTGGCTACACGGCAGCCTGCTGCACATCCTGTTCAACATGCTGTGGGTGCGGCAACTGGCGCCCACGACGGCCGAGGCGTACGGCCCGGCGTGCATGGTCATCATCTACACCGTGGCCGGGGCGACCGGGTTCCTCGCGAGTTCGCTGGTGGGGCATTACCTCTTCTTCCTGCCGAGCTTCCTCGGCGGCGCCCGCTTCACCATCGGTGCCTCGGCCTCGATCTTCGGCCTGCTCGGCGCGATCGTGCATTACGGGCGCCGGCGCGGCTCGAGCGCGGTCGGGCGCGAGGCGCTGGTCTGGGCGGCCGTGCTGGGGCTGTTCGGTTTCGTGATGCCGGGGATCGACAACTGGGCGCACCTCGGCGGTTTCGCCGGCGGCTACGGCATGGCCCGCGTGCTCGACCCGTGGAAGGAGGAGCGCGTGGACCACGTGGTGGCGGCGTTCGTCTGCCTGGCGGCCAGCGCCCTCGCCGTCGTCGCCTCGGTGCTGACCGGTTTCCCGGCGCTCGGCGGGCGGTGATGGGCGGCGGGGTGCGATAATCCAGGACGGGGTGCGCGTGATGTTCGACTTCTCCGGTCGTGTGGCGCTCGTCACCGGGGCCGCCGGCAACCTGGGGAGGGCAGTTGCGGTCGCGTTCCACCTCGCCGGTGCGCGAACGGTCCTCGTCGACCGCGACGCCACCAGGCTGCAGCAGGTGTTCCCCGACCTCGAGGGCTCGCGCGATCACCTGCTCGTCGAGGGGGTGGACCTGACGGCGCCGGGGGCGCTGGACGGGATCGTCACCCAGGCGGTGGAGCTCTTCGGACGGCTGGACATCCTGGTGAACGCCGTCGGGGGGTTCCGGGCGGGGACACCCGTTCACGAGACCCCGCTCGAGACCTGGGACATGCTCCTCGACCTCAACCTGCGCACGAGCCTGGTGGCGGCGCGGGCGGTGATCCCAACGATGCTCCGGCAGCGGTACGGGAAGATCGTCACGGTCGCGGCTCGCGCCGCGGGCGCCGGCGCCGCAAACATGGCGGCGTACTCGGCGGCCAAGGCCGCGGTGGTGCGGCTCACCGAGAGCATGGCGGCGGAGTTGAAAGGGTCGGGCATCAACGTCAACTGCGTGCTGCCGGGCACGCTCGACACGGCGCAGAACCGGCAGGAACGCCCCGGTGCGGACCACTCGACATGGGTCGCGCCGGAAGCCGTGGCCGACGTGGTTCTCTTCTTGGCATCCGGCGCGGCGCGGGCTGTCGTCGGCGCCTCGGTGCCGGTGTTCGGGCTCTCCTGAGCGACAGTGCCGCGGCTGCGGTGGGCGCGGGGGAGGTAGTCTCATGAGGTGCGCATCCGGGCGGGTACCGGAAGAGGGGGAGGCATCATGAAGATCAATATGGGGTCTCTTGACAGAATCCTCAGGATCGTCGCGGGCCTCGTCATCATCGGCGCGGGGATCGCATTCAAGAGCTGGTGGGGAGTGATCGGCGTCATCCTGCTGGCGACGGCGGCGATCGGGTTCTGCCCGCTGTACACGCTGCTCGGCGTGTCGACGTGCAAGCTCAAGTCGGGCACGGGCGGTCGGGCGTAGCGCGTCCCGGCGCCCGGCCGCGGGCGTGAAGTATCATCCCGCGATACCCGTCCGGCCGGAGGCCGGCTCGGGGCACGAAAGGAGTCGTGACGATGGCGAAGCGTGCGGTTCGGTTCGGTGTGCTGTGGGGTGCGGTTCTGGCGGCCGGGATCACGCTGGCGCTTCCGGCGGTCGTGCGCGGCGAACAGCCGGCAAAGGCGGGGACGGTGGACGAAAAGGTGATCACGACGGCGTCGGGGCTGCAGTATGTCGATGTCAAGGTGGGTGAGGGCGCCGAGGCCAAGACCGGGCAGACGGTGACGGTCAACTACACCGGCCGGTTCGAGGACGGCAAGGTGTTCGACTCGAGCGTCGGCAAGAGCCCATTCGAGTTCCCGCTCGGGGCCGGCCGCGTGATCAAGGGGTGGGACGAGGGCGTCGCCGGTATGAAGGTCGGCGGCAAGCGCAAGCTCATCATCCCCGGGAAGCTGGCGTACGGCGATCGCGGCTACCCCGGCGTGATCCCGCCGAACGCGACGTTGCTCTTCGACGTCGAGCTGCTCGGCGTGAAGTAGCGCAGGATCTCGTTGTCGCGAGAGCCGCCGCGAGGTCACGCGCGGCGGCCCTCGTCGTGTCCGCCGGCCGGCGCGCCGGTCAATCCTGGAACGTCGGCTTGGCCAGCACCGTGGCCGCGCGGCCGGGCAGCTCGATGGTCAGCGCGTGCACCCCGCGGGGCTTCTCGGGGCACACGAGCACGAGCACGTAGTGCCCCGCGAGCGCGCCCTCGAGACGCGTGATCGCCTGGCCCGGGAAGAGGTTGGTCTTGGCGTAGAAGCCCCCGGTGTCGGCGGCGATCTGCTGCAGGCCGACCTCGAGGTCGTGGGCGTCCGCGTCGGTGACGTCGATGGCGAACACGGAGACGCGCGCTCGCAGCAGCGCATCGCGGGCGAGGTCGTAGCTCCGCCCCAACCAGATGCGCGGTCCCGCCTTGGTGCCGAGGCCCCACCCGAAGAACACCAGCGACTTTGCGCCGGGCAGCTTCTCGAGCGCCCGAGCCGTTACCAGCAGGCCCACCTCGGGCGAGGCGGCGCGGGTCGCGGCGGCGGCATCGAACGACGCGGCCAGGGAAGGGAACGGGCCGGCCGCGAGTGACGGCTCGGAGCCCGGCAGGATCGCCCGGTGGATCGCCGCCGCAATTCTGTCGCGGTCGTTGGTGAAGTCGAGCCGCAGCTCGAGGCGGGAGTCGAACGACACGACCGCGACGCGGTCGGCCGGCTGCAGCTTCGCGACCACGTCGATCGCCTTGAACGTCATCCGCATGAGCCCCGACAGGCGCACCTGGGAGAAGTCGGACTGGAAGAAGAGCACGACGAGGCGGCCGGGGGGCGCCGCCTGGGCGCCGGCTGCGGCGGCCTGCTCGGGCGTCAGGCCCTCGGCGAACGGCGCGGTGCCCGACACCCACTCGGCCGACTCGACGGCCGCCGGCGTCCCGTCCACGAAGGCGCGGAAGTCCGCCGGCGCGAGGCCGGTGACCGGGTCGCCGCGGCGGTCCACCACGCGGACGTCCACGACCGCGCGCCGGACCTCGACATGCTCCCGGACCCGCATCGTCTGCCCGACCGCCGGGGGCGGCCCGCCAGCCAGCGCGAGCACGGCTGCCGCGACGGCCAGCGCACCGGTGCGGAAGGGGACGCGGGCCGCGACCCGCCCCGCCATGGCCGCCTACTCCCGGCCCCACGGCAGATCGGCGAGGTCCACGTTGCCGCCCGAAATGATCACGCCGATCCGCTTGCCCGCGGCGGGGAATTTCCCCTCCAGCAATGCGCCGAGAGGGACCGCGGAGGACGGCTCGATCACGATCTTCATGCGCTCCCAGGTGTGCCGCATCGCCGCGACGATCGCGTCCTCGCTCACGGTCACGATCTCGGCGACGCGCTCGCGGATGATGGCGAAGGTGAGCGTGCCGAGCGAGGTGAGCAAGCCGTCGGCAACGGTCCTGGGGTCCACCGAAGGGACGATGCGGCCCTCATGGAACGAGCGGAAGGCGTCGTCCGCCGCGGCCGGCTCGGCGCCCACGACCCGGGTGTTCGGGGAGACGCCGGCAACGGCGATCGCGGTACCGGAGAGCAGCCCGCCCCCGCCGACCGGCGCCAGGACGAGATCCAGGCCAGGGACGTCGGCGAGCAGCTCGAGCGCGGCGGTGCCCTGCCCGGCGATCACCCGCGCGTCGTTGTAAGGGTGGACGACTGTGGCCCCGGTGGCGGCGACCACGTCCGCGAGCGTCGCCTCGCGCGCCGCGAGCGTCGGCTCGCACAGCACGATGCGGGCGCCGTACCCCGCGACCGCGGCGCGCTTGACCGCCTTGGCGGTGCGCGGCATCACGACGTGGGCAGGGATGCTGCGCAGGCGCGCGGCGAGGGCGAGGGCCGCCGCGTGGTTGCCGGAGGAGTGGGTGGCGACGCCGCGGCTGGCCTCTTCGTCGCTGAGTGAGAGCACCGCGTTGGCCGCGCCGCGGAACTTGAACGCCCCGACCCGCTGGAAGTTCTCGCACTTGAAAAACAGCGCCGCGCCGGTCATCGCGTCGAGGCTCGCGCAGGTGAGCACCGGGGTGCGGTGGGCGTACGGCCGGATCCGCTCCGTCGCGGCCCTGACCTCGGCGATCGTCGGGAGACCTTCGCTCAAGTCACCGCTCCTCCCCGGGCGCCAGTCTACTGCCATCGGCAGGCCCACGGCCCGACGAACGCGAACCAGTAGGTTCCTGGTGGGGGAATGGCCTCCGAGAGGAATCTGTTCTCTTCGGATAAGCCACGGGTGAACGCCGTAGCCCCGGCGGGAGGCGTACGTGAATGAAACCGAACGATGGATCATGCAAGCGAGGAAGTACCTGAAGGCGGCGCGTTGGGGCGGGCGTGGCAGCTTGGCGCAGTCCCTCGGGGACCACATGACGCAAATCGACATGGCGCAGGTCCAGGCCGACCTGGGGTGCGGGGAGGAGTGCGCGGCGTGCTCCTGGGGGTTCCTCGGAGAGCACGCTCTCCCCTGCGAGCCCTGCAGGTTGCTCGTTCTCCAGGAAGCCATCGAAAACCTTCAGAGGCGCTCCGACCAAGCGATCGCCGTCCGGCACGAAGCGGCGGCCCTCCTCAAGCTCCTGAACAGCCTGCCGTCGCCCCGGGGCATTGACTCTGCGCAAGGGCGGAGATCATGACTCCAACGCGCCGGGTTCGGGCGTGGCTGCCGGCATCCGCTCGATCACGACGACGGTGACGTCGTCCCGGAGCGGCTCGCCGGCGACGTGGGTGTCGAGGGCGCGCCGCAGGCGGTCGTGGATCGTCTGCGGGCCGGCCGGCTGCTGCAGCAGGGTTCGAAGAGCGTCGTAGCCGAACGCCTCGCCGGTCAGGTTGGCGGCTTCCGGCAGGCCGTCGCTGTAGAGCACGAGCAGATCCCCACGAGCCAGGGTCACCTCGGAGGAAGACACCTCGACCTCGGACCGGATTCCGAGCGGGAAGCTCCCGGCGCCGAGCTCGAGGATCTCCCCCGCCGCCCTGCGGAGGAGTGGGAACGGGTGCCCCGCGCACCCGTACGCCAGCCGGCCGGTCGCGGGCTCGAGCACGCCGTAGAACAGGCTCATGAACGCCCGCCGGTCGCCGGTGCGGTACAGGACGCGGTTGAGCAGGGTTGCGACGCGCTCGGGCGCCGGGTCGACCTCGACCGCCAGCTTGAGGGCGGCGTTCGCGATCGCCATCAGCAGGCCCGCCGCCATCCCGTGCCCGCTGGCGTCGCCGATCACGAGCGCGATCCGACCGTCCGCGAGCGGGAGGAAGTCGTAGTAGTCGCCGCCGATCTCGTTGGCGGTCCGGTACGAATGGGCCACGGCGTAGCCCGGGATCTCGGGCGCCGTGGCCGGCAGGAGGTCGCGCTGGAGCTGGCGCGCGACCTCGAGTTCGTCGCGGACCAGCACGCGGTCCACCAGTTCCAGGGCGAGGAGGAAGACCAGGAGCACGACGCTGAGGAGGAGCCACGCCGACGAAAAATCCACGTTCACCCGCGTGGTTTCGATCACGGCGTTGATCTTGAACAGGCCGAACACGGCGGCGAGGATCGCCACCGCAAAGAGCACACGGCGCGCCGGGGTGAGCTTGTAGGACAGCCCGAGGAACACGACCTTGACGCGGAAGAAGCCGCGCCGCAGCCACCCTCGGGGTTCGGCCGAGAGGTCCTGCTCCCGGGTGATCACCCGGTACGCCTGGCGGGCGTCGCGGCCGACGGTGCGGCGCAGCTCCGCGGTGGTGAGCCCGGCGGTGAACTCCCTGACGAACCTCTTGAGACGTCCCGTAGTCGCTCTCCCTGCCCGAACGATGATACGGCGGCCGGCACCTCCGGGTTGCCTTCTCCGGAGGCCGATGGGCCCGGCAGGAGAAGGGAAGGCCCGGTCGGGGGGACCGGGGCCGGTCCCCGGCGTCCGGAGCCGGTCTCGAAGCGGGCACCGACAGAGAGCGTGAACGTCCGGTGGGTCTGATCCCTCAGATCGCTGATGCCGGTGACCGAGATCGGTGCGGCCACCCTCTAAAGACCAGTGTTCGGAGTCTTGAATTTCTATCCAGTGAGGAGAAGTACTTACGCTGCAATTTGTTATGATTAAGCCTCCGTTTGAGTGTGACCCGTTTGTCCGGAATTGTGTTCACGACAAACCCGGTCGCCTTGGCGGGTGGCTCGGTGCCGCGGGCTGGCGTACATTGGGCGCAGGTCGTGTGTGAGTGATCGGATGAATTTCGCTGGTTTGCGAGGGCCGGCAATTGGCTGCGGCGGGCGCGGGCCGGCGAGCTGCCGCTGCTGACGTACGGGCGAGCGTGCACCACGGGCAACGCCTCGGAGTTCCTCGACAGCTACGTGCACACCCGTGACGCCGAGCAGGGCCTCGGCATCGAGAACTACAGCGGCACCTCCGATCCCGAAACGGATGCGCTCCCAATCCTCCCCCTGACCGTGCGGTCGGAGTTCGTCGGGGTGTCGGCCCGCGTGGACGTCCCGGTCAGGTACGACGGCTGGCTCTGGGTCGCGGGGTTCCGCTGGCGGCGCTGAGGCGGCCGCCCGAACCGGCGCGGGCGCCGTTCGGCTACGATGGCGGGGACGGGAGCCCGAGCGATGACCTTCGCGCGCGCCAGCGGCGTGCTCCTCCACCCGACGTGCCTCCCCGGCCGGTTCGGGATCGGCGACCTCGGTCCGGCCGCGCACGGCTACCTCGAGTGGCTCGCCCGTGCCGGCGCGCGCTGGTGGCAGGTGCTGCCGCTCAACCCCGCCGGGCTTGGCGCGTCACCGTACGCTGCGCTCTCGACGTTTGCCGGCAACGCGACCCTGGTGAGCCCCGAGTTCCTGCGCGACGAGGGGCTCCTGGAGGCCGGCGATCTCGCCGGCGTGCCTGAGTTTTCGCCGTTCGCGGTCGAGTTCGATCGCGTCGTACCGTACAAGCGGGCGCTGCTCGAGCGCGCGTTCGAGCGCTTCGCCGCCAGACCGCCGGCGGCCATCGCCGAGCGCTTCGAGGCGTTCCGCAGCGCGAACGGCGCCTGGCTGCGCGACTGGGCGCTATTCGCGGCGGTCAGGTGCTCCAGCGGCGAGTCGCCGTGGTGGGAGTGGCCGAAAGAGCTGGCGCTGCGCCGGCCGGGGGCGCTCGCGACCTGGATCGCGTCGCACGAACGCGCGGTGCGGTTCGAAGAGTTCTGCCAATTCATCTTTTTTTCGCAGTGGCAGGCGTTGCGCGAGCGAGCGCACGCGCTCGGTATCCACATCCTGGGGGACCTGCCGATCTACGTCGCCCGCGATAGCGCCGAGGTGTGGGCCAACCGCGAACTGTTCCGCCTCGACGGGCGCGGCCGGCCGCTGGCGGTCGCCGGCGTCCCGCCCGACTACTTCAGCCCGAGCGGGCAGCTCTGGGGGAACCCGGTCTACGACTGGGAGGCGAACGAAGCGTCCGGCTGGGCGTGGTGGGTCGAGCGAATGCGCGCCGTGTACGCCCTGGTCGACGCCGTGCGCCTCGACCACTTCCGGGGGTTCGTGGCGTTCTGGGAGGTGCCGTTCGGGGAGAAGACCGCGGTCAATGGGCGCTGGGTCCCGGGGCCGGGGAGCAGGCTCTTCGCCGCGCTGCGGGTGGCGCTCGGAGAGTTGCCGCTGGTCGCGGAGGACCTCGGCGTGATCACCGAGGAGGTCACCGCGTTGCGCGATTCCGAGGGGTTGCCGGGGATGGCGGTCCTCCAGTTCGCGTTCGACCCGAAGGAGAGCAGCCTTTTCCTCCCGTACCGGCACCGGAGGAACCAGGTCGTCTACACCGGCACCCACGACAACAACACGACGCTGGGCTGGTTTCTCGGCGACGCGTCGCCGTCCGAGAAGGAGTTCGTGCGGCGCTACCTCGGCAGCGACGGGCGCGAGATCCACTGGGACATGATCCGCCTCGCGCTCGCCTCCGTCGCCGACCTGGCGATCGTCCCGCACCAGGACATCGCCGGCCTCGGGGCCGATTGCCGCATGAACACGCCATCGACCCCGGAAGGAAACTGGCGGTTCCGGCTCACCGACTGGATGCTGGGGAGCGCCCTTGCCGACCGGTTCGCGGATCTTTCCTGGGTCTACGGTCGGACACCGTAGGGACCGACGGAGAGAGGGCGGCGTGACGGCCGGCGAGTGCGCCCCGTTGCGTGGCGCGGCAGTTTTTGATACAGGTTCGTCCGAACACGCCTTCGAACTAGCTCGTTGCGCGGGCGCGCTGGCGGAAGAACTCGATCACGGCGGGGAGTACCGACACGACGATGATGGCGAAGATCACGAAGGTGAAGTTGCGCTTGACCACGGGGATGTTGCCGAACCAGAACCCGGCCATGACGAAGCCGAGCACCCACGCCGCGCCGCCGATGACGTTGAAGGAGAGGAAGTGGCCATACCTCATCTTGCCGATTCCCGCCACGAACGGCGCGAACGTCCGCACGATCGGGACGAAGCGGGCGATGACGATCGTCTTGCCGCCGTAGCGCTCGTAGAACTGGTGGGTGCGCTCAAGATGTTTTCGGTTGAGGAAGCGCACGTTCTCGCGGTGGAACACCTTGGGGCCGACCACGGCGCCGATCCAGTAGTTCGCGGTGTCGCCGAGGATCGCGGCTGCCGCGAGGACGGCGAGCGCGACCGGGAGGCTGAGCGAGCCGCGGGCCGCGAACGCCCCGACCGCGAACAGCAGCGAGTCGCCGGGCAGGAACGGCGTCACGACGAGGCCGGTTTCGCAGAAGACGATCACGAAAAGCAGCACGTAGGTGATGAGCCCGTAGTCCTGGATGATCAGGTCGAGGTGCGCGTCGATGTGGAGGACGAAGTCGATCAGCTGGCTCAAGAGCCCCATGCGGTCTCCCTGGTGGCGACCGGCGGGCCGGCGAGCCCGCGGCCGATCTCCGGCCCGGCCGGACGCGCCAAGGTAAGCGGAAGCCGTTGTGAAATCAAGGCGAGTGGGGTTGGCCCATCCGTGGCGCGGCCGCCGAGTCTGTGGCGCGGGCGCCCTCGCCCGCGCACCTCTATTCTTCTTGCTTTCCCCCCACTCCCCCGATGGCAGCGAGGTCGCGCAGCCGCGCGACGGCGCCCTCGCGCTCGGCGAGGTTGCCAGCCTTGCCCTGGAACACGCGGCCCGCGCCGCCGCCGCGCCCGGCAAGGAGCGCCGCGACCTCGCGCCCGGCC
>PKYI01000075.1 GCA_003133645.1 Acidobacteriota bacterium | reverse complement strand
GTGTCGATGGCTCCGACCGAGGGCCTCTCCGAGGGAGGAGAACAGCGAGGGACCCCACCGCGGGACGCCCTGCTCGGTCGCACGCGCAGGCGCGTCGGAGGGCGGCGCTCGATGCGCCGCCCGAGCGACTCGGCCGTAGCCCGCTGGGCAAAACAAAACAGGCCTCACGCAGTGAAGAAGAGAATCAAGGCCACCCGCCGGCCGGCGAGCACGAGAGCCCCCACGGAGTGAAGAGAAAGCCCCGGACGGCAACTGTGTCGCTAGCGCGCCGCCGGGCCGCTGGCGTCCTGCGCGGCGTTCAGCTTTGCCAGCACGCTGTGGCGGCGCCCGTAGCTGAAGTAGATGACGAAGCCGATGAGGAGCCAGACGAACAGGCGCAGCCAGTTCTGCCCCGGCAGCGAGAACATCAGGAGCAGGCAGAGCACGACCCCCAGGATCGGCACCGCGATCCCGAACGGCGCGCGGAACGGCCGCTCGGCGGCCGGGTTGGTGAAGCGCATGATGAGCACCGAGATGCACACCATGACGAAGGCGAGCAGGGTGCCGATGTTGGTGAGCTCGGCAAGGATGCGCAGCGGCAGGAACGCGCCCAGGACCGCGACGACGATGCCGGTCAGGATCGTGGACTTCCACGGCGTGCGGAACTTCGGGTGGATTGCGCCGAAGATGCTCGGCGGCAGCAGGCCGTCGCGCGCGATCGCGAGCAGCACCCGCGGCTGCGAGAGCATCATCACGAGGAGCACCGAGGTGATGCCGGTGAGCGCGCCCAGCGAGACGATCCCCTGCGCCCAGGGGAGGCCGACCTGCCTGAACGCGTCGGAGACCGGGGCGTTGATGTCGATCTGGTCGTAACGGACCATGCCGGTGAGCACGGCCGACACGGCGATGTACAGCACGGTGCAGATCACCAGCGACGAGATGATGGCGATCGGCACGTCGCGGTGCGGCCGCTTGGCCTCCTCGGCGTGCGTGGAGACCGAGTCGAAGCCGATGTACGCGAAGAAGATGATCGCGGCGCCCGCGAGCATCCCGAGGGGCTGGCCGCCGGCGTCCGACTGCCCGAGCACTGTCTTGCCGAAGAACGAGAGCCCGGTGTAGCCGAACGGCGCGAACGGGTGCCAGTTCGCGGGGTTGACGTAGAACGCGCCGACGACGATGACGAAGAAGACGATGACCAGCTTGACCGCCACCATTCCGGTGTTGAACGAGGCGCTCTCGCGGATCCCCTTGACCAGGACCGCGCAGATCAGGATGGTGATCACGATCGCCGGCAGGTCGAGCGTCGTGCCGGTGGACACGATCCGCCCGAGTCCGGGGTCGTAGTCGAACGGCGCTCTCGTCAGGGCGTGCGGGACGTGGAAGCCGAAGATGCCTATGAAGTCCTGAAAGTACGCCGACCACCCGTGCGCCACGGTGGCCGACACCACGGTATACTCAAGGACGAGGTCCCAGCCGATGATCCAGGCGAACAGCTCGCCCATGGTCGCGTAGGCGTAGGTGTACGCCGAGCCCGCCACCGGCACCATCGAGGCGAACTCCGCGTAGCACAGCGCCGCGAACACGCAGGCGATCCCCGACACCACGAACGAGAGGATGAGCGCCGGCCCGGCGTTGTCGTGGGCGGCCTTGCCGGTGAGCACGAAGATCCCGGTGCCGATGATCGCGCCCACGCCCAGGCTAGTGAGCTGGATCGGACCGAGGATCCGGCGCAGACGGTTCTCCCCCTTCAACTCCTCGAGCAGCATCGCCAGCGGTTTCGTCGCGAACAGCTGTCGCCTCATGCGAGTGTCCTCCTCGCGCCCACGACCCCTACGTTGCGACTCGTTCTGAGGGGCTGGCACGTGGGGCCGATCGGCCCCGACGATCCTAGAACAGAATGCGCTCGACGTTGTGCTCGACCGGCCAGTCGTACTTGTACACGCCCAGGTCGAACACAACGTGGTACTTGACGAGGATTTTCACCCGGCCCGCGTCGCGCCAGACCTTGATGTCCTCCTTCTTGATCGGCAGGTCTTCTTCCTTGCCTCTCTGGAGGATCGACGCCGCGATGTCCTCGTCGCTGTAGTGCGGAAGCGAGGCCCTCTCCGCCTGCCGCTCGCAAAAGTCCTGCATCTCCGCCACGGCGATGCGGGTCGGGACCACCCGGATTCCGACGAAGACGACGAACAGCAGGAGCACGAAGCTGAAGATGCACCCGATGTTGCTGCTCCCGATCTCGCGCCAGCGTGCCATCTGCGCCTCCTTGAGGAACCTGCTGGCACATTGTAGCCCGGGATCGCATCGCGTGGGAGGGCGCATCCGGGCCGGCCGTACACTACCGGGGAGGGGGACAGCCGATGAGACGCCTCGCGACCATCGTCGCCGCCGTCGTGCTCGTGGTTGTGCGCGCGGGCGGCGCCGCGGCGGCTAGTGGCGCCGTCGAGACGCTGGCGGCGGGCGATGCCGCCGCGGCCAGGTTCGACCTCCCAGCAACGCTGGCCGCCTACCGCGCCGCCCACGGCGCCGCGCCGGAGAGCTACGAGGCCGCGTGGAAGCTGGCCCGCGCGCTCGCCGACGAGGCCACCCTCGCGCACGACCCGGCCCAGGCCAAGCGGCTCTGCGTCGAGGCGGAAGCGCTCGCCCGCACCGCGGTCCTCCTGCGGCCCGCCGGCCCGACGGGTCACGACATGCTCGCCGTCGCGGTCGGCAAGCTGGCCCTGTTCGAGGGGGGCAAGCGCAAGGTCGAGCTCGGCAAGGAGGTCAAGGCCGAGGCCGACAAGGCGCTGCAGCTCGACCCCAACGACGACGTCGCCCTACACGTGCTGGGGATCTGGAACCGCGAGGTGGCCGGGCTCGGGTGGCTCTTGCGGAGGTTCGCCCGGCTGCTGTACGGCAAACTCCCGCCGGCGTCGCTGGCGGCTTCGGTCGCCGACCTCACCCGCGCGACCGAGCTGCGCCCCGAGGTCATCGCCCACCACGTCGAGCTCGGGATCACGCTGGAAGCGGCCGGCCGCTGGGCCGAGGCGAAGGCCCAGTTCGACCGGGCGCTGGCGCTGCCGACCGGCTGGGTCACCGACGACCACAACCGGGCGATCGCGCGGAAGGAACTCGCCCGGGTGCGCGTCCACCTCGGATAGCGCGCCTTGGAGCGGCCCGCGCGGCGCGGCCTGGGCGCGGCGGCGCGGGTGGTATGGTCTCATCCATGCGAGCGACGTCCGTGAAACCGGGAGCCTCCACGACGGCCGATGCCGCCTCGCCCCACCCCCGCATTCGCGCCGTCGGCCGCACGCTACC
>PKYI01000001.1 GCA_003133645.1 Acidobacteriota bacterium | reverse complement strand
CTGCGCACCGGCGCGCGGCCGACCTGCGTGACCTGGGGACTCTCCGCATCGCTGGCCCAGCCCGGCAACGACGCCTACGTGGCCCGGCAGCTCACAGATCACTTCGGACTCGAACACACCTACTGTCCCCTCGACCCGACCGGCGAGCCCCTGCGCGACGTGCTCACGCGGTTCCTGCTTGCCGGCGAGGGCCGCGCGGTCGACTTCAGCGGCTACACCGACGGCATGAAGACCTGGGAACGACTCTTCGCCTCCGGCGTGAGCACCGTCATCCGGGGCGACACACCCGGCCTCGGCAGCGGGCAGGGCCGAGCCTACGACCCGGTCAGCGAGTTCTTCGTGCGCGCGATGATCGGCCGCGTGGTGCTGACCGACGATTACCCCGAGGGCCATCTGGTGCGTCGCCTTGGCCTCGCGACCCAGCACTTCCCGGCCGGCCTGCGCCGGCGACCCGGCGAGAGCCTCGGCTGCTATCGGGACCGCATGCACAACGACTACAAAGTGGCGACGATGTTCGCCGCCCTGAACGATCCCAAGTGCGCCTACGTCGAGGTCGCCAACCCCCTGCTGCACCGGGCGGTCGTGAAGGCCGTTTCCGAGCTCCCCGACGAGCTCCGCCAGTGGGAGCAGGGTTACGCCTCCATGGTCGAAGGACTCGTGCCCGAGGTCCCCTTCGACAAGTACCACGCCGAAGCGCAGGCCGAAGAGTACCTGGGGTGGCCGGCGATGCTCGAGGAGATGCTCGCCGAGCTGTCTACGAACCCGGCTGACGACGTGCTGCCCGCAGGCGCGCGCGCGCTGCTGGCGACAGAGCTGGCGCGGCCCGCAGGCCGCGCGTCGGCGCGGACCAGGCTGCGCCGGAAGGTCAAGACGGTGGTGCCCGCCCGGGCCCTCCGGCTGGTGCCGCCGAGGGTCACCGTATCGACCCGGCTGGTCGCGTTTCGCGCCTACGCCGTGTCGCGGATGGCGACGATCCTGCGCGAGGACGCGCGGCGGGGCCCCGCCGCAGCCGATTAGCCCTGTGCCCGATCCCGTGGGACGACGGGGTAAGGGGGTTGGCGCATGACGTGGCTCACGAGGTACCGCTGCCGGACATCGCCAGGCCTCGAGGGCCTGCGAGACCCTGCCGTGCAAGGCCGGCTGGCGGCCACGACGCCGGTCGTCGTGGTCCCTGCGTTCAACGCCACCGGCCTGGGGATCGTGCGCGATCTCGGCCGTCTCGGCATCGCCTACTCGGACGCTCTCGGGAGACCCTTCGCAGGGCCGCGCCAGAAGGAGGGCGTGCGTTGGCTGGATGCCTGGCGTGACGTCCGCGACAGTCTCGTGGAGCTCCGTCACGGCGACCTGCGCCTGAGGCCCTGGATGGCTTCACTGCGAAACGTGCGGGTCGACGCCGTCTGCGCACTGGATGACCCGGGGCCTGTGGCCGCGAGCGCGGTCGGCGCAACCCGCCGCCGCCTGCGCCGTGGGATCGTCGGGCGTTCGCGGTAGCGTTTGCGCTACAGTTACGTGCGTCCTTGAGGGAGGGCGCGACTACCGCGACTCCTCATCGGAGGCCGGATGGCGGAACTCATGTTCGAGTGTGCGCGCGCAGGGCGGCCGAGCCGCCTGCACACCAAAGAGCAGCTGCTGCGTGTCGCCTCCCGGCTGACGCCCACCAATATCGCGGCGCACCCGACCCGCGTGATCGAGACCCAGGACCTCTGCGGGGCTATCGTCAACCCCTGCGACGAGGGAGTCCGCGTCACGCAGGGCGGCGTGCTGCTCGGCGGCGTCATCGGCGAGCCCGGGCGCTGGTGGGACATCGGGGCGCAGCCTCCCGACGGCACCTACGTACTGGTCCGCTACTCGAGCACGAGCATCGAGCTTCTGACAGACATGACGGCTTCGCGCACGCTCTGGTATGCGCACGACGAGGATCGTTTCGTCGTCTCGACCTCGCAGCGTGTCATCGTGGCCTTGCTCGGCGACTTCGACCTCGACCACGGCGCCGTCTCGTGGCTGCTCTCTTCGGGAACGCTCGGACCCGAGTGCTCCTGGGACTCGCGTGTGCGACGCCTGCTTCCCGACTCCAGGCTGACCTTCGATCGTCGCACGTGGCGGTCGACCCTCGAGCAGCATCCGGCGGTCTTCGCGGCGGTCGCCCGCAGCCGGGAAGACCATCTGCGGCGGCTGCGCGACGCCATCGCGGACAGCTGCGCGGCTCTCGACATCGACACCGACCGCTGGCTCCTGCCGCTGTCGGGCGGCCTCGACAGCCGCATGATCCTGGCGTTCATGGTCAAGGCCGGCAGGCCGCCCAGGTGCCTCACGTGGACGACGCGGGCGTCGCTGCGAAATCCACTCTCGGACGCGTGCATCGCGCGCCTCGTCGCGCGCCGCTTTCACGTCGAACACGACTACGCCTTCCTGGACGACGGTCCCCGAGACGGCGGCGCGGCACTCCAGCGCTTCGTCGAGGTCAGCGAGGGTGGCACCGACGAGTTCGCGGGCTACGTCGACGGCTGCGACCTGTGGAGCGGCCTATTCGCCTCGGGCTTGAGCGGCGTGATCCGTGGCGACGACCCCATCGGCGCCAGACGGAGGGCCGCGTCACTCGACGGCGCTCGCCGGCAAGGGATCGGCGTGATGGTCACCGACTATCCCGAGGCGCATCTCGTCCGACGCCTTGGGCTGGTCGACCAGGACTGGCCGAAACGGCTTCAGCGGCAGCCTTGGGAGGGGTTCGAACCGTACCGTGACCGCATGAGTCACGAAGGCTACATCCCCAATGCCCTCGCCCCCCTCACCGGGGTCAAATGCCGCTTCCTCGAGGTGGTGAACCCCTTGCTGTCACGACGCATCATCGCCGTGGTCCGCTCGTTCCCTGACGAGCTGCGCATGTACGGGCGGGCCTTCTCTGCGATCGTCGACCGCGAGTGCCGGCTTATCCCCCATGCGAGATTCGCTTCGACGCCGGCGGCGTCCGAGTACCTTGCCGACGAACAGATCGTCAGGGCGATCGTCACCGAGCTGACGTCTGCCGCCATCGAGGGCGTGATCAGCGAAGAGGCCGCCATGACGCTGCTCGCAGCCGTAGCGTCACCGTCG
This sequence comes from Acidobacteriota bacterium, assembly GCA_003133645.1. GTDB lineage: Bacteria > Acidobacteriota > Thermoanaerobaculia > Thermoanaerobaculales > Thermoanaerobaculaceae > RBG-13-68-16. The sequence goes on along the minus strand of PKYI01000001.1, from coordinate 3,008 downwards.
CACACCCCCGCCACGGCGCGCAGCCTCGCGATCGCCGCCATGAAGGCCGCGCGGGTCGCCTTGCCCTCCCGGCTCGCGTACCGGCTCACGCCACGCTACCAGGGACCTGAACCCTTGACCGCGATCAAGCTGGCCTTCAGGGCAACCATCGCCAGCAAGACTGTCGCTCTGCTTCGTCAAGACGCCGAGGCGCTGTGAGTAGGGTCGTACCCCAATAGCGCGCGGGCCTGCTGTCGGATTCAGCCCCTCGTCGAGGAAGACCTGTGGCGTGTAGCCGAGACCGTGCGACCGCTGGCGCTCTCGAGCGTCCCGATCGCCTCGAGGGGCGTCACGCGCGACCCTCCGCCGAGGTTGTAGACGACGCCGTCCCTGCCCCGCATGGCGACGATCCTGGGCGAGGAAGCACGGCGGGACCACGGCGTAACGGTCTAGGTCACCTTTTCCCCGCGCGTCCGTTTAGCTTGGCTTCCCAACTCGCAGCCTAGCGTCGAGTCACCGACGCCCAATCCAGGTGCACGTCAATCGGCCTGCCGAAGGTCGATTCGAGACGACGTCGAGCGACGCGGTGCTCTCGATTGGTGACAACGAATGGCTGTCTACCTTCCGATAACGAAGTACAGCGTCGTCCGCTCCGGATGGTGAGTCACAAACACGCTCGCATCCGGACCGAGGAAGTCACGTAGCTGGGTGGCACTCTCGAACTCGTTGTCGTGCTCACGGTTCCCTTTGCCCTTGGCAGTGGGAGCCACCTGTGGCGTCGAGCCGACTATGTGGCCGCCATCTGCCAGCGCTGCGCCCAGAGTTTCTACTACCGCTCTCCCGTTTTCTGCCGACAGGTGCTCGATAGCCTCGAAGAAGCAGATGAGGTCATAGCCGAGGTCGGGCAAGGGGTCGTTAACGATGTCGGCGCAGGTGAAGGCGATGTTATCCCGCCAGTGGCAGTGACGGGCGGCGGCAAGAGCCGCAGGATCGCGATCGACTGCGTCTATGCTGCCCGCCGTGTCGGCCCAGAAGACGTCGCTGAAATAGCCGTCGCCACAGCACACGTCCAGCACCTTCCCACCAAGCGGGAGGTAGAGCCGGGCTAGGACACCGCGCTCCAACCAGAAGATGTTGCGGGGCCAGCGCAACTCGTCAACGCGATGGTCGAACCAGGTGTGGTCGCCAGCCCGCCACTGCTTCATCAAGCGCTTTCCAGCGTAGCTACGCACGGCTGTCGCGAACTCGTAGATCATCGCTCCCCCTCCGCACATACAGCCAACTGGACAGAGAATACGGCTATCGTCGGACAGCGGCAAGGCGGCGCGGGGCAGGCCCTCGCTGCCGAATCAGCGAAAGGGCCGCCCTCGCGGACGGCCCCTCGCCGACTAGCTTAGGTCACCGTCTCGCCGCGCCTCCGCGGTAGCCTGAGGCTCCCTGCTATGCGTGGAGAGGACAGCCGAACTGACGTGATGGCGCGAGCCAGCGCACCGCCCTCGCGTCGCTAGGTCGGTCGCTCACCGCGAGTCGACCGTCAGGTGATCGCCACTCGGGGCAGACTGAGGGCATGGACACCAACACAAAAGCGGCTCTCGCAGAGTTACGGCGTCGCGTGGCGTGTGGCGGTACCCCCGATTGACTCGACGAGCAATCCGTGGGCGTCAAGCCAGCCGGAGGTGACGGCGGCTTGGGCGTCAGTGTTTGCCTGCCTCCACGAACACTACCGTAGCGCGGGCGCGCTCCAATTCGCACCAAGGTGGCCAATCTATGTGCCGCGTTGACTGCGACTGTGCCAGCCAACAACGCCAGGATGTAACCAGTCACTTTGCGCACTTCTTCGACGGGGCGAGGCCCAGCCCCATCGCACGAGTAACCGGGTTCCGCCGCCGGACATCATGGGCTGTGAGAGCGTGCGAACCGGCTGCGCGCTTGCGTACGAATGAGCAGCGGCCGCAGTTGACATACGCAAGCTCGCCGTCGAGCCTAGACGCGCAGCCCTCGCAGCCACTCCGCCTCGCGCCGCAAACCCTCGTCGAGGAGTACCTGCGGTGCGTAGCCGAGCTCGTCGGTGGCCAGGGAGAGGTCGGCCCAGGTGTGCTTTACGTCGCCGGCCTGCACGCTCTCGCCTTTGACCTGCGCTTTGCAGCCGCTCGCGCTCTCGAGTGTCCGGATCGCCTCGAGGAGCGTCACGCGCGACCCCCCGCCGAGGTTGTACACGGCGCCGTCCCTGCCCTGCATGGCGAGCACGATCCCCTCGACGATGTCGCTCACGAACGTGAAATCCCTCGTCTGATTGCCTTCGCCGTAGATCTCCAGCGGGCGGCCTTCGAGCAGCGCCCGCAGAAAGATGTGGAAGGCCATGTCCGGGCGCTGGCGAGGCCCGTAGACGGTGAAGAAGCGCAGCGACACGGTGGGCACGCCGTGGTTGCGAAAGTAGAGCCGGCAGAGCTGTTCGCCCGCCAGCTTGGTGACGCCGTAGGGCGACACCGGCCGGCAGTTGGCGTCCTCGCGCATGGGCAGCTGATCGGTGTCGCCGTAGACCGATGACGACGAGGCGTAGACCAACTTCGGCACGCCGGCCGTTCGACTGGCCTCGAGAACGAGCTGCGTGGCCAGCACATTGTTCTCGGTGTAGATGCGAAAGCTCCGCCCCCAACTGGCGCGCACGCCTGCCTGGGCCGCCAGATGCACGACGCAGTCGGCGTCGGCGAACAGCCTCACGAGCTGTGACTCGCCGTCCCNNGATGAGCGTGCGCCGACGAGATTCGCTTCTTTGTAGGGGCGCGGATAGTAGTCTTCGAACGAGTCGACGCCCACGACGTCGCAGCCATCCGCGAGCAGACGATCGACGAGGTGCGAGCCTATGAAGCCGGCGGCGCCAGTCACGACGATCCGGCGGCGCTTGAGTTGTTCGTCAGCCATGTGCTCTCCCCCGTCTCGTCGTTCGATCGCCCCCGACGCGTGCGCGCAAAAAGCGCAGACGGCCGCGGCGGGGCGACCCTCCGCCGCAGCGATTGTATCAGCGGACA
>PKYI01000162.1 GCA_003133645.1 Acidobacteriota bacterium | reverse complement strand
GCGCTACCAGGCTGCGCCACGCCCCGTCCCATGTTGCGTGAAACTACACGCTCCCAAAGAGCTATCCCCAGTCCCGGGGAACCCTCACAGTACCAACCGGCCCCTGCTTCGTCAAGGTAGGAACGCCTTCCGGAGCACGATGGCGACGCGGCGTGAGGTCGTTGTCTTTCCTGCTTAGGGGCGGCCCTTGCGGCCGCCCACGAGCGGGTGGGGGCCACACAAGAACCATGACGGGCGGGGACAAGCCCCGCCCCTACATTTCAATCGCGTGGGGTGCGGTCGTCACGGACGCGGTCGTTGCGGTTGGGCAGAGAGGCCGGCCGCCCGGCGGGCGGCCGCTACGGACGCTCGGCGACGAGGCTCTTGACGCCGGCCTTCTCGAGCCGGTGATCGAGGACGGCGCGCTGTGCCGTGAACGCGCGCTCGAGGCCGCTCTCGGCGAGGTCGAGCAGCGACTCCAGCTCCCGGCGCGAGTACGGCTCGCGCTCGGCCGTGCCCTGGACCTCGACGATCCCCTTGCGCGCGGTGCCGACGAGGTTGAGGTCCACGGCGGCGCGCGAGTCCTCGTCGTAGGCGAGGTCGAGCAACGGCCGGCCGGCCACGATCCCGACCGAGACCGCCGCGAGCTGGTCGCGCACCGGCCACGCCTTGAGCGCCTTCCGCTCCTTGAGGTGGAGCAGGGCGAGGACGACCGCGACGAACGCGCCGGTGATCGCGGTCGTGCGGGTGCCGCCGTCGGCCTGAAGGACGTCGCAGTCCACCATCAGCGTGCGTTCGCCCAGCAGCCCCATGTCGAGCGAGGCGCGCAGCGAGCGCCCGATCAGGCGCTGGATCTCGGCGGAGCGGCCGGAGATCGAGCCGCGGGTGGACTCGCGCGGGCTGCGCTCCTCGGTGGCGCGCGGCAGCATCGCGTACTCCGAGGTCAGCCACCCTTCGCCGGTGTCGCGCAAGAACGGCGGGACGCGCCCCTCCACCGTTACGTTGCACACCACCACGGTGTCGCCGGCACGCGCCAGAACGCTCCCCTCCGGGTACTTCACGAAGTCGAGGGTGAGCTGCATCGGACGGGGCTCGTCGTCGCGCCGCCCGTCACGGCGTTCGAAGCTCGCTGCGTTGACCACGTGACCTCCACTCGCAGGCAGGGTAGCCGCCCGCGCCGGATTCGACAACCTCGGGCGGCGCGGTCGCTGATTTCCCAATGCAGGGGCGGTCCTTGCGGCCGCCCGCGCGTAGGGAAGACACGCACAGTGCCATCGCGGGCAGGGGCAAAGCCCGCCCCCACATTCACGTGGTCCACACGCCCGCAGGGCGGGCGAGGACGCCCGCCCCACCTGGTTCCTGGTGTGGGGCGCGACCGCCGGGCGCGCGGCCGTCGCGCTTGTAGCGGCGTTTGCTTGCAAACGCCGGCCTCTACCGGATAGATCGCGGTTCGTCGGCCGATGCGAGCATCGGCCGCTACACGGACGCTGCCGAACGGGGGCGGGGCGGTGGAGGTAGGGTCAGTCGGGGAGGTCGACGAGCTCGAGGTGAACGGCGGTCCCGGGCAGGATCAGGCCGGCGATGCGGTCGATGCGGGCGGCGGCGTCGGTGACGAGCAGGCGCACGCCCCCGCCGTGGCTCGCGGCCAGGTCGCGGCGCGCCACCAGCTCCTCTACCTCCGCCGCCACGGCCTCGGCCGAGTCCACCAGGCGCACGCCGTCGCCGAGCGTGGCCGCGATCGCCGGCCGCAGCAGCGGGTAGTGCGTGCACCCGAGGATCAGCGTGTCCACCCGGCCGCCGGTGAACGGCTCGAGGTAGAGGGCGGCGACCTCGCGGGTGACCGGGTGGTCCCACCACCCCTCTTCGGCGAGCGGCACGAACAGCGGGCACGCCCGCGCGACGACCTCGACATCGGGCTTGAGCGAGTGCAGCGCGCGCCCGTAGGCGCCGGAGGCGACCGTGGACTCGGTGCCGATGACGCCCACCCGCCCCCGGGTCGCGGCGAGCGCGGTGCGGGCGCCCGGCGCGACGACCCCGATCACCGGGACCTCCATCGCCTCCTCGAGCGCCGGTAGGGCCGACGCGGAGACCGTGTTGCAAGCGACCACGAGCAGCTTGGCGTCGTGCCCGGCGAGGAAGCCGGCCGCCCGCACTGCGTAGCGGACGACGGTCTCGGTCGACTTGGTGCCGTACGGGAGGCGGGCGGTGTCGCCGAGGTAGACGAAGCGCTCACCGGGGAGCCGCCGCTGCAGGGCCGCGAGCACCGTCAGGCCGCCGATCCCCGAGTCGAAGATCGCGATCGGCCGCGCGTCGGTCACGGCGCCACCAGCTCGGGGTTGGGCGCGAGCGGGCGGGAGAGGTCGATGTGGCCGAGGGTCGCCACCTGCTGCCCGCCGAACAGCAGCTGGACGCGGCGGACCGCGGGGCAGTTCGCAACGACGCTGTTCACGGTCGCGTAGGCGAGGGCGAGCTCGCCGCCGGTGCCGGACACGGCACCGGCGGGGGGCGGCGAGAGGTCCACCCAGGCGTCCCCTTCGCGGTCGAGGAACACGGTCTGCACCGTGGCGGGCCACGGCAGCGCGGGCGCGAAGCCCCGGCGCGAGCCCGCGACCAGCTCCTCGACGACCAGCTTGATGCGCGCCGGTGTCCCAGCGGGCAGCTCGGGCACCTCGCGCATCTCGCGGTGGAGCATCGTGTCGTCGCCCGGGAAGAAGAGGACGAGCGAGGCGGGCACCGACGTGGGGGCAGGCGTCGCTCCCTCCGGCGCGGGCGCCGGCGCGGACGCCCGGTGATGGCGGCTCAGCACCACGACGGCCGCCAGGATGCCGAGCACAACCAGGGTCGCGGCGATCGGGCGCAGCGCTTTCATGGCGTCGGCGTGCCGGCCGGCGTGGTCGGAGTCGGCGTCGGCTCGTGCAGGTAGTCGACGATCGCGGCGGCGAGGGCGGCGGCGATCTGCTGCTGCGTGTCGGGCAAGGCGAGACGCGCGGCCTCGTGGGCGTTGGAGAGGAAGCCGACCTCGACCAGCGCCGCGGGCATCGTCGCCCCGGTCAGCACGACGAACGGCGCCTGGCGGATGCCGCGGTCCTTGATCCCCTGAAGGGCGTTGAGCTTCTCCTGGATCGAGCGGGCCAGGCGGGCGGAGTTGTTGAGGTTCGCGACGTGCGCGAGGTCCCAGAGGATGAGCTGCACGGTGTCCGGGCTTGCCGAGGCGTTCTCGCGCGCCGCGGACTGCGCCGCCTGCGCGTCCGAGGCGTCGGCGCTCATGTAGTAGGTCTCGGCGCCGTGCGCGCCGCGGGCGAGCGAGGCGTTGGCGTGGATCGAGACGAACACCGTGGCCTGCATGCGGTTCGCGAGCGCGGTCCGGTCGGTGAGCGACACGGTGTCGTCGCCGTCGCGGGTGAGGCGGGCGTTGACGCCGGCGGCCTGGAGCTGCGCGGCGGTGGCGCGCGCGACCGCCAGCGTGATGTCCTTCTCCAGCTCGCTGCCGGGCCCCTTGGCGCCCTGGTCCCCGCCGCCGTGGCCGGGGTCGAGGACGACGAGCGGCCCGGCGCGCGGTGCGGCGAGCGCCGCCGCCGGCGCGGCGGTCCCGAGCCGGACCACGAAGCGCGGCGGGTCGTCGAGCGGGTAGGTGTTCGCCACTTCGGCGCCGGGAGCGAGACGCAGCGTGAGCGTCGTGCCGCGGAGGTCGCCCCCGAGCAGTTCCGCCTCCGGGACGACCGGCTTGGCCAGCGTCACCGGGGTGACGAACTGCAGCGCGACCACGCTCCGCGTCGCGACGACCTGCGGCCGCTGCTTCGTGCCGCGCACCACCAGCGTCGTCCCCGTCGGGGCACGCACCACCGAGACTTCGATCTGCTCGCCGGCCGAGGCGTGCGCCAGCTCGAGGCTGGCGCCGCTGCCGTTCAGCGTCCAGCCGAACGGCGCCAGCAACACCGCGGCGGTTGCCGGCGCGCACACGATGTGGCCCTCGAGCTGCCGCAGCGGCCCCGGCAGCCGCGTCAGGCGGCCGTCCACGACCGCGAGCGAACCGCCGGGCGTGAACTGGACCTGGTGCTCCCCGGCGGAGGCGTTGTAGCTTCCGGCCGCGGCGGCGAACTGAACATCGACGCCCGCGAGGCGCAGCACCGCGAGCGCGTCGAGGAGGTCGCCGCGAGCGAATACCTCCTGCGCGCCCTGGGGGGTCGTGACGGTGACGGCCGCCGCCGCCATCGGCAGCAACACGAGAACGGCAAAGACGATCGCTATGGTCTTGCGCATGTCTTGTTTGGGGGCGCATTCTCCCGCACCCCGAGCCACCGAGGTTACACGTTCGCAGCTAGTTGAGGCAAGACCCGCGCCGGTTTCAGCGCGCTCGGACCTCGTTCTCAAGGCGCTCGTCCAGGGCCGCGACGACATCGCGGACCGTGGTCGCGCACCCGGCGAGGCGCAGCGAGGTGACGAACTCGCGGTGCGTGCGGCCGGCGCGGTACTCCGGCTCGCGCGACGGGTGGCGCAGGTAGCGGTCGAGCAGGCCGAGGTCGGGATCCACGAGGACCGAGACCTGGAAGAGGACGCGGCCCCCGGCGAGGCGCAGCGAGCTGCCCGCGACCTTGCGGTCGCCGAGGCAGAGGTCCGAGACCCCGCGCATCTCGACGCCGGCGATGCCGAGTGCGCCGAGCGCGGCGGCGACCGCCTCGCAGCAGCGCCTAAAGTACGGCTCCGGAAAGCGCACCGCAGGGTCGGCGGCGAGCACCGCGGACGCCGCCACGACGCCGGGCGCAAGGACCACCGCCCCGCCCCCGGAGGGCCGCACGACGACCGGGACGCGGTCGGCGGCGCAGCGCTCGAGGAAGATCTCGCGCTCGGGGGAGCGCGACCGGCTCACCACCACGACGACCTCGCGCGCCGCCTCCACCCGCACGACCGGCGGCCCCGCCCCCGCGAGGTCGAGGCCGGCGAGCGAGCGGGCGTGGTCTGACGGCGGCAGCGAAGGGAAATGCGCGGCGCTCACGGCCCGGATTGTAGCGGTCCCGGCCCGCGGCGGGCCGCCTGAGGCAGACACTTGTGCCCGTTTGTGCCCTATACTTTGGCGATGGAATGGCATGTCCTGGGGAGCTTCGGAGGGTCGAGCCCGACGTGCCGGATGACCTCGTTCCTGATCAACGCCGAGCTCGCCCTCGACGCCGGCTCGATCACCCAGGCGCTGCCGCTCGACGCGCAGCGGCGCATCCGCCAGATCGTGCTCACCCATTCGCACCTCGACCACACCGCCTCGATCCCGTTCCTGGTCGAGAACACGTTCGGCGCGCAGCGCGAGGCGCTCGAGATCCTCGTCACCCCGCAGGTCCTGCACACGGTCAAGATGCACCTGTTCAACAACGACACCTGGCCGGACTTCACGCGCATCCCCAACGACATGCTCCCGGCGCTGCGCCTCATCCAGGTCGAGCCACGGACGACGTTTACCGCCAGCGGCCTGCGCCTGACGTCGGTGCCGGTGCGGCACACGGTCCCGACGCACGGTTACCTGGTGGAGGACGAGGGCGGCGCGGTCCTCTTCACCTCCGACACCGGGCCGACGCAGGAGGTTTGGGATCTCGCCAACCGGACGCCCAAGCTCAAGGCGGTGATCGTCGAGGTTTCGTTCCCGAGCCGGATGCAAGCGGTGGCGGATGTCTCCCTCCATCTAACCCCGACGACCCTGGCCGCCGAACTTGCGAAGCTCAAGCGCGACGTCGCCGTGCACCTCTACCACCTCAAGCCGGCGTACGTGGACGAGCTGCGCCAGGAGCTGGCTGCGACCCGCTTCCCCCACCCGGTCGAGGAACTCCGCCAGGGCGACATCTACAAGTTCTGAGGTCCGCTGCATCTACCTTTGTAGGGGCGGCCCTTGCGGCCGCCCGCAGTCGAGGGAAGACGCAGACGCTACCCACAGCGGGCGGGGGCAAGCCCCGCCCCTACATTTCACTTTCTGCGGGGTGCGACCGCCGGGCGGGTAGCCGTTACCCGGCGGCGCGGACCTGGCGGACGAACAGGTCCACGACGGGGGAGCCGGGCGTCAGCTCGGGGTGGAACGTCGCCGCCAGGATCATCCCCTGACGCAGCAGCACGGGATCGTCCCCGCGCGTGGCCAGCACCGCGACGCCGTCGCCAACCGAGGTCACGCGCGGCGCGCGGATGAAGACGCCCTCGAGCGCCTCGGCGCCGAGCGCCCCCGGGTCGCGCACCGTCAGCGCGACGACGGCGGAGTCGAGCTGCCGCCCGTAGGCGTTGCGCTCGACGACCACGTCGAGCACGCCGAGCGAACGCTGCGGCGGGAGGCGCACCTCGCGGGCGAGCAGGATGACGCCGGCGCAGGTCGCGAGCACCGGCAGCCCGCCCGCGATCTCCGCCACGAGCCGCGCGGCGAGGTCGCTCCCCTCCATGAGCGTGAGCATCGTCGTGGACTCGCCGCCCGGAAGGACGAGACCGGCGAGGCCGTCGAGGTCGCCGGAGGTGCGCACCTCGCGGGTGGTTGCGCCGCGGGCGGCGAGCGCCCGGGCGTGGGCCGCGTAGTCCCCCTGCAGCGCGAGCAACCCGATCGGCCCGGAGTCGCCCGACACTCACCACCCCCGGCGCGAGAGCATCTCCTCGGGCGTGAGCTTGGCGATGTCGAGGCCGTGCATCGCGCCCTCGAGGCCGCGCGAGGCTTCCAGCACCACCGCCGGGTCCTGCCAGTGGGTGACCGCCTTGACGATCGCCGCGGCGCGCCGCGACGGGTCCTCGGACTTGAAGATCCCGGACCCCACGAACACCGACTCGGCGCCGAGCATCATGCACAGCGCCGCGTCGGCGGGCGTGGCGACGCCGCCGGCCGCGAAGTTCGGCACCGGCAGCTTGCCCTCGCGGGCCACGTACTCGACCAGCTCGAGCGGCGCCTGCAGCTCCTTCGACGCGGGCACCAGCTCCGCCGGGTCGAGCGTGCCGAGGCGGCTGATCTCGCGGCGCACGGCGCGCAGGTGGCGGACCGCCTCGACGATGTTGCCCGAGCCGGCCTCGCCCTTGGTGCGAATCATCGCCGCGCCCTCGCCGATCCGGCGCAGCGCCTCGCCGATGTTGCGGCAGCCGCAAACGAACGGCACCTTGAAGTCGCGCTTCCAGACGTGGTTCTCCTCGTCGGCCGGGGTCAGCACCTCGGACTCGTCGATGAAGTCGACGCCGAGTGCTTCGAGCACCCGCGCCTCGGCCATGTGCCCGATCCGGCACTTGGCCATCACCGGGATCGACACGAGTTTCATGATCTCCTCGATTTTGCCGATCGCGGCCATGCGGGCGACGCCGCCCTCGGCGCGGATGTCGGCCGGCACGCGCTCGAGCGCCATCACTGCCGCGGCGCCGGCGTCCTCGGCGATCTTGGCCTGCGCGGCATCGGTGACGTCCATGATCACGCCGCCCTTGAGCATCTCGGCGAGGCCGACCTTGACGCGAAACTCAGGTGACTGGAACTCCATTTCGTCCTCCCGGACCCCGGAGCCGACGCCCCGGATCCCTTCTCGTCTCACACCAGCGGCAGCGGCCCGCGCCCGGGCTCCAGCGCCGCGCAAAAACCCCGCATCCCTTCTTTCAGCCGCTCGCCACCCACCGCGGCGTAGGCGAGTCGCACCACGTCGTCGCGCCCGGACACCGACATCGCCGGGCCCGGCAGCACCCACACCCCGCGCTCGCCGGCCCGCGCCGCGACCGCGCGCGAGCTCCACCCTGGCGGCAGCGTCACGAGCAGCGAGAAGCCGCCGCGCGGCACGCTCCACGCCACGCCCTTCGGTGCACGGGCGAGCGCACCGAGCACGATCTCGAGCCTGGACCTCCCGGCGCCGCGCAGGCGCGCGAGCTGGTCGTCGAACACCCCGCGGCGGCACAGCGTCCACGCCGCCGCCTCCAGAAACGGGCTGCCGCCGAGGTCGGCGGAGCTCTTGACCGCGGCGACGCGCTCGAGCAGCTCGGCCGGACCCGCGACCCACCCCACCCGCAGCCCGGGGAACAGCGCCTTCGAGAACGAGCCGACCGCCACCACGGCGGGATCGAGCGCCGCCAGCGGCGGCGGCACCTCGCCGTCGCTCACGAGCGCCGGGTCGAAAAGCTCTTCCACGACCTGCACGCCGCGGGCGCGGAGCACCCGCAGCAGCTCGCGCCGCTCCTCCTCGCCGAGCACCAGCCCCGAGGGGTTGTGTAGCGTGGGAGTGAAGATCGCGAGACGGGGCCGCTCCTGTCCGAGCAGGGCGGCAACCTCGCCGGGGTGGACGCCGTCGCGGTGCACCGGCACCCCGATCACGCGGACCTGGTGCAACGCCAGCAGCGGCGGCAGCCCCGGGTAGGTCGGATCCTCCACCAGCACCACATCGCCGGGGAGCGCCAGGGCGCGCAGCAGCAGGTCGAGGGCGTGCTGCACCCCGCCCGTCAGCAGCACCCGGTCGGCCGCTGCCGGGACGCCGAAGCTCGCGAGCCGCGCCGCGAGCCACCCCCGCAGCGGCTGGTACCCCCAGGCGCTGCCGTACTGTGCGACCCCCTCGCCCTCACCCTCGCCGACGCCCAGCCAGCGGAACACCTGCCCTGCCGGCAGCAGCTCGCGGTCGGGCGC
>PKYI01000188.1 GCA_003133645.1 Acidobacteriota bacterium | reverse complement strand
CGGGGGCGCCGGCGCGCCGGCGTAGCGGCAGCGCTCGTGCTCGAGGGCGAGCCAACCGAGCGGTCCGGCCACAGCGGGAGCCGCAGCGGCCACCGCCGCGGCGAACCCCCGCACCGTCGTCCCCGGGGCAATCTGGATGCCGCGCCGCCCTGCGGCCGCCATCACGCGGCGGAGCGCAACCGTGATGGCGGGGGCGTTTCGGTCCCGTCCGGGGAGCAAGGCCGCATCGCGCCTTCGGCGCCAAAGCAACCAGGCCAGCCCGGCGGCAGCCGCGGCCCCGCCCGCCGCGGGCAACGCGCGCCGCGCTCCCTTCGCCGCCGCTTCGACCACGCTGCTCGCGATGTCGAGCTGGTCGGACAACGAGAAGGTCAGCACCCAGCGGTCCCAGGCGCTCTCGAAGCGGTCCCACGCCTCGCGCACGGACAGCGTCCCGCCGGTCGCCAGGATGCCGGGCCGCCCCTCCGGGGGTGTCGGGTCGAAGACGCGCCAACGGCCCTCCACATAGGCCAGCACCCAGGCGTGCGCGTTGCTCTCACGGACCAGGTAGCTCCCGTTCCCCAAGCTCTCGCCGCCGATGTAGCCGGCCTGAAGCCGCGCCGGGATTCCCAGGGTGCGCAGCAGCAGCACCATGCTCGAGGCGAAGAACTCGCAGTGCCCCTCGCGCGCGGAGAAAAGGAACCACTGCACCGGGTCCTGCCGCACCGGCGCGTTGCTCCGCAGCGAATACCCGTAGTGGGTCTGCAGGTACTGCTCGAGCGCGAGCGCCGCCGCCAGGCGGTTGGTGGTCCCCTGCGTGGCGGTGGTCGCGAGATCGCGCAGGCGGTCGCTCCCGTTCGGCAGCTCCAAATCGGTGTCGTCCGGCGGCGGTTGCACGACGCGGGCCGGGTCGAACTCCACGGCGTACTCGAGCGGGAGCGGGGTGTGGCGCGGCACGCGGAGTGAACCCGAAGGGTCGCGTGTGATCGCAACCCCCGCCGGCCCGGAGATCACGGTCGCGCCCAGCGGAAGGAAGAGGTTGCCCCCCTCGCGCTCGAGCGCGATCTCGGCGCGCACGAGCCGGGCTGCACCCGGCCCCTCCTCCAGCGCGATCGGCCGCCCCCCCCGGCCGGAAAGCCGCGCCCCCTTCAGCTTCGCATCCACCCACCCGCCGGCCCGGTAGCGGCTCAGCGTCGCCCCGGCCAGGCGCAGCCAGTCCGGACTCACGTGGCCGGGCGCCACCCCGGGGAAGCTCACCGTCAGTACGGTCCGACGCGAGAGGGTGATGCCGCCGATCCCGCGCAACGCCACCAGCGCGCGGAAGCCGCTGGCAGGCTGCGCGCCGAACGGCCCCCCCGCGAACGGCGACCGCAGCCGCGGCAACAGCGCGAACAGCGGCGCCGCCACCAGTATGGCCGTCACGACCGAGGCGATCACCAGCCGCGCCGGGGGCCACGCGGCCGCCGCCGGCCACAGGGAACCGCCCTGCGCGAGCGCGACGCCGGCCAGGCGTCCGGCCGCAGCCACCACGAGCGCCAGCAGCGCCACCAGGTAGAGCGCGAGCGCCGGGTGCGTCGAGGAGGCGATCCCGGCGATCCCCACCAGCGCCACCAGCCCGCCCGTCAGCCGCGCCCGTTTCGGCTGCCCGCACCCGGGCAGGCGAACGGCGGCGACCAGCAAGGCGAGCTGTGCGACCGGCCGCAGCACGCCGTAGCGCACGCCGCCCGCCGCCACTACCACCACCAGGATCGCCGGGGCGAGGAGGTTCTCGGCCCACGCGGGCAGGGGCGCCAGCGGCCGGCGGCTCGCCGCCACCCACGCGGCCACCGCGAGGTACGGGACCAGGAACGGCCAGCTCACCACCCCGGTGAGCGGCAGCGGCGCTGCCATCGCGAGGGCGAGCACCGCGAGCCAGCGCTGGCGCTCGAGGACGACGCTCATCGTGGCACTGCGAGCCGGTACACCCCGGCGCCGGCCGCGAGCGGCGGCAACGGGTCCTCGCCCGGCCCCACCGCCTCGACGAGCGCCAACCGTTCCAGGATGCGCCGCGCGTGCGCCGCGCCCGTTCCCGCCGGGATCACCCGGCCGCCGACGATGAGGCCGAGCGGCTCGCCGCGGTGCAGCCGCTGCAGCGCAACGGACGCGACCTCGCTCACCACGTCTTCGAAGCGCCCGAGCAGCTCGGCGTCGTCGCGGCGCGGGAGCTGGCGGTCGAGCGCGAGGAAGCGCGACGGCAGCGAGCGCTCGCGGCGCTCCATAACGATGAAACGCTGCTGCCGCGCGGTCTGCTTCCAGTGAATGTCGCGCCGGTCGTCGCCGGACCTGAACTCCCGCAGCTGCTCAACCTCGCCGCCCCGGCGACCGCGCCCCGGCGCGGCGGCATCGTCGCGGCGGACCAGACCGGAGAAGCGCACCGCCCCGGCGCGCACCCGGCGCGGGTAAACGAGCAGCTCGCCCTCCTGCGGCCAGCGCACCGATTTGACGAAGAACCCCAGCGGCAACCGCACCTCGACCTGGACCGCCGGCAGCCGGCGGCGACCGCGGCGCCCGAACACCGTCGGGAGGGTCACCGTCACCGACCCGCCGGGCGGGACGACGGGGATGAGCGCCTGGCCCGGCGCCCCGACGAGACGGCACACCACGAGCGCCGCCGGGAGCCACCGGGAGGTGTTCGCAACCTCGAGTTCCAGGCCGACCGCGGCCCCCGCGAACGCCTCGCGCGGCGGCGACAGCGCGACCCTGATTCGGCTCAACGTGTGGCGAGAGAAAGTCCCTGAGGCCACGAACGCCCCCAGGGCGAGTGACAGCAGCAGGTAGAGGGCGTTGTTGCCGGTGTTGAGCGCCGCGACGCCCAGGATGGGCACCGCGACGATGAACACCCAGAACACCGCCGTCGGCTTGAGTCCGAACCCCGGGAACGCCCGACCGAAACGCCCCGGCATCCACCGCCACTCGGGTCGGGCGGGGCCAAGCCCCACCCCTACACGGTAGCGTGGCGGCGGTTGTCGTTCTCCGTTTCCGGACCCCGGACCCCGGTCCCCGGTCCCCGGCCTCACCCCGCCCTGCGCCCTGGTCATATTGGGACGGGCGTGCCGTCGACGACCTCTTGGATGATGGCGCGCTCGGCCTCGCTGCGGCTCCAGCCCTCGCCGGCCTCGCCGCCGGCGAGCACCACGCGGTGGGCCATCACCGGCACGGCGAGGCGCTGGACGTCGTCGGGGATCACATACTCCCGCCCCTCGACCAGCGCGAGCGCCTGGACGGCGCGGTGCAGCGCGAGCGCCCCGCGCGTCGAGACGCCGAGCCCGAGCGCCGGGTGCCGCCGCGTCCGGTGCACGAGCTCGAGGAGGTACGCGAGCAACGCCGGCGCCACCTGCACCTCGCGCACCCTCGCCTGCAGTTGCACGAGTTCGCTCCCGTCCAGCACCGGTTGCACCGCCTCCAGCTCCCCCTCGACGCCGCCGGCGCGCAGCAGCGCCAGCTCCTCGTCCGGGGCGGGATAGCCGAGCGAGATGCGCAGCAGGAAGCGGTCGAGCTGCGACTCGGGGAGCGGGTAGGTGCCGAGGTACTCGACCGGGTTCTGGGTGGCGAGCACCATGAATGGCTCACGCAGCCGGTAGCGGGTCTTCTCCACCGTCACGGTGCGCTCGTTCATCGCCTCGAGCAGCGCCGCCTGCGTCTTCGGAGTCGCGCGGTTGATCTCGTCGGCGAGCAGGACGTTGGTGAACACCGGTCCGGGTAGGAACTCGAACTCCCCGCGCTCGGCCCGCCACAGCGAAACGCCGATCACGTCGGAGGGCAGCGTGTCGGACGTGAACTGGATGCGCGAGAACACCAGGTTGAGCGAGCGCGACAGCGCTTGCGCCAGAGTCGTCTTCCCCACCCCGGGGATGTCCTCGATGAGGACGTGCCCGCGCGCGAGCAGCGCCGCGATGATCCAGTCGATCGCCTCGTCCTTGCCGCGGATCACCCGGGCGACCGAGCGTTTGAGACCGTCCAGCTGCGCGATGACGTCAACCAGTGGCACGCCGCACCTCACCCCAGCAATGTCTACGGGCGCAGGCGAATTCCGTTGCCGCGCGCCGCTCCTGACCGCTACCCGCCCAAACGGCCCGCCGCCGGCGGGTCGAGCGGCGCCACCAGTGCCCGCTTTGCGGCCGCGGCCGCACTCGCAAGCTCGCCGAGGCGGGCCGCGTCCAGCGTCCCGACCACCAGGTCCACGCCGAGCGCGAACGCGCGGAAGCCGTCGCCGGTCGTGAACGCCTGCCCCACAAGGACCACGACGCACGAGCGCCGGAGCATGGCCGGCATCGAGGCCAGCGCCGCCGCCTGCGCCGTATCCAGGCCCTGTCCCACCGCGCCGAGGACCACGACCGCCGCACCGATCTCGGCGTGGGCGCGGACGTCGGCCGCACTGCCCGCGGCCACCGCGTCGAAGCCCGCGGCCGCCAGCGCTCCGAGGGCGGCCTCCGCCTGCAGAGCCGGACCGGCGAGGACGACCGCGCGCTTCACGGCCGCCGCTCCCGTATATCAAGGAGGCGCAGCTCGAGCTGCTGCGGCAGCACCGCGCTCGCCACCGCCGTGTCGAGGTCCACGTCCCCCGCCCGGACGCGGTGCTCCAGCTCGCGATCGAATCCGATCTGACCGTCGCGCTCGCCGTCGCGCAACAGGTCCGCCAGCGCCCCGGAGTCGAGCGGCCCCTCCTCCAGGTGCGCCGACGTCGCCCGCGTCGCGCGCCACACCTCCACCACCGGGTGGCGGCCGTCGCGGTGCGGGACGAGCTGCTGCGTGAACGACCAGCGCAGCACGCGAGCGAGGCGCCCGCGGACGTCGGCCCGCTCCTCCGCCGGGAACAGCGAGAGGAAGCGCCTCACGGCCGACGCCGTGTCGAACCCCCGCAACGCGGACAGGAGCAGGTGGCCGGTCTCGGCCGCCTCGAGCAACAGGCGCGCCTGCTCGGCGTTCCTCGGTTCGCTCGCCAGCACGACCTGGGCCCCTTGCCTGAGCGCGTCCGCCAGGCCCACCGCGAGCGAAGGGGTGTCGGCGCCGACCTCGCGCTGGTTGACCGTCGCCATCCCGTGACGGTGCAGGAACTCGATCGGGTCCTCGACCGTGACGACGTGGCACGAGCGCGTGGCATTGATCTCCCCGAGCATCGCGGCGAGCGACGTGGTGCGCCCGGAGCCGGCGGGGCCGTTGACCAGCACGATGCCGTTGCGCTCGCGGCACGCCTCGCCCATCGCCGCCGGCAGGCCGATCGCGGCGAGCGCCGGCACCCGCTCGGGAATGGTCCGCAGCGACACCGCAAACGTGCCGCGCTGGGTGAACACCGCCACCCGGAACCGGTTAACCCCGGCCACTGAGTACGCGAAATGGGCGGCGCCGTCCTGGCGGACCCGGGCGGCCGCCGACGGCGGCGCCTGCGCCAGCAGGTGCAGCACCACCGCCTCGGTCTGAAACGGGCTCAGCCGCTCGATGCCGCCGACCGACAGGCGCACCAGCTCACCCTCGACCTGCACCTGGGGGGGCAGCCCCACCGCGAGCAGAACGTCGCCGCCTCGCGCGGACGCCGCCACCAGCGCCCCGAGGAACCCCGGCAGGTCGAAGTTGAGCACGCGTCAAGTATAGCGTCGCGTCGCCGACACCGGCCCTCACTCGCCGACGCTCAGCAGGAACGCGCCGCGCAGGGCGCGCACGACGGCGAAGCCGGGGACCGCCGGCTCGGCCTTCGGCGGGGCCTCGAGCACGACCGCGGCGCCGGCGGCGAGCACGCCGGCCTGGAGGGCGTGTGCGAGCGCCGCAAGCCCCTCCTCCCAGGCGGCGAACGGGGGGTCGCACCAGGCGACGTCGAAACGCAGGCCCCGCTTCGCGAGGCCGGCGAGCGCCATGGTCGCGTCCCGCACGATCAGCTCCCACGCGTCCTCCGGCACGGCGAGCGCCGCGAAGTTGCGGCGGATGAGATGCGCCGCGGCGGGCGCCCGCTCCACCAGGACCGAGCGCGCGGCGCCGCGCGACAGCGCCTCGAGGGAGTTGACCCCGGTGCCGGCGAACAGGTCGAAAAACGCCGCCCCGGCGAGGCGCGGTCCCAGGACCGCGAACGCCTGCTCGCGCAGCGCGTCCGGGGTGGGCCGCACCGAGGCCCCCTTCGGCGGTCCGGCGATCCGCCGCGATCCCCACGCGCCTCCGGTGATCCTCATTTTGCGACCCTGCGCACCGCGAGGCGGCGCAGCTCGTTGTCCGTGATGAAGAAGGTGGCCGGGCCGCCGCCGACCTGCACGTGGACGACGACGCTGTCGGGGTTGGGCACCACGCTGAGCACCTCGACGATCCGCCCGTCCTCGAGCTCGACCCGATCGCCGACGACCGGCTCCCACATGCTCAGGTCATCGCGCGTCACTCTGGTTGCCACCAGCCGCGCCTCCAGCCCATCCAGCGCCTGCGTGAGGCGCGACAAGGCGAGGCTGGGCGCGGCCGTGACCGCGTAGCGGATCAGCAGCGGATCGCGGCCGGGAGGCGCCACGCGCAGCTCGACTCGCCCCGGGCCCGGCGTGTCACCCACGGTGCCGAAACGCGCCAGCTCCGGGTAGCACTCCTCGACGACCTGGGTCACGACCTTTATCTCGACCTCGGAGAGCGGCTGCCGCACGAGGTTTTCCGCCTCGCCCGCGCGGCGGCGCGCGAGCACCGCCACGCCGTTGCGGAACACCGAAACTCGGGTCACGGTGCCGTTCATGGTCACGACCCTCTCGACGACGTAGGTCGGCTCGGGGGCTGCCGCCGCCGCCAGCGCCAAAAGAAGGGCGCCGATCACGGCCCGCCTCCCAGCTCCCCGGCGAGCTTCACGGCGTGGGCGAGCGCCGCCGCGGCGGTGACCTTCCCGTCCAGCACCGCGGCGCGCGTCTGGCGTACCGCCGCCCCCAGCGCCGGGCCGGGTCCGACCCCGGCGGCGCGGAGCTGAGCGCCGGTTACCGGCGCCGGCATCCTCATCCAGACGGTGAGCGCGCGGCGCAGCAGCCGCCGTTCCTGCGCTCCCGCCGACGCCATTGTGACCACGACCAGGGCGGGATCGGCGCGCTCGACCGCGGCGACAACCTCGCTCGGCGCCGACCCTTTGGCGCACACCACCGCCAGGAGCTGCTCGGTCCGGCTGCGGGCGAGCCCCACCGCGGCCGCTGCCTTGCCCGAGAGAGCGAGCCGGTGCGCCAGCTCCCTGCCGCCCCCCTCGCCCGCGCGCGTCGCCAGGGCCGCGAGGTAGACGAGCCAACGCGGCCCGCGGTAGACCTCCTCGAGCTGCGACCACGACAGCACCGACTCCACCTCGTGGAGGAAACCGCGCAGCGCGAGGCCCCACGCCACGCCGGGGAACACCACCGGGAAGACGCCAAGACCGGCGAGCTCCGCCAGCGCCTCGACCGGGTGGCCCTCCTCGAGCAGTTCCGCGATCTCGTCGCGCAGGCGCTCGCCCGACAGACGGGCGAACACACCCTCGAGCACCGCAACCCGGACGAGGTGGCGCGTCTCGGCCGCGATCTCGAAGCCGAGGCGGGTCGCAAAGCGGACCGCCCGGATCGCCCGCGTCGGGTCGTCCAGGAACGAGAGCGAGTGCAGCACCCGAAGCTGGCGCCGCTCGAGGTCGCGCTGGCCGCCGAAGAAATCGACCAGCGCCCCGAAGCGTCCCGGCGTCAGGTCGATCGCCATCGCGTTGATCGTGAAGTCGCGGCGGTAGAGGTCCTGGCGCATCGCCGACGTCTCGACCTCGGGGAGCGCCGCCGGCGAGCGGTAGAACTCGGTGCGCGCCGTGGCGACGTCGAGGCGGACGCCGCCTTCGAGGTGGACGGCGGCGGTGAGGAACGGCTCGTGCGGGTGCGAGCGGCCGCCGAACCGGCCGACCAGGCGCTCGGCCAGCTCCACGCCGTTCCCCTCCACGACCACGTCGATGTCCTCGAGCGCCCGCCCGAGCAGCACGTCCCGCACCGCACCGCCGACCAGGAATGCGCGCCCGGCCGCGTCGTGCGCCAGCTCGCCGGCGGCCGCCAGGATCTCCAGGAGTACCGGCGGCAGGCTGCGGCGCAACTGCCGGCCGACGTCGTGCACCACCGGCCGCGTCCCCGCCAGCCGCCGGTCCACCCGCGCGCCCTCCGCGAGCTGGCGCTCGTACAGCCGGCGGAAGAGGTCCATGCGCGTGATGATCCCCCACCCCGAGGGCAGCGCCACCACCACGAAGCGGGCTTGTCCTTCCATGAACACCCGCTGGACTTCCTCGAGCGGGGCGTCGGCGCTCACCTGCGGTACGCCGGGCCGCATCGCGGTCGTGACCGGCCTGTCGCCGAGGCCGCCCGCGACCGCGCTGTCCAGGACCTGGCGGGTCACCGTCCCGACGAGCCGGCCCGCGTCCTCGACGGGCATGGCGTTGATCCTCAGGCGCACGATGCGCTCCTTGGCCTCGGCCGCCGTGAGCGATGCCGGGCAGGTGTGCAGATACGGCGTCGCCAACGACGCCGCGTTCGCGCGCGAACCCACCGAGGCGGCGATCTCGCCGAGGAGCTGTTCGGCCACCTCGACGGCGCTCCGCCCGCGCAGGCGCGCGGCCGCGGCGGTCGCGTGGCCGCCGCCGCCGAGGGGC
>PKYI01000083.1:4911-19200 GCA_003133645.1 Acidobacteriota bacterium | reverse complement strand
CGCCGCCGCCGGCCTCGATCTCGGCACGGGCGATGCGGTACTGCTTTTCAACCGCGATCGAGCCCGACAGCCCCACGCTCTCGTCCGCCAGCTTGCGCACGTTCTCGGCGAGCGCCAGCAGCGAGCGCGGCGACGGCGCCACCGGAACCGCCTGGACCGGCTTCTCCTCGGTTGACCGCAGGGCGATCAGTCCGGAGGTGACGAGACCGTACAGGACCTTGCACACGTCGAACGCCGGCAAGCCCGCGACATCTTCCAACTTCGCGATCGAGAGCTGGCCGTCGATCTTGGTGACGATCGCCCACTCCTGCGGCGAGAGGGTGATCTGGTCCTGCCCCGGCTCGCGCGGCAGGAAGTAGGGCACGAGGTCCATCGACGCGATCTTGCGCTGCAGCACGCGCCACTCGTCGAGCCGGCGCGCCGCCTCCATCATCAGGCTCGTGTTGGACTTGTTGACGGTGACGCGCTCCGACTCGATGCCGGCGGTGAAGATGAACTGGCCCTTGTGCCACCCGGCCATCTCGTACACCGCGTACTCGCCGCCGAGCTTGCCCGCGACCGCATCCGTGATCTGGCCGCCCTTGATGAAGATCTTCCCGTCCGCGCCGTCGCCGGAGAGCGTGAACACGCCGGTCTTGCCGGAAACGCTCACCAGTTGGATCACATCAGATAGTGCGATGTCTGAGAGCGAGCCCTGGAGCGCCATGCGTGCTCAATCCTGCGCCGGGGTCCCGGCATCGAGATCCCCATGCAGGCGCCGATTCGTCCAACGGCAACGGGGCATGTGCGGCGGTCTCACGCTCATGGAAGCTAACACACCGCTGACAACAGCGTCAAGGCAACGCGCCGCGCATGTGACACAGCGCCAGCGCCAGGGCGTCCGCGGCGTCGGCAGGCGGTTCCTGCTCGAGACCGAAGGTGTACCGCACGACGTACGCGACCTGTCGCTTCTCGGCGCGCCCGTTCCCGACGACCACGGCCTTGACCCGCGCCGGCTCGATCTCGACCACCTCGCCGCCCCAGCGGCCGAGGACGGCAAGCAGCGCGCCACGGGTCTCGGCGAGCACCAGGGCGGCCTTGGGAAACCGGCCGGCGAACGGCGTCTCGACGACGACGACGTCGGGCGCGAGCCGCCCCAGAAGATCCTCGAGCTGGGCGGCAAGCGACGCGAGGGCGAGCGCGTGGGTGGAGCCGCGGCGCGGCGAGAGACAGCCGAACTCGACCGCCCTCACCCGCCGGCGGTCGCCCTCGACGAGCCCCCAACCGGTGGACCTGGATCCGGGGTCGAGACCGAGGACGCGCGCCAGCTCAGCCAACCTCGAGCAGGTTCGCGTCGATGTCGAAGTTCGCCCAGATGTTCTGGACGTCGTCGTGGTCCTCGAACGCCTCCATGAGGCGGACCATCTGCTCGGCGCGCTTGTCCTCCAGGCGGACCTGGACGGTGGGCACCATCTCGACCTTGGCCTGCTCCACGGCGAGACCGTGCGCCTCGAGCGCCGCCTTCACCTTGTGGAGTTCCTCGGGCGAGGTGTAGATCTCGTACAGGTCGGGGTCGTCGGCGAGAAAGTCCTCGGCGCCCGCGTCGAGCGCCGCTTCCATCACCTTGTCCTCCTCGCCGACGCTCTTCGGCATGATGAGGTAACCCTGCTTCTTGAACAGGAACGCGACGCAGCCGGATTCGCCGAGGTTCCCGCCGTGCTTGCCGAAGAGGTGACGGAGCTCGGCCGTTGTGCGGTTGCGGTTGTCCGTCAGCGCCTGCACCATCACCGCCACGCCGCCGGGCCCGTAGCCCTCGTACGTCACCTCTTCGTAGGACACGCCCGGGAGTTCGCCCGTGCCGCGCTGGATCGCCTTGTTCAGCGTGTCGCTCGGCATGTTGGCGGCCTTCGCGGACTGAATGGCCGCACGCAGGCGCGGGTTGCCGTCCGCGTCGCCGCCGCCCTCGCGCGCGGCGGTGGTGATCTCGCGGATGACCTTGGTGAAGAGCTTGCCGCGTTTGGCGTCCAGCTTGCCCTTCTTGTGTTTGATCGTGCTCCACTTGTTGTGGCCCGACATGAGAACCCCCGAGGCGACCAGCTGGTCCGCTCCATCGGATTGTACACCGAGGCCGGGCGCGCAAGCACCGGCAAGCGGGCCAGAAACCTATTGACTTGCGGGGTGTGGCCCACCACAATGACCGCGAGGTATCGTGAGAACTCCCGAGGGAATGAACCAAATTATCATCCTCGACTACGAACCGCGTACCACGGTGCGCGTGACTGAGGCGCTCACCCAGCTCGAATGCGAGGTCGTCGGCGCCAAGGACGTCGACGCGGCCGTGGCAGCCTGCGCCAAGGCCGAGCCGAGGATGGTCCTGATCACGTCCGTGTTGCCCCACATCAAGGTCGAGGACGCAATCACGCAACTGCGCGCGCGCGCCGGCCTGCGGAACACGCCGTTCCTGGTGATGATGAGCGGCTACACCGGCCATGACCCGCAGGCGGACGCGCTCGGGCTCGGCGCCCAGGACATCGTCGCCACGCCGTTTTCAAACGAGGAACTCCTGGCGCACGTGCAGGCGCTGCTCGCCAGGCCGCGGCAGGACTCGACCATCACCGCGGACACCAGGGCGGAGATGATCGAGGCGTTGCGCCGCGGCTCCGGCAAGGACACGGGCACGGTGACCTCGGAGGAACTCTTCGGCGACCTGCTCGCCGACGAGCCCACCCCGAGCCCGGCCGAGACGCAGCGGATTGCGGTTCCTCCGCCGGCCGCGGCCACGGCGAAGTCGGCCGCGAAGGCCGCGGCATCCGCCAGCGCCGCCGACGAAGCCGTGGCGCGCGCGCTCGACGGCACGCTTTCCGACCTCGGACTTTCGACGCCGAAAACGGCGAGGCCCCGCAAGGAGCGCACCGATGTCTCGGTGGACAAGCTCCTCGAGGACACCCTGTCCGGCCTGGAGGTCGGCGCACGGCACGCCACGGCGACGCGCCCAGCTGCGGCGCCGGGTACGCCCGCGGCGGAGGGCGCACAGCCGGGGCCGGCGACGGCCGAACCGGATTCGGGCGCGTCGGCGCCGGGCGCGCGTGCGCCTGCTGCGCCGGTCGCCGCGCTCCCCGGTGGCACACCGTTCGGCCAGTACGAGCTGATCGAACCGATCGCAACCGGGGGCATGGCCGAGGTCTACCGCGCCCGCATGCGGGGCGTGGAGGGGTTCCAGAAGATCGTCGCCATCAAGCGCATCCTGCCGCACCTGAGCGACAACGACGAGTTCGTCACGATGTTCGTCGACGAGGCCAAGCTGGCGGCGCAGCTCCAGCACCCCAACATCATCCATATCTACGACCTCGGCAAGATCGAGCGCTCCTACTACATCGCGATGGAGTACATCGACGGCAAGGACCTGCGCTCGATCCTGCGGACGCTCGACGAGAAGAAGTCGCGCCTCCCGCTCGGTCTCGCCCTGTTCATCGGCTCCCGCCTCGCCGCCGCCCTCGATTACGCCCACCGCAAGAAGGACCTCCAGGGCAAGGCGATGGCCCTCGTGCACCGCGACATCTCGCCGCAGAACGTCCTGATTTCTTTCGACGGCGACATCAAGCTGTGCGACTTCGGCATCGCCAAGGCAACATCGAAGGCCTCGCACACCCGCGCCGGCGCGCTCAAGGGCAAGCTCCAGTACATGTCGCCCGAACAGGCCTGGGGCCGGGATATCGACCACCGGTCGGACATCTTTTCGCTCGGGCTCGTGCTGTACGAGATGCTGACCGGCCGCAAAGGGTTCGCGGGCGACTCCGAGCTCTCGATCCTGGAGCAGGTGCGCGCACCGAAGCTCGTCCCGCCGCGCGAGATCGACCCGGCGATCCCTCCCGAGGTCGAGCGCGTCGTCCTGAAGGCGCTCAAAGAGGACTGCGACCAGCGCTACCAGACCGCGGCCGAGTTCGCCTCCGAGCTCGGCAACATCCTGCAGGTCATCAGACCGGCGCCGGGCGCCTCCGAGCTGGGCTCGTTCCTGGCCGACCTGGTTGGGCGCGAACGCCCGGTCAGCTCCGCCACCGCCCCCGCCGCGCGCCCGGCCATCGCCCCGCCGCCGGCTGCGCCCGCGAAACCCGCCCCGGCGCCCCGCATCCCGGTGATGGAGCCCGTGGCCGAGCAGGCGCCGGAGGGGCCCCCGCCGTCGGGGCGTCGCCTTGCACCGATCGCGGCGGTCGCCGTCGGCGTCCTCGTGATCGTTGCCGCCGTCATGCTCTTTTCGCGCGGCAAGCACCCTGCGGCCGGCCCCACCGCCCAGGCAACGCCGGCGCCCGAGACGCTCGAGATGGCCCGCGAGGCGGCGCAGCGCGAGGTCGCCAAACAGACGCAGGCGATGCAGGGGCGCCTCGCCGGCGAGCTCCCGACGCCGGCGGCAACGGCGCCAACCGCCCCGACCGTACAGCGTGCGGCAGTCCCCGCGGCCGCGCGGCCGGCGGTGGCGCCCACCCAGCAACCTCGGCAGGCGCCGGCCGCCAAGGCGCCCCCTCCAACCCCCGTTCCGGCTCAGCCGTCGCCGGTCCCGACGGAGGCGGCGACCCCCGCACCGGCTGCGGTCCAGCCGGCCGAACAGCCGCCGACGCCGGCGGCCGCTCCGACCCACGCACCGCTCGTGGCAGCCCAGCTCGCTGTGAAGGAAGGCGATCTCGTGGAGATGGGGAACGGCGTCGTCCCGCCGGAGCCCATCTACAGTCCGAAACCCGCGTATCCCCCGCTCGCCGAACGGCAGCGCATCACCGGCACGGTGTTGCTGGCCGTCTTGGTGGACGAGAACGGCTCCGTGCAAGACGTCCAGGTGTTGCGCCCAATCACACCCGACCTCGGCCTTACGGCGGCCGCTGTCGCCGCCGCGCGTACGTGGCGGTACAAGCCCGCCACCAAGGATGGCGTGCGAGTCAAGGTGCGAATCACACAGGCGATTACGTTCCGATTCTGACCATGGAGGAGGCATTCATGTCGGTTCTCACAGACCAGCAGCGCAAGTTCTACGAGGACACGCGGAAGGTGACGAAGCAGGAGATCGGCGAACTCGAGAACGAGATCCAGGAAGAACTGCAGCGCGTCAAGCAGCGGATCGCCGAGCTTCAGGCCGCACAGAAGGCGGCGCGTCAGATGTACGACGCCGCCTGTCAGCGTCTGGGGGTCCCCAACGACCTGGAAGAGCAGGGAACCGAGTAGCCTGCGTTCGCGCGTCGTCGATCATCGGAGGACCCACACCTTCTGGTGTGGGTTCTTTGCTCTCTTGCTGCCGTTCGCCTGCGCGGGGCCGCCAGCGTCGGGCGCCGTCGACCAGACCGGGGCGACGGTCCCCCCGGGGCCGGTCCGCCGGGTCGTTCCGCTCGCCCCTGACGTCACCGAGCTCGCCTTCGCCCTCGGCGCCGGCGACCTGGTGGTGGCGGTGCCGACCGCGGCCGATTTTCCCCCCGAGGTGCAACGGCTGCCGCGCGTCGCGCCTGCGGACCTCGAGGCGATCGTCGCGCTGCGCCCCGACCTCGTCCTCGCCACCACCGCCGGCAGCGACCCGCGCGCCGTCGCGCGCCTGCGCGAACTCGGGGTCCGGGTGTTCACCGTGGACGTCACCTCGTTCGACCGCCTCGCCGCAGCGTGCCGCGAGGTCGGCCGTATCCTCGGCCGCCGCGCCCAGGGCGACCGCCTCGCCGCCTCCGTCGAGGCGCGCTGCGCGCGGGCCGGGGCCGCCGCTGCCTCGCTCCCGCAGCGCGGAGCGCTCTACGTGGTGTGGTGGGAGCCGCTGATCGTGGCGGCCCCGGGGACGTTTCACGACGACCTGCTGCGCCGCGCCGCGCTTGGCAACCTGGCGCCGGGTGGCGCGGGGCGGTACCCCAGGGTGGACCTCGAACTCCTGCTCGACCCCCGCCTCCAGGTCATCGTTGCGGCCGACGAACCCGACCTGCGCGCCGGCTTCGCCCGCACCGAGGCCGCCCCGGCGGGAGCGAGGATCGCACGCGGCGAGGTCCGGGTGATCTGGCTCCCGGCCGACCCCGCGAGCCGGCCCGGCCCGCGTCTCCCGCTGGCGCTGGAGGCGCTGGTGGCGGCACGGGAGCGGATGGAACGACAGGGCACAGGGCACAGGGCCCAGGGCGCAGAGGGGGAGCGGTGAAGCGCGCGGCCGATGTCACGCTCGTCCTGGTGTTGCTGCTCGCGTCCGCGGCGGCGCTGCTCGCGGGCGGACCCGCCGCGACCCCAGCCGACGCGTTCGCCGCTCTCGCCGGCGGCGGCACCCAGGAGGCGCGTATGGTCGTCCTGGGCCTGCGGCTGCCGCGGCTCTTGCTGGGGATCGGCGTCGGCGCCGCGCTCGCGCTCGCCGGGGCGGCGCTGCAGTCGCTGCTGGGCAACCCGCTGGCCGACCCGTTCCTGCTCGGGATCTCGGGGGGCGGCGCGGCGGCGGCCACCGCGGCGTTCGCGCTCCTCCCCGCGGCGGCGCTGGGCCTCGTGCCCGCGGCGGCGATGGCCGGCGCCGCGGGGGCCACCGGCCTCGTGTGGTGGATGGCGCGCGGCCCGCTCGGGTCCTCCTCGACGCGCATGATCCTGGCCGGTGTCGCCGTCAACGCGGCGGCCTCGGCCGCAATCCTGACGATCCTCTCGGTCGCGCCGTCGCCCCGCCTCCCCGGCGCCCTCGCGGTGACGATGGGCTCGCTGGCGTCGGCCAACGGAGCGGCCGTAGCCTGGCTTGCTCCGTACCTGTTCGTGCCCGCCTTCGTCCTCCTCCTGCACGGGCGCGACCTCGGCCTGCTCGCCACCGGGGAGGAGTCGGCGGCGGCGCTCGGCGTCGAGGTGGGGACGGTGCGCCGGCGGGTGTTCCTGGCGGCCGCCGCACTCTCGGGCGGCGCCGTCGCGTTCGCGGGTGTGATCGGCTTCGTCGGCCTGGTGACGCCGCACCTCTGCCGCATGGTCTGGGGGCAAAACACGCGCCGCCTTCTCCCCCGCGCCGCGCTCGCGGGCGCGGCGCTCATGGTGCTCGGCGACCTGGTGGCGCGCCGGGCCGTCGCGCCGGCCGAGCTCCCCGTGGGCGTCGTGACCGCGCTGCTGGGCGTGCCGTTCTTCGTCGTCCTGCTGCGGAGGACCTCGTGACGCTGCTGGCCGCCAGCGCGCTCTCGGGCGGATACGGCGGCGCCGAGGTCGTGCGCGAGGTCGACCTGGCGGTCGCCGAGGGCGACTGCGTGGCCGTGCTCGGCCCGAACGGCGCCGGCAAGAGCACACTCCTGCGCCTGCTCGCCGGGATCCTCCCCGCCACGTCGGGGACGGTCGAGCTGCGCGGGCGGCCTCTCGCCGCTTGGCGGCGCCGAGAGGTGGCGCAGGCCGTCGGTTTCGTCCCCCAGAGCGTGAGTTTCGCCTTCCCGCTCACGGTGGCGGAGGTGGCGCAGCAGGGCCGGGCGCCGCACCTGGGACCGTGGCGGCCACCCTCCCCCCACGACCACGCCGCGGTCGCCGCCGCGCTCGGACGCGTCGGCCTGGCGGGCCGGGAGGGCGCCGCCGTGCAGCGCCTCTCCGGCGGGGAGCGCCAGCTCGTCCTGCTGGCGCGGGCACTCGCCAGCGAGCCGCGCGTGCTGCTGCTCGACGAGCCCGCCACGGCGCTCGACGTGCGCCACCAGCTCGACCTGGTGGCGATCCTGCGCGAGCTGACGGCCAAGGGTGTGGGGGCGGTCGTGGTCGTCCACGACTGGAACTTCGCCCTGCGCGTCGCGAACCGCGTCGCCGTGCTCCACGGCGGCCGACTGCGGGCTGCCGGAGCGCCCGAGGAGGTTCTGCGCCCCGAGCTGTTCCGCGCGGTCTTCGGCGTGGACGTCGAGCTGGTCGAGCGGCCGGGCGGCGTGCCGTTCCTCGTCCCGCGCGCGTAGCGGCAGGGCCCCGGCTTTCGTCCGTCATGCCCGCGAACGCGGGCATCCAGGTCGTGCCCCTGGTCAACCCGGCTGGATCCCCGCTTGCGCGGGGATGATGACCCTCTTCTTCCCTCGGTTGTGTTCGGACCACGGGCCACGGACCACTGACCACGCTTCTCCTGCGCCCGGGGCCCGGGGTCCGGACCCGACCGGTGTACCATAGCCATCTTATGGTTTGGTTCCGTCGCCCCGAAGGGGCCGAGCGTCCGGCCAGCCGCGTCCCCGAGGGGTTGTGGGTGAAGTGCGACGGCTGCCGGGAAACCCTGTACCGCAAGGAGCTGGAGCGCGGTCTCTTCGTGTGCCCGCGCTGCGGCCACCACCACCGCGTTTCCTCGCGCACGCGCCTCGCCCAGCTCTTCGACGACGGGAGCTGCAAAGAGGTCTTCGGCAACATCCACTCCGCCGACCCGCTCGAGTTCACCGATACGAAGCCCTACGCCCAACGCGTGAAAGAGCTGCGCGAGAAGGGCGTCCGGTGCGACGCCCTGCTCGTCGGCGTGGGGCGCCTCGCCGGCATCCGCGCCGTAATCGCGGCGATGGAGTACTCGTTCATGGGCGGCTCGATGGGCTCCGCGGTCGGCGAGAAGCTCACCCGCGCGATCGAGCGCTGCCTGAAGAACCGGCTGCCGCTGGTCGTTGTCGCCTGCTCCGGGGGCGCCCGCATGCAGGAGGGGATCCTGTCGCTGATGCAGATGGCGAAGATCTCCGCCGCCCTCGCGCGCCTGCACGCGGCGCGGCTGCCGTACATCTCGGTGCTCACCGATCCCACGACCGGCGGCGTGACTGCCTCGTTCGCGATGCTCGGCGATCTCAACATCGGCGAGCCGGGGGCGCTGATCGGGTTCGCCGGCCCGCGGGTGATCGAGCAGACGATCCGGCAGAAACTCCCCGAGGGGTTTCAGCGCGCCGAGTTCCTCGTGGAGCACGGCATGCTCGACCTGGTGGTGCCCCGACAGGAGCTGAAGGAGACGCTGGCACGGTGTCTGGCGCACCTGCTCTAGGCGCCGAGGCGCTGCTGGCGCCGCGCCTCGAACAGCGCATCCTGCCGGGACTCGACCGCATGCGGCGCGCGCTCGCCGCGCTCGGCCACCCGGAGACCGCGTTCCCCTCCGTGCTCGTGCTCGGCACCAACGGCAAGGGCTCGACCTCGGCGCTGCTCGTCGCGGTCCTGCAGGCGCACGGCCTGACCGCCGGCCTGTACACCTCGCCGCACCTCGTGGCGGTCGAGGAGCGCATCCGGGTCGGCGGCGCCACGATTGCCCGCGACCGCATGGCCGAGCTCGTCGCCACGCTCGCGCGCTTCCCCGATCTCTCCTACTTCGAGACGCTGACGTGCGCCGCCCTGCTCGAGTTCGCCGAGCGGAAGGTGGACCTCGCGGTCATGGAAGCCGGCCTCGGCGGGCGCTGGGACGCGAGCGCGGCGGCGCCGCCCGTCGTGGCGCTGCTCAGCAACGTCGGCACCGACCACATGCGCTGGCTCGGGCCGACGCGGGCCGCGATCGCCGCGGAGAAGGCGGCCGCGCTCTCCGGCCGCGAGGCGATCGTCGGCGCCTGGGACGACGAGGTGGAGGCCGTGATCCGCGCCAGCGCCGCACCGGGCACGCCGATCTCCCTCGCTTCCGACTGGGCCAACGTCACCCCGAGTAAGCGGAGAAGTGAAGAGTTGAGAGTGAAGAGTGAAGAGTTGAAAGACGAGGATCAGCACCGTGTTTTGGAACTCTCAACTCTTAACTCTGAAATCTCAACTGCGTCCAGAGCTTTCGGGCACAACTGCGTTACATTCAAGGTGGGCGTTACCGGCGGTGAGGTGCGCCTGCCGCTGGCGGGCGAGCACCAACTGGCGAACCTGGCGCTCGCCCTCGCCGGGGCGGCGGCGCTCGCAAAACACGGCCTCGGACCGGCGCTCGAAGCCGCGGCGGTGCGCCGAGGCATCGAGGGCGTCTCGTGGCCGGGACGGCTGCAGTGGTGCCGGGCGTCCGGCCGCGAGTTGCTGGTGGACGGGGCCCACAACCGCGAGGCGATGACTGCCCTCGCCGGCGCACTCGACGCGATGGGCCTGTCCGGCAAGATCCACCTGCTGTTCTCGTGCCTCGACGACAAGCCGCTCGAGGCGATGGCCGCCCTGCTGCGGCCGCGCGTGACGGGCGTCACGGTGGTTGAGATCGCCTCGTCGCGCGCGACGCCGGCGGCGACGCTGGCCGCCGCCTTCCCCGGTTGCCGCCGGGCCGCCAGCGCCGCGGCGGCGCTGCTCGAGCTGCCGGCCGACCGGCCCACGCTGGTGACCGGCTCGTTGCGTCTGGCCGGCGAGGTCCTCGTCGCCATTGGAGGTGACCATGCCTGAGACGGCCAGGATCCAGGTCCGCACCCGCGCCTGGCTGGAGCAAGCGGAGGCAACCGCCCTCGCCTTCTGCGCGTTCCGCTCCAGCGAGGCGACCCGGCGCCTGCCGCTCCCCCGCGAGGGGCGCCACTTCGACTACCGGACGCAGTTCCAGCGCGACCGCGACCGGATCCTGCACGCCCGCGCGTTCCGCCGGCTCAAGCACAAGACCCAGGTGTACGT
This sequence comes from Acidobacteriota bacterium, assembly GCA_003133645.1. GTDB lineage: Bacteria > Acidobacteriota > Thermoanaerobaculia > Thermoanaerobaculales > Thermoanaerobaculaceae > RBG-13-68-16. Next base: position 8,733 of record PKYI01000083.1, on the reverse strand, counting down.
GCCGTACACGGGGGACCACCCGCGCACGCGCCTGACGCACACCCTCGAGGTTGCACAGGTCGCCCGCACGCTGGCGCGCGCCCTCGGCCTCAACGAGGACCTCGTCGAGGCGATCGGGCTTGCGCACGACATCGGCCACACGCCGTTCGGCCACTCGGGCGAGCGGGTGCTCGCCAACATCCTCGCCGGGGAGGAGCCGGCGTGCCCGCTCCCCGACCGCGTCGTGAGCGAGGCCGGCACCTTCAAGCACAACTACCAGTCGGTCCGGGTCGTGGACCTCCTCGAGCGCCGTTACGACTACCCCGGACTCAACCTCACCGACCAGGTGCGCGAGGGGATCATCAAGCACACGACGTGGAAGGTGCGCTTCCCGTTCCCGCTCCCGACGCCGGAGGGGCTGCGGCTCGACCGACCGTGCCACCTCGAGGGACAGGCGGTGGCGCTGGCCGACGAGATCGCGCAGCAGACCCACGACCTCGAGGATGGCCTCTACGCCGATGCGGTCTCGCTCGAGGAGGTCGAGAGACTCCCCGCCGCCGCGGCGGTGATCGCGCGCTCGGGCGAGGCGTACACGCGCGAGCGCAGGCGCTGGCGCAAGGCGGCGCTGCTGCAGCGCGGGTTGATCCACCTGTTCGTCACCGACGCGGTCGAGAGCACCGCCCGCAACGTGGCGAGGATCGCGGCCAAGCACGGCGTTGCAGACCACGACGGCTGGGTGGCGATCGCCGACGAGATCCCGGCGGTGACCGTTGCGATGTCGAAGCGCGTCGCGGCGCTGTTCGCCGACCTCAAGGCGTTCATCTATCGGTTCATCATCAACCACCAGGAGGTCAACCGGCAGGACCACAGGGCACACCTGGTGATGACCAGGTTGTTCCGCGCGTTCTACTCCAACCCGCTCACGCTCCCGACGTACGCGTTGCTGCGCTTCCACGAGGAGACCGGGCGCGCCTACTTGCGCGACCTGCCGATCCCGAAGATCCCCGCCGAGGTCGCGACGTACTACCACTCCGACGCGCGCTTCGTCCGCTTGATCGTGGACCATCTCGCCGGCATGAGCGACAGCTACGCCATCGAGGAGTACGAGGCGCTCTTCAACCCGCGGGCGTAGTACTATCGTCGGGCGGTCCCGGACGTCGTCGGGGCCGGGAGGATCCGCCGTGCGCATCCTGATCGCTTCCGACCACGCCGGTTTCGACCTCAAGGCGCTCCTCGTCGGCCACGCGCGCGACGAGGGCCACGACGTGCTCGACCTCGGGACCGCCACGCCCGCGAGCGTGGACTACCCCGACTTCGCGCATGACCTCGCTCACCGCGTGCTCGCCGGCGAGGGTGAGCGCGGCGTGCTGATCTGCGGCACCGGCATCGGCATGTCGATCACCGCCAACCGGCACCGTGGTATCCGCGCCGCCCTCTGCCACGACGCCTTCACCGCCGAACTGGCGCGCCGCCACAACGACGCCAACGTCCTCTGCATGGGCGGGCGCACGACCGGGCCCGGCGTCGCGGTCCAGATGCTCGACATCTTCCTCGCCACGCCGTTCGAGGGGGGCCGGCATCAGCGCCGCGTTGACAAGGTCGAAGAACAGGGCGCAGCGAAGACGGGGCCCGGGGTCCGGGGTCCGGGGTCCGGGAACGACAGCGCACTTGGTGCGGCCCCGTCGAAAGAGGACAAGGAGCGGGAGTCATGAACCAGCACGAGCGAACGGCTTTCTTCAACTTCCTCGAGACCGCGGTCCGCCAGACCGATCCCGAGATCGCCGCCGCCCTCGGCAACGAGCGCCGCCGCGAGAACGACGGGCTCGAGCTGATCGCTTCCGAGAACTTCGTCTCCCCCGCCGTCCTCGCCGCGATGGGCTCGGTGATGACCAACAAGTACGCCGAGGGGTACCCCGGCAAGCGCTACTACGGCGGCTGCGAGTTCGTGGACGTCGCGGAGGAGCTGGCGCGCAGCCGCGCCACGCAGCTCTTCGGTTGCGACCACGTCAACGTCCAGCCGCACTCGGGGGCGCAGGCGAATATGTCCGTCTACCTCGCCACCTGCCAACCCGGCGACACGATCCTCGGCCTCGACCTCGCGCACGGCGGCCACCTCACCCACGGCCATCCGCTCAACTACTCGGGCAAGACGTTCAAAGTGGTGCCCTACTTGGTGCGGCCCGACACCGAAACGATCGACTACGAGGCACTGCGCGAGCTGGCGCGCACGCACCGGCCGAAGCTCATCGTGTGCGGCGCGTCCGCCTACCCGCGGATCATCGACTTCGAGCGCATCGCCGAGATCGCCCACGAGTCGGGCGCGCTCGTGATGGCCGACATCGCCCACATCGCCGGGATGGTCGCGGTCGGGATGCACCCGTCCCCGGTGCCCCATTGTGAGTTCGTCACCACGACGACGCACAAGACATTGCGCGGCCCGCGCGGCGGCATGGTCATGTGCAGGGCCGAGTTCGCCGAGGCGCTCGACAAGGCCGTGTTCCCCGGCGTCCAGGGCGGCCCGCTCATGCACGTGATCGCGGCCAAGGCGGTGGCGTTCGCCGAGGCGCTCACGCCCCCCTACCGTGACTACATCGCCAAGGTGCTCGAGAACGCGAAGACACTGTGCGGCGAGCTGCAGGGCCTGGGCTGGCGGATGGTCTCCGGCGGCACCGATACCCACCTCATGCTCATCAACCTCGGCGCCGACGGGATCTCCGGCAAGAAGGCCGAGGAGCGTCTCGGCCGGGCCGGGATCACCGTCAACAAGAACACCGTCCCGTTCGACACGCGCAAGCCGTACATCGGCTCGGGCGTGCGCATCGGCACCCCGGCCGTGACCACGCGCGGCATGGGGCCGGCCGAGATGAAGGCGATCGCGGGCTTCATCGACCGCGCTCTCAGGAGCGAGGAAGAGGCCGCGTGGGCCAAGGTCAAGACCGAGGTCGAGGCACTTGCCAGGGCGTTCCCGCTCTACGGCCAGGCGTAGAGGGCCGGGGTCCGGGGTCTGGGCACAGGGCACAGGAGAGACGTGGTCCGTGGTCAGTGGTCCGTGGTCAGAGAAGGAAAACCGCAGGCCCCCGGCAGGGGCTACCGCTACTCGTAGTGCGTCCACATCCGAAGGATCTTGACCGTGCGGGCCGTCTTGAGGACCTGATACACGAGGCGGTGCTGAATGTTGATGCGGCGCGAGAACGCGCCGGCGAGGTCCCCCACAAGTTTCTCGAACGGCGGCGGGTGACGCAAGGGGTCGTCCGCGAGGATGTCGAGCAGCGTCTGGGCCTTCTCGCGCAGGCCCGCTTTCGCGATGCGCTTGCCATCCCTCTGGGCCTGCCGCGTGAAGACCACGCGCCAAGGGCGGCGCTTCACCAACCGGGCTCCGCATCGCACTCGTCCAACGCCGCCGCCATCCCCTCCCGGATCGACTCGCGCATGCCGGGGACCGACAACAGGTAGAGCGTCTCCTGGATGGCGCGCCAGTCGTCTTCGGAGACGAGCACCGCGCTGCCTCGCTTGCCGGCGATCACGATCGGCACATGCGACTCGGCGGCTTCGTCCACGAGCCGGTACAAGCGGTCGCGCGCCTCACTCACCCGGATCGGCCCCATCGGTCCCTCCGCCAGGATCGTACGTCATCCCGTACGACCGGTCAAATGGCCGCATCAGATGGCCGGGGTTCGTGCACAGGGCACAGGAAAGACGTGGTCAGTGGTCAGTGGTCCGTGACCAGTGGTCCGAACCGGCTGCGCCGGCCGCAGGCCGCGCAGCCTCCATCCCCTCTCGGCGACGGACACCCCATCGAAGGCAGGCCCTCGCAACTTGGGGCGTGTAGCCGCGCCGCCGAGA
>PKYI01000083.1:0-4874 GCA_003133645.1 Acidobacteriota bacterium | reverse complement strand
GGCGGCGCCCGCCGGCGGCGCCCGAAGGCAAAAGCGGGGCCTAGCGCGGGAAGAAGATGAGCGCGGTGAGGACGCACCCGACCAGGAGTGAGAGCCACACGTTCGAGACGAAGTAGCCGTACACCATGAGCGCCACGCCGAGCAGCATCGGCCGCACCTCGCCGTCCTTCTTGCCGTAGCGGAACGCGGCGAAACCCACGAGGCTGAAAAAGACGACGACCAGGATATTGCCGAGCGACATGAACTCATTTTACGCCACCGTGTCTTGCCACGCGGGCCGGCGGTGGCGCCCTTTAAGGTCCCTCAAGATCTAGTGGCGTTTTTGGTCTACCATCAACGAGTCGCCGGACTACTGCACAGCGACTGGGCTCCTCGCGGGACCAAGCCTGGCATCCGCCGGTCCCGGGCGGAGCGAGGAGGCGCCATGACGACGATCACCACCACATGCGCGGGCTGCGGCCGTACGCTGGCGATCCCGGAACGCTACCTGGGCCGCGACCTGAAGTGCCCCGACTGCGGCCATCCGTTGCGCGTCGCCGCTCCCGAGGCGACGCCTCCAGCCCCGCCGGAGCCGCCCTTCTCGGCGCCGGTGTTCCCGGAACCCGCCCCGCTTGGGCCAGGGCCGATCCCGACAACGCCATTCGAGGACTTCGACGCGCCCCTGCCCGGGGACACCCCGCTGCCCACCGCCGCCGTGTACTGGCGGGTCAAGCGGGTCGGAGCGCTCTCGGCGGCCACGGTGAGCGCCATCGTCTATGCGCTGTTCGGGTTGCTCGTAGGTATCGGCGTCGCAATCGCCTCGCTCGTCGCCCCAGTCGCCGCGATCCCTTTCCTGCGCAGCCCGCTCCTGGGGGCGGCGGCGGTCGTCGCGCTGCCGGTGGCCTACGCCGCGATCGGGTTCGTACTCGGCCTGGCGGGGGCGGCCGTGTACAACCTGGCCGCCCGACTTGCCGGCGGGATCACGCTGTTGCTCGAGTAACCGGACGGGCCGGTTCCCTACGGGCCCCCGCCCGCCCGCAGCGTCACCGAGGCGAGGCGGACGTGGACGCGGCCGAGCACCTTCACGCTGCCGGTGATCTCCACCGGCAGCCGCCGGACCGGGTCCCAGACGAGCTCGACGTCCCCCCCGAGACCGAAGATCCGGAACGCGCTTCCGGACGAGGGATCCACCGGCCGGCTTTGCGCCACCAGCCGCAAGGCGGAGAGCTGCTCGTGAACCTCCCTGACGGAGCTTCCCGAGCGCTCCTGAAAGTCGAGCGCCACCGTTGCGACGCGGTCGACCCGCAACGTCACCTGTTCCACATGGGTCTGCACGAGGACGAGCACGGTGAGGGCGTCGCCCGGCGCCGTCAAGGACGCGGCCGACGCCGCGTAGAGCAGCCCGATCGGGCCGGTGATCATAGCCCCTTCCGCGAGCCCGCGCGGGTACGGCGTGAACGAGCGCGTCTCGCGCGTCCAGCGCTCGGGCGCCAGCCTCGACTCCGAGCCGGACGCCGGCTCCAGCATGTCCAGGAGCAACCCGTGGGCCGTCAGGGTGTACGTCTTGCGGTGGAACCTGGCGCCGGTCTCAGTGTCCACGATCCGGCGCGCCCTCGCGTCCACCGGGTCGATGCGCTCGCGCGCGAAGAACACTCGCCCTGGCAGGTGGGTCGTACTCTCGAGGACGAGCTCGCCGCCTTTAGATACGGCCGAACCGGCCGCGGCGGCGCGCTCCGCCACGGCGCTCTCGTCGAGCCGGACCTCGACCGTGGCCGACATCCCCATCTTGTGTGCGGTGTACCGCAGCTCGCGCCACATGACCCGTTGGCCGGCGTGCCCGCCGGAGGTGGGTTCGTCCGCCCGCGCCGGGAGCTGCGCGATCCCCAGCACACACGCGACTGCAGCAAGAGCGTACCGTCCCACCATCGCGGCGCGATTATGACAGGGACCCACCTCGCTCAGCGACCGAGCCAGAGCCAGAGGCGGACGCGGAGGGCGTCGCGCAGCATCTGCGCGCCGTGACGCAGCGGGCGTACCCGCGAGGCGTCCACGTGGCGCCAGCGCACCGGCACCTCGGCGATCGTCGCGCCGGCACGCTCCGCCCGGGCCAACATCTCGATGTCGAAGGCGAAGCCGTCGAGGCGCATTGCCCCCGCCAGCCGCCGCGCCAGCGATCCCTTGAGCAGCTTGAAGCCGCACTGGGTGTCCTGCAGGCGGGTGAGGCCGAGGGCGCGCAGCGCGAGGTTGAAGGTGCGGCCCATGACGTCGCGGGCCGGCGGCTGGCGGCGTGCGATCAGCTCGCGCCGAAGGGCCCGCGAGCCGACCGCCAGGTCGGCGCCGCTCGCCAGCAACGCCTCGACCTCCTCGATCGGCGTCGCGAGGTCGGCGTCCGAGATCAGGACCCGCTCCCCCCGGCTCGCTTCGAGGCCGGCCCGCACACCCGCGCCCTTCCCCCGGTTGCGATCGAGCCGGATCACCCGGACCGCCACGCCGGGGAACACCCCGGCTGTCTCCGCCACGGCCGCGGTGCCGTCGGTCGAGCCGTCGTCCACGACGATGATCTCCGCCGGCAGGAGCGAGGCGCTCTGCGCCAGGTAACCGCCGATGCGAGCGAGCGTCGCCGGCAGGCGGCGCTCCTCGTTGTACGCGGGAACTACAACGGAGAAATTGAGTTGGCCGCTCATCGCCCAACTCCCCGATGGTATACTGCGCGATAGCCACCGTGCAGAACAGAACGCCGGGGGGGCGGGGAGGCCGGCATGGCGCGCGTCGTCTGGGAGTACCGCATCATCAATGTCCGCTCGGAAAACTACCGCCTCGATCCGATGAAGGAATCGGACCTCAACCGTCTCGGCGAGGACGGCTGGGAGCTGGTGGGGATCACCGCAATCAACTTCAAGACGGGCGCGACCGACCACATCGGCATGGTGTTCAAGCGCCCTCGGGAAGTGACCGGAAGCTAAGCGTCCCGCCGGCGAGCTTCTCCGCGACGCTCTCCCCCCGCCGTCGGAGCAGCAGCGGCAGCCCGAGAAGAGGCAGCGAAGCGAGCCAGAGGAGCCACAATCGGCAAGCCCGCGCGAACGGGACCGGGCGCGAGAAGCATACCCCCAGGAGCACCATGCCCGGGGTGGCGCGCCACCCCCACAGGCAGCCGAGGGCGACGACGCTCGCGCCCTCCATCCCCGCCGCGCTCGCGAGCGCGAACTGCGCCGGCGCCAAGCCGGACGCAATCAGGCCCGCGATCCCCCAGAACACGCCCAGCGCCAACACGGCGACGCCGGCATCCGCCAGAACCGCAAGCCACAACCTCACCGTGCCGGCAAGAGGGGCGAGTTCGCCCTGCGGTTCGGGCCGCGGCGCGGGCGCACCGCGACCGGCTGCAGCCGGCTCGGTTTCCCAGACCAGCGGGATGTCGAGCTGCCCGGACGGGGGCGTCCGCGGTGCCGTCATTCCGCCTGCCGCAGCTCCACGTTGCTGACGAAGATCTGGTAGCGGGGATCGACCGGCCGCGAAAGGTAGCTCTTGGCCAGCTCCCGCAGGCGTTCGACGTCAGGGTCCGTGGCGCGTTTGGAGAGTTCGACGAGGAGTTCGTGCCCGTCCGCCACCTTGTACTTGCGCAGTTCGATCACCGCGAGGTTGAAGGTGGCGGCGGACCATAGCCGCAGTACCTCCGCGTCGTCCGGGTGGCTCTTGAGCACCTGGTCGGCCAGGGAGCGGATCGAATCCCAGTTCTTGTTCGCGACCGCATCGGCGAGAGGCAACAGCCCGGGCGCGTACGCCGTGAGCTCCGACTCGAGCCTCGCCAGCTCCGGGTCGCCGGGGACCTTGGCGAGCCCTGCCCGGACCAGGCCCATGGCCTTGACCCGCAGCCCCGCCGCGAGCGCGTCCTTGACCGCCTTGCTGTCGGTCGCGGGCGCCGGCGCCGTCTTTGCCTTGAGCTTGCGCTGGTACTCCAGGATGCGCTGGTTCACGCGGTTGGCCTGTTCGCCCTCGACCTGTCCCTGGAGGCTCTGGAGGACCTCGATCGCCGCCTGCAGCCTGCCCTGGTTCGCCAGTTGCTCCGACTCCGCCAACGCCTCGGTCACCGCCGCTCCCGGGCCCGAGAACACCTTGCCCCGGAGTACGAACGCCGCGCCTCCAGCGATCGCCAGCACGGCCACTGCGACGCCGATCCACATGAGCGGCAGCGCCGCCAGCCGCTTGGCCACCGCCGGCACGGCGCCGGGCGCACGGCGCTCGCCAGGCACCCGCTCCTGGGTTGGCGCCTCCGGCCCGCGGACGGCAGGCACGCTTCCCGAGGACGAGATCGTCGCCGGGACGAACTCGTCGCGGAACAGGTCCTCCTCGTGGGCGAGACTCGGCGCCGGCGGCGGCGGGGGAGGGGGCGGCGCGGCCGGGGTTTCGAGCCGCTGCAGCAGGTCGTGGGCCTCGAGATGCTGCGGAACGAGCTTCAAGACCTGCTGGCAGAGCAGGCGGGCGTCGTCGAAGCGCTTCTGCTCGAACGCCTCGTGCGCCTCGTAGAAGTTCTGCTCGGCGAGCCGTTCGACCTCCTCGCGGCGCCGGCGCGCCTGGTCGATGCGGCGATCGGCCTCGGCGTTCGAAACATCGACCAGGTAGATGCGCGACCAGGTGTCGACCGCGGCCTGGAAGTCGCCGCGGTCGAACTCGCGCTGGCCCTGCTCGAGCAGGGTCTGGACCCGGGCGGCGGCGCTCTCCGCAGGGGCGGGCGGAGCCACACCGGCGGAGAACGCATCGGCCGGGCCCGCGTGGAACTCGAACCTGCCGTCGGCAGCCGGCTCGTCGAAGCTGAACGCCGCTGCGGCCGGGGGCGCGGGCGACGGCGGCGGGGCTCCGGGCGGCGGGGGGGCGGCCAACGGCGCGGAGGCGGCCACCGG
>PKYI01000149.1 GCA_003133645.1 Acidobacteriota bacterium | reverse complement strand
TCGAGTCCCCCCTTTCGCACCAAGCACTTACCAAGCAACGAAACGGTGGTAATCGGGTTTGGTTCAACCCCGGTTCATCTTCGCGCCCCCTTCCGAGGAGCGCTGCTTTGGCAGCCTGCCGCGACCCTCAGCCCATTTAGGGATGGGGAATTTCCTATTTTCTTGGGGCTGCTATTGCCGCGCGTCCCGCCCGTTGGGGGGGCGAGAATGGCCTGACCCCTTCTACAATGGCATCTCGGGCTGCGAAGCCAGTTCGGTAGGAGGACTCGAGAGTGCGCATCCTGCTCGTCAAGCCGAGCCCGCGGCTCGGCACGATCCGCGGACTCCAATCGTTCCAGTTCCTGGAGCCGCTCGAGCTCGGCTATCTCGCCGCCGCCGCCCCCGCTGGCCACGACATCCGAGTGGCAGATCTGCGCCGGGCCCAGTTCCCGGAGCATAGCTTCCGGTACACCTTGCGCCGCTTCCGGCCCGATCTGGTGGGCTTCACCGGTTATACCCACGAGGTGTCGGCGATCCGCCGCCTGGCGCGGCTGACGCGCGAGGACTGTCCGGCGGCTCGGGTCGTGGTCGGCGGGCACCACGCCACCGTCGCGCCGGCCGACTTCGACGGGGCCGAGATCGACGCCGTGGTCCGCGGCGAGGGCTGCGCGCCCTTTCGCGCCCTGGTCGAGTGCATCGCCAGGGGAGAGGAGCTCGACGGCGTTCCACACGTGCGGATCCCGCGCACCGGCCGGGGGGCGGAAGAACTGCCGCGCTATCCCGACCCGGCGACCCTGCCGACGCCACGCCGCGACCTCTGGCCGGTTCGCGCCTACCGCTCGGTGTGGCTGGCCGAGAGGGGCCGGCCGTACCAATCCCTCTTCCCGCCGGTGTCGACGGTCCGCACCTCCTACGGCTGCCGCATGCAGTGCACGTTCTGCGTCGTGCCGTTCCTCTCCGGGGGGCGCCACCTGGGGCGGCCGGTCGAGCAGGTCGCCGACGAGATCGCCGCCCTGGCCGCGGATCACGTCTACTTCGTCGACGACGAGAACTTCCTCGACGAGGAGCACGCCCTCGCTCTCGCCGACGCGCTGGCGGCGCGCGGCGTGCGCAAGCGCTACTTCGCGTGGACCCGGGCGACGACCGTCCTGCGCTCGCCGGAGATCCTGAAGCGCTGGCGGGAGATCGGCCTCGATGCGGCTTTCCTCGGCTTCGAGTTCATCAGTGATCGCGAACTGCGCGCCGTGCGCAAGGGGGGCACCGTAGCGGCCAATGAGCAGGCCCTCGATCGGCTGCGCGCCCTCGGAATCGCGGTCCACGCCGCCTTCATGCTGACTCCGGAGTCGAGCGCCGAGGACTTCGCCCGTCTGCGCGCCTACGTGCGCGCCCTGCCGCCTGTCCAGTGCAGCTTCACCATCTGCACGCCGTCGCCGGGCACCCCGGACTATCAGGCCCTGGACGGCCGTTTCTGGATCGACAACCCGCACGACCTGCACGACTGCATGCACCCGCTGACGCCAACCTCCCTGCCGCTGCGCGAGTTCAGCCGGCTCTACGCCGAGCAGGTGATCGAGGGCATCGCCCTTACGCCGGCGCGCATCGAGCGCCGGCCCCTGTTGCCGCCCGACATCCTGCGTCTCTTCGTCGCCTCCCGGCGTTATGCGCACGGCTACCAGAAGCTGTACGAGGACTATCCGCGCGAGCTGTGGGACTAGGCCCGATCATGCGCACCGTTCTCGTCTACCACAACCCGTCGCGCGAGATCCTGCTGGCGCCGCCGGTGGGGCTCGCCTATGTCGCCTCGGCGGCGGCCGACGCCGGTCATCCGGTGCGCTTCCTCGACCTCTCGCGCCGCCGCCAACCGGAAGCGGTGCTTGCCCGAGCGCTGCGCGAGGATCGCCCCGGGTTGGTCGCCTTCTCGGTCCGCAACCTCGACAACGCGGTGCACCAGCGCCTGGAGAGCCACTTGCGGGCCCACGACCCGCTGATCGAGCTCGCCCGACGGGCGGGCGCTCGGGTGGTGGTGGGCGGGCCGGCGGTGTCGCTGCTCGGCGAGCGCAGCCTGGACGTGCTGGCGGCGGACTTCGCGGTCCTCGGCGAGGGTGAGGAGGCCTTTCCCGCCTTGCTCGCCGCGCTCGACGAGGGCCGCGACCCACGCCAGATTCCCGGCGTCGCCGCCCGCGATGATACCGGGCGCCCGACCGCGGCCCCGCCGCGCCGCCTGGCGCGCTTCGGGGCGTCGGGCCTCGAGCGCTGGATCGATTGGCCGGCCTATGGTCGCCGGGGCTTCACCTGGCCGATCCAGTCCAAACGGGGCTGTGCCCTCGGCTGCACCTACTGCTCGTACCCGAGCCTCGAGGGGCGCCTGCCCCGCCTGCGACCCGCCGCCGAGGTCGTCGACGAGATCGAGCACGTGGCGCGCGTCGCCCGCCCGCGCACTTTCGAGCTGGTCGACTCGACCTTCAACGTGCCGGTCGAGCCGGCCCTGGCGCTGTGCCGCGAGATCCGGCGGCGCGGGCTTCGGGTCACCCTGACCGCGATGGGGGTCAACCCGATCGGCGCGACCGAGGAGCTGTTCGCCGAGATGGAGTCGGCTGGCTTCAACTCCTGCATGATCACCCCCGAGTCGGCCTCCGAGCAGATGCTCGAGGGCTACCACAAGGGGTTCGGGCGGGACGCAGTCGAGCGTACCGCGGAGCGCATCCGCCGCTCGCGCCTGGCCTGTGCGTGGTTCTTCCTGCTCGGTGGCCCCGGCGAAACCGAGGCGACGGTCGCCGAGTCCCTCGACTTCATCGAAAGCCGCCTCGACTGGCCGCGCTGTCTGACGATCATCTTCACCGGCGTCCGCATTCACCCGGGGACCGCCCTCGCCCGCAGCGAGGAGGCGGCCGGCCGGCTGTCTCCTGACGAGGATCTCTCGCGGCCGGTCTTCTACCTCTCCCCCGAGGTGCGGGAGAGCTGGATGCTCGAGCGGATCAACCGGCTGATCGCCCGCCGGCCCAACGTCGTCCATGCCGGCGAAGGCTCGCCCTCGACCTGGCGGAGACTGTTCGAGCGCTCCCTCCACACCTGCGGCGTGCCGCCTCCCTACTGGCGCTTCGTGCCGCGCTACCTCGCCTGGCCTCCGATCCGGGCCCTCCGCGAGCGCCACCCGTTTGTCGGCGAGGTGGGACCGTGAGCCTCCAGCGCGTCGTGGTGGTGGCCAGCGGCCTCGGCGGGATCTCCTGCGGCGAGGCGCTGGCCGGCCAGCGCGGCGCGACCGCATCAACCACCGCTTCTTCGTCGCCGGTGTCGCCGTGATGCTCACCGTGGGGGGTAGATGGGGCGTGTGGCTGCCGCTCCACATCGGCGCCAACGAGTCGCTCACCTCACCCTCGATCTTCGCCATCAACGCCCACGGCCACGCGCAGATCTACGGCTGGGTGGACTTGCCAAGGGGCGGTTTTGGCTCGGAGGTGAGTCGCTGCTGACGCGATCTCTGCGGCTCTTCCAATCGCGCTTTCGCCAAGGCCACCCTCCGGGGACCTTCCCGATGCCTTCGGCGCGGGTATCATGGCCAGGGTTGGAAAGGAAGTGGCTATCCCTTATCTCTCGCCGCAGGTTTCGAAGCCCTTCATCCTGGAGCGCGTCACACCTACCATCCGGGTGGTGCTGCGCCGGGCTTTCCCCTCAATCCGGGCGACGGACACGACGGGCACCGTCGTCGTTCCCGCACCGGCCCCGGCGGAGACACGTTCCGTGTCGCCCGACGCGGCTCCCGCATGAGCGCCTCTCGCCAGCCCTCTCCGCCACCCGTGCTGGAGCTGGAGTCGGTTTCGAAGTCCTACCGCCTCGGCGCATTGCTCGTCAAAGCCATCGAGGACGTCTCCCTCTCCGTCGCGAGCGGCGAGCTGATCGCCCTGAAGGGACCGAGTGGCTCCGGCAAGACCACGCTCCTCAACCTGATGGGTCTGCTCGATCGGCCCGATCACGGAGTGGTACGCGTGGGAGGTGTCGAGGCGGAGCGGCTAGACGAGGACGCACGCGCGGACCTGCGGCGCGACCAATTCGGGTTCGTCTTCCAGAGCTTCAATCTGATCCCCGTCCTGAGCGCGGCGGAGAACGTGAGCTACCCAATGGCACTCAAGGGCGTGGGCCGGCAGGAGCGCCGCCAGCGCGCCATCGAGCTGCTTCAGGCGGTGGGGATCGGGCACAAGCATGCCGTGCGTCCGGACCTCCTCTCTGGCGGCGAGCGCCAGCGCGTGGCCATCGCCCGCGCACTCGCCAATCGGCCCCGCGTGGTCTTCGCGGACGAGGCCACCGCCAACCTCGACTCGCACACCGCCGACGAGGTGCTGGGGCTCGTGCGCACGCTGAACGAGTCGCAGGGGGTGGCCTTCCTCCTGGCCACACATGACCCGCGGGTGGTGGCACGCGCCCACCGCGTCGTCCACCTGCACGACGGGCGTATCCTGGACCAGGCGCCGTGAACGCCTTCTCCCTCGCCTATCGGAACCTGACCCGGCAGCGCCGGCGCACCCTGCTCATCGAGGCCGTCGTCGCCTTCGGCTTCGCGGCCCTGGCCCTGGCCACGGGGTTCATGATCCAGTCCTTCGATAGCCTTCGCGCGGCCATGATCCAGCAGATCGGTCATCTCCAGGTCATGAACCCCAGCGCCGCCACAAACCCTGAGGAGACCACGCTGGAGTTCGGCATCCCGCACGCCGACCGCGCCCGCGCCCTGGCCGCCACCGTGCCCTCGGTCGTCGCCGTGCTCCCGCGGATCGAATGGGTCGGCCTGGTCACGAACGGGACGCGCTCCGTGCCCTGCCTCGGCTTGGGCGTCGACCCGGGGCCGGAGTTCGCGGCCACCCGACCGGGAGAGCTGGTGGTGGCCGGTTCCTACTTGCAGGGAGACGGGGGCGACGAGATCGTCATGGGCACGGGCCTGGCCCGCGCCCTGGGGGTGAGACCCGGCGATCAGCTCACCCTGCTCGCGAGCACCGTGGACGGGAATTTGAACGCGGTCGACGTTCGCGTGCGCGGGCTCCTGGCCATCCCCATCAAGGAGCTGAACGACCGCACCCTGGTGGCGGGCCTCACCCTCGTGTCGCAGTTGCTGCACAGCCAAGGGACGGTCTCGAAGCTGGTCATCTTTCTCAGAAGCGAGCGTGACCTGGAGGCGGCGTCGGCGGCCCTCGCCGTGCGCCTGGCTCCCGTCGGTCCGGTGGCCATCGTCCCCTGGAGGACGATCGCAGTCTTCTACAACCAGGTGCGGCTGCTCTACATCGCCATCTTCGGCTTCGTGAACACCGTCCTCGTCCTGATGGTGGTGCTCTCCGCAGCCATCGTCATGACGATGGCCGTGGCCGAGCGCACGCGCGAGGTCGGCACGCTGCGCGCCCTCGGCACGCGTCCCGCGCGTATTCGAAACACCTTCCTGGCAGAGGGGGTGCTGATCGCGCTGGCCGGCAGCATTGCCGGCCTCGTACTCGCCCTCGCCGTCCGGGCCGCCCTGAACGCCTCCGGGATCGTCCTGCCTCCCCCGCCGGGGGCGGCCGTGGGCATACCCATCCACGTGGGTCTCTATCCGAGCGCCTACCTGTTCGGTCTGGCGGTGATGGTGGGCACGATGCTGCTCGCGTCCTTCTTCCCTGCGCGCCGTGCGGCGCGCCTTTCCATCGTCGAGGCCCTCGCGCATGTCTAAGCGGGGCCCTCTCACGTTCGCGATCGCCTTCGTCCTGGCAGTCGTCCGCCCGTTGGCGGCGGCGACCCCCGAAGAGGTCAGGGCCTGGCTCCGGGAGGTGGACGCCGTCCGACAGCCCTATCCGCAGGCGGTCATCTCCGTCCGCCAAACGGAGAAAGTCGGCGGTGTGGCGCGCAGCGCCGACGAATTCGACCTCTACGTGAAGGGGCGCGACCGGGCCCTGGTCGTCTTCACGGGAGGGAAGCAGACCGGTCGCAAGATCCTGATCGTGGGCGAGAAGATGTGGCTGATCCTGCCCAATGCTCACCCTGTTCCCATCAGCCCGCAGCAGCGGATCATGGGCGCGGCGGCGCTTTCCGAGGCGGCCCGCTTTCGGGCCGCTGACGACTATGAGGCTTCGGTGCGGGCCGAGGAAGAAGAGCAGGGCGGGCACAGGTGCCGAGTGGTCGATCTCGCGGCCCGGTCGCCGAAGAGCCGCTACTCCCGGATCGAGCTGTGGATCGATGCGCGGAACCTCCCGCGGAAGGCCCGCTTCTACCTGCCGTCGGGGAGGCAGGCCCAAGAGATCGTGTTCCTGAGGTTCGAGGAGAAGGGAGGCCGGACGCTCCTGGCCGAGATGGAGTGCCACGATCTCCTCGCCCCCGGCGCGGGGCTCACACGCACGCTCGAGTACCTCCGGTATCGTCCCGCCCGCATCGACGACTCCGTCTTCACCCTCCAGGGGGCACGCTAGAAGACCTTCAGACAGCCCCGGAACGAGCGGGCTATACTTTTCCCATCCACACCCCGCGGCCCATCCCTGCTTGGGGGCTGCAGCTCGGAGTGACACTTGACGATGGTCCATGCCAAACGAATCACCTTCGTCCACCCCCACGGAGAGAACTGGGTCGCGGGCACGAAGGACATCGTCTCCATCGCCAACATCATGCCGCCCCACGGTCTGCTCATGCTGGCCGCCGTGGCCGAACGGGCGGGCTTCCCCGCCACCCTCCTCGACTTCTTCGCCCACCCGCTCCCCGAGGACCAGGCCGTGCAGGCCGTGCTCGCCACCCAACCCGACGCCATCGGCTTCTCGGCCACCACCGCGGGTTTCATGGGGGGCTACCGGCTGGCGGTCCGGCTCAAGCAGGCTCGACCCGACATCCCCATCCTGTTCGGAGGACCCCACCCGACCTCGCTGTGGTCACGATTGCTGCGCGAGTTCCCCGCGTTGGACGTGATCGTGGTGGGCGAAGGGGAGGAGACGCTGCTGGAACTGCTCCGGGCGGATCTCGTCCCCTCTCCGGACATCGCGGGGCTCGCCTACCGCGGCCCCGAGGGCGAGACGCTCTTCACGGGGCGAAGGCGCGCGCTCTCCGATCTGGATCAACTGCCCTTTCCCGCCTACGAGAAGCTCACGGGCTACCCCGCCGCGTACCCGCTGCCGATCTTCAACTATCCCCGCTCGCCGGCCACCACGTTCATTACCAGCCGCGGCTGCCCCTACTCGTGCAGCTACTGCGATCGATCCGTGTTCGGCAGCTCGTTCCGCGCCCATAGCGCGGAGTACCTGGTCGACCACCTTGCCTTCCTCAAGAGCCGCTACGGGATCCGCCACGTCAACATCTACGACGACAACTTCACCCTGAAGAAGGCCCGGGTCGGGGAATTCGTGGAGAAGCTACGCTCGCGGGATCTCGGCATCACCTTCAACTGCATCGGGCGCCCCAATCACCTGGACGACGATCTGATCCGGACCCTCAAGCGCGGGGGGTGCTGGATGATCAACCTTGGGGTCGAGTCCGGGGATCAGGACCTCATCAGCAAGCATCGCACGCGCAGTGACCTGGAAGAAGTCGCCCAGACCGTGCATCAGGTGCGCGAGGCCGGCATCCGGGTCAAGGGTCTGTTCATGATGGGCATCCCCGGCGAGACGGAGGACTCCATCGCCCGCACCATGGCCTACGCCTTGCGGCACCCGTTCAGCGACGTCAACCTCACGAAGTTCACGCCCTTCCCGGGTTCCCCGATCTATCGCACGATCCTCGAACACGGCGAGTTCGACGAGGACTGGGAGAAGATGAACTGCGCAAACTTCGTATTCATCCCGCGGGGCTTCACTAAGGAGCGGCTCGAGGCGCTGTACTTCCGGTTTTACCGTACCTTCTACAAGCGGCCGTCCGGCTTGTTGAACTTCGTGAGCATGATCTGGAAATCGCCCGAGAGCTGGCGCCGCTTCATTGGCAACATGGGGGCCTTCATGGGTGTCGCACGGCAGATGAAATCCGGCTCAGCGGCGGAGGCGGGTGGTCCTCGCGGGCAGGGCGCACCCACGGAAAACTGATGTTGCGTTAGGTGCGGTTTCCTTGTCCCATCCACCTTTTTCTGCTACACCTGTGGCCTCCGCGACGGCCAGCGCCGCCCGTCAGCTCGCCGCAGGGTTGGGTGGGCGGACGGGTGTTGCCATGCCGTGCCGCCGGCAGTACGGCCTCCCCTTTTTCGGCAGGCACGAGGACGCAAGGCTGAACCTGGGTTGAACCGGGCCGGGTTATCGCTGCCTCCTGTCTAGTAAGCAAATAGGAAGAAACGAGATAATGGACTAGTAATGAGCACGTCGGCGATGTAGGATCTCGTGGGCGCTGCCCATGGGGGTTCGAGTCCCCCCTTTCGCACCATCAGGAGCAAGCATGAGCTACGAGATCGAACGCGCTACCCCGTGCCGGGTCGTCGTGACGGCCACCATCGGCCCGGAGGAGGCGCGCTCCGAACGCGAACACGTCCTCGGCGACTGGCTGCGCGGCGCGCGCATCGACGGCTTCCGCAAGGGCAAGGCGCCCCGTGCGCTCGTGGAGCGGCGCTTCGCCAACGAGATCCGTGACGACCTCGAGGAACACCTGACGCGCCGCACATGGGACCAGGTCAGGACCGACGAGAAGCTTCGCCCCGCCTCACCGCTCGGCATCAAGGAGTCGGATTGGCTCGACTCCGGCGAGTACAAGTTCAAGGGAGAGTTCGACGTCTACCCCACCGTGACGCTGCCGTCGCTGGACGGCTTCAGGGCGCCGGCGTTCGACATCGAACCCGGCGAGGACGAGCTGACGGGCGCGATCGAGCAGCTGCGCGAGCGCCAGGCGGCCTGGGAGCCGGTGGCGGGCGAGCCGGTGGCCGAGGGGATGCTGGTCGAGGCGGAGGTCGACGGGGAGTTCCCCGACGGCGACGGCGAGGCGTTCCACGAGGACCGCTCGCTGTTCCAGCTCGGGCGCTCCGAGGTCTACCCCGAGATTGAGGCCGCGGTGACGGGCAAGGCCCTCGGCGACACGGTCACCGCCGAGCGCACGGTCGGCGATGAGGGGGGCGAAGAGCATCTCGCAAAGCGCGTGACCTACAAGGTGCGGATCAAGAGCCTGCGGCGCAAGCGCCTTCCGGAGGTGGATGAGGCGTTCGCCACCTCGATCGGGATCACGGGCGGGGTCGAAGCCCTGCGCGAGCGTGTCCGCGAGCGCCTGCTGGCCAGCAGGACGGAGCGCCGCAGCGACGTCTGGCGGGAGGCGCTGGTGGCGCACCTGGCCGAGGGCCACACGCTGGACCTGCCGGAAGGTGTGGTGCGCGACGACACCCGCAAGGAGCTGGTCGAGTTCGCCCAGGCGCTGGCGCAGCGCGGGATCGATCCCGACCAGGCCAAGGTGGACTGGGAGAAGCTCGAGGGCGAGATGCGCGGCCGGGTGGAGCAGCGGTTGCGCGCCGAGGTCCTGCTCGACACGCTCGCGGAATCGCTCGAGATCACCGTTTCCGCCGCCGAGGTCGACCACGAGGTGGAGCACCAGGCGCAGCGCCTCGGCGTGCCGTTCGCGGAGCTGCGCGGCAATCTCGCCAAGGGTGGCGGCCTCGAGCGCGTGGGCGCGCTCCTGCGGCGCGAGCGGGCGGTGGACGAGGCGCTGCGGAAGTGCGCGGACGCGGGAGCGTGAGGCGATGGCGCCCGCCGGCAACGGCGCGGGGGCGGCGCCCAAGGGGGTGACGGCATGTTGATACCGATGGTCGTCGAGCAGACCAGCCGGGGCGAGCGGGCCTACGACATCTTCTCCCGCCTGCTCAAGGACAACGTGATCTTCCTTAGCGAACCGATCGACGACCACGAGGCCTCGGTCGTGATCGCGCAGATGCTCTTCCTCGAGGCGGAAAACCCGGAGAAGGACATCTACCTGTACGTCAACTCGCCGGGCGGGTCGGTGACCTCCGGGCTCGCGATCTACGACACGATGCAGTACGTCAAGCCCGACGTCGCGACCATCTGCATGGGGCAGGCGGCCTCGATGGCGGCGGTCTTGCTCGCGGGCGGCGCCAAGGGGAAGCGCTTCGCGCTCCCGCACGCCCGGATGCTGCTGCATCAACCCCTGCTGTACGGGCTAGGCGGCCAGGCGACGGACATCGACATCCACGCCAAGGACATCCTCCGGCTCCGCCAGCGCCTCAACGAGATCCTGCAGCTGCACACCGGCCAGCCGCTCGAGCGGATCTTCGCCGACACCGAGCGCGACTTCATCCTCGAGGCGGCCGACGCGCAGGCCTACGGCCTGGTCGACAAGGTCATCGAACACAGGGAATAGGAGTTGCGCGGGCGCGTTACGGCGGCAGGGTGTAGAATGGCCCGTGGAGCCTAGGGTATGGTGACTCGCGAAACCTCGTCCGAGCTGCTGCGCTGCAGCTTCTGCAACAAGTCGCAGCGCGAGGTGCGCAAGCTGATCGCCGGCCCGAACGTGTACATCTGCGACGAGTGCGTCGACATCTGCCTCGACATCATCGCGGAGGACCGCGCCCGCGAGGCGCGCGAGTCCCGCCGCTCGCTTGCCAAGCCGGAAGAGGTCAAGACGTTCCTCGACTCCTACGTGATCGGCCAGGAGCCCGCCAAGAAGAAGCTAGCGGTCGCGGTGTACAACCACTACCGTCGCATCGACTACCTGTCGCACTCCACGCGCCCCGATGTCGAGCTCTCGAAGTCGAACATCCTGCTCATCGGACCGACAGGGACGGGCAAGACGCTGCTCGCGCAGACGCTCGCCCGGATGCTCGAGGTCCCGTTCACGATCGTTGACGCCACCACCCTGACGGAAGCCGGCTACGTCGGCGAGGACGTCGAGAACATCCTCTTGCGCCTGTACCAGGCGGCCGACGGGGACCGGGAGCGGACCGAGCGCGGCATCGTGTACATCGACGAGATCGACAAGATCGCCCGCAAGCAGGACTCGCCATCGATCACCCGCGACGTCTCCGGCGAGGGGGTGCAGCAGGCGCTGCTCAAGATCCTCGAGGGGACGGTAGCCAACGTGCCCCCGCAGGGCGGGCGCAAGCACCCGCACCAGGAGTTCATCCAGATCGACACCACCAACATCCTGTTCATCTGCGGCGGCGCGTTCGTCGGGCTCGAGGACATCGTGGCCCGCCGCCTCAACCAGAAGTCGATGGGTTTTCAGGCTCACATCCTCACGCCGGCGGAACGCTCCGCCAGCGAGCTGCTGTCCCTCGTCCACCCCGAGGACCTGATCAAGTTCGGGATGATCCCCGAGTTCGTGGGCCGCGTCCCGGTGGTCGCGAACCTGCACGAGCTCGATCGGGACGCCCTGGTCCGCATCCTCACCGAGCCGAAGAACTCCCTGGTGCGGCAGTACGAGACGATGCTCTCCTTCGAGGGGGTCGAGCTGCGCTTCACCGACGACGCGCTCACCGCGATCGCCGAGGACGCGATCTCGCGCAAGGTGGGCGCGCGCGGTTTGAAGATCATCCTCGAAGAGCTAATGCTCGAAGTTATGTACCAGGTCCCGTCCCGCTCCGATATCACCGAGATCGTCGTCACGCGCGAGGTGGTCGAACGGCGTGTGGCACCGCTCGCCTCGATGCGCAAGGCGGGTTGAAGCCGCCTCGGGCAGCGCCCCGCGCCGTTTTCCGTCCTTCTTCCCAGGATTCTTGAGAGGTTGTCATGAGCGAGTCGAACATGCAAACGCTTCCGGTCGTGCCGTTGCGCGACATGGTCGTTTTCCCGCGGATGAAGTCCGCCTTCGTGGTCGGGCGCCCGGCCTCGGTGGCCGCCCTGCAACGCGCCCTGGAGGAAGCCGACAAGCGGATCTTCCTGGTGGCCCAGCGCGACCCGCAGCAGGACGAACCCGGTGAAGGCGACATCTTTACGGTCGGCGTCGTCGCCACGATCCTGCAGCACGTGACGTTCCCCAACGGGACGATCAAGGTCGGGGTGGAGGGGGTGGTTCGGGGACGGTGGACCCAGATCCACCAGCGGCCCGGAGCCGGGTACGAGGCCGACGTCGAACTGCTCCCGTCGCAGCCGGTCGCGGACCCCAAGGTGAGCCGGTACCTCGCAAACCTGACCAACCTCTTCCAGCAGTACGCGCGCCTGTCGCAGCAGATCGGGGTCGAGGGCGTGCTCGCCGAGCTGCGCACCGAGGACCCCGACCTGTTCGCCGACACGCTGGCCGCGGCGCTGCCGGTCGCGACGCCGGAGAAGCAGAAGCTGCTCGAGGTGACGAACCCGCTCGAGCGCCTGCAGCAGCTCAACGACCTCCTCGACATGGAGGTCGAGAAGCTGAACATTGATCGGCGCCTCAACGCGAAGGTCAAGAAGCAGATGGAGAAGGCGCAGCGCGAGTACTACCTCTCCGAGAAGATCAAGGCGATCAACGACGAGTTGGGGCGCACCGACACCAAGGAGGAGTTCGAGGAGCTCGCCAAGAAGATCGAGGCCGCCGGTATGCCGAAGGAAGTCCAGGAGAAAGCGGTCACCGAGCTCAAGCGTCTCGAGGGGATGGCGGCGATGTCGGCCGAGGCCACGGTCTCGCGCAACTACATCGACTGGCTGCTCGGCGTGCCGTGGAAGAAGGCGACGCGCGAGATCCGCAACATCAAGCGCGCCGAGGAGGTGCTCGAGGCGGACCACCACGGGCTCGAGAAGGTCAAGGAGCGCATCCTCGAGTTCCTGGCCGTGCGGCAGCTCGTCACCAAGACAAAAGGCACGATCCTCTGCTTCGTCGGTCCTCCCGGCGTTGGCAAGACCTCGCTCGCCAAGTCAATCGCCCGCGCCACCGGCCGCAAGTTCGTGCGCCTCTCGCTCGGCGGCGTGCGCGACGAGGCTGAGATGCGTGGGCACCGGCGCACCTACATCGGCGCGTTCCCCGGCCAGATCATCCAGATGATGAAGAAGGCGGGGACGGTCAACCCCGTGTTCTTGCTCGACGAGGTGGACAAACTGGGGGCGGACTTCCGTGGCGATCCGGCGGCGGCGCTCCTGGAGGTGCTCGATCCCGAACAGAACCACGCGTTCGTGGACCACTACCTCGACGTGGAGTACGACCTCTCGCGGGTGTTCTTCATCGCCACCGCCAACATCACCCACACGG
This sequence comes from Acidobacteriota bacterium, assembly GCA_003133645.1. GTDB lineage: Bacteria > Acidobacteriota > Thermoanaerobaculia > Thermoanaerobaculales > Thermoanaerobaculaceae > RBG-13-68-16. Next base: position 2,715 of record PKYI01000149.1, on the reverse strand, counting down.
TCCCACCCGCGCTGCAGGACCGCATGGAGACGATCCGCCTCTCGGGGTACACGCACGTCGAGAAGCTGCAGATCGCCCAGCGCTTCCTGGTGAAGAAGCAGATCGAGCAGCAGGGTCTCTCCAGGTTCAAGGTGAGCTTCGAGGACGGCGCCGTCGCGCTCCTGGTCGAGCGCTACACCCGCGAAGCCGGGGTGCGCAACCTGGAGCGCGAGATCGCTTCGGTGTGCCGCAAGCTGGCGCGCGAGGTGCTCAAGAAGAAGACGCCTGCGGGTGCCGCGATCGTTGTGACGCCGGAACGTATCGGCGAGCTGCTCGGCAAACCGCGCTTTCGGATCACGAAGGCGGGGGAGCGCAGCGAGGTCGGAGTGGCCACCGGCCTGGCGTGGACCGAGGTGGGCGGCGAGATCCTCGGCACCGAGGTGAGCCTGATGCGCGGGAAGGGGACCCTGACCCTCACGGGCCAGCTTGGCGACGTGATGCAGGAGTCGGCCCGCGCGGCGCTCTCGTACGTGCGCGCCCGGGCGGTCCAACTCCCGCTCCCGGTGGACTTCTTCGAGACCCGGGACATCCACATCCACGTGCCCGAGGGCGCGATCCCCAAGGATGGGCCCTCGGCGGGCATCACCATGGCGATGGCGCTGCTGTCGGCCGTCGCGGGCGTCCCGGTGCGCCAGGACCTGGCGATGACCGGCGAGATCACGTTGCGCGGCAAGGTGCTGCCGGTGGGAGGGATCAAGGATAAGGTCCTGGCCGCCTTCCGGTCGGGGATCCGCGAGGTGATCCTGCCGGAGGAGAACGAGAAGGATCTGGAGGAGATCCCCGAGGAAGTCCGCAACGCCATCCAGTTCCACCTGGTCAAGGAGATGGACGAGGTGATTCCCGTCGCTCTCGACGGCGCGCTGCCGGCGATCGTCCAGGGCGAGACGGAAAGGAACGGCGCGCTGGCGCCTGAGGCCGCGCCGCACCAGTGAGCCCCGTGCGGATCGAGAACGTCACGCTGCGCGCCACGGTGGCCGAACACGGGAAGGGCCCGAAGGACGCCCTCCCGCAGGTGGCGTTTGCCGGCAGGTCCAACGTCGGCAAGTCGAGCCTGCTCAACAGCCTGTTCGGGCAGCGGCTGGCGGCGGTTTCCAAGACGCCGGGGAAGACCCGGACGATCAACTACTACCTGGTCAACAACCAGTGTTACTTCGTCGACCTGCCCGGTTACGGCTTTGCGCGCACCGGACGCGAGCAACGCCAGAACTGGGGCAGGAACGTCAGCACGTACCTGCTCGAGGAGGAGCGCCTGCGGCTCGTGGTCGGGCTCGTGGACCCGCGCGTACCGACCTCTCCGCTCGACGTCGACCTCGTCGGCTTCGTCCGGCAGGCGGGCGCGTCGCTCCTGCTGGTGATGACGAAGGCCGACCGGATGAGCCGCGGCGCGCTCGCACAGGCGGCGGCGCGCATCGCGCGCGAACTGGGGGGCGGGGTGCCCCCGCTCGCGTTCTCGGCCCGCACCGGCGCGGGCCACAAGGATATCCTCACCGCCATCGCAGACGCGTTGGCGTCGTAAGTTAATGTAATATAAGGGAGTTCCGTCATGGCAGAAACCAAGGTTCAGCGCGGTCGTGGCAAGGAGCGGCGCCGCAGCGCCGCGGCCAATCCGGAGGGGCTGCCCGTGGTGCTCGAGGAGGAGGCCTTGGAGGCCGAGACCGCCGAGACCGAGGGCAAGCAGCGCCTGGACATCCGGACCCTCAAGGACATGTCGATCTCGGAGCTGACCCACGTCGCGCGCGAGCTCGAGGTCGAGAACCCGGCCGGGATGCGGAAGCAGGACCTCATCTTCAAGATCCTGCAGGTGCAGACCGAGCGCGAGGGGCTCATCTTCGGCGAGGGGGTGCTCGAGATCCTCCCCGACGGGTACGGCTTCCTGCGCGCCCCGGAGTACAACTACCTCCCCGGGCCCGACGACATCTACGTCTCGCCGTCGCAGATCCGCCGCTTCAACCTGCGCACCGGCGACACCGTTTCGGGGCAGATCCGGCCGCCGCGGGAGGGCGAGCGCTACTTCGCCCTCATCAAGGTGGAGGCGGTCAACTTCGAGCCGCCCGACCAGATGGCGGAGAAGATCCTGTTCGACAACCTGACGCCGCTCTACCCGATGGAGCGCATCAACCTCGAGGTCGAGGGGAACATGACCTCCCGGGTGATGAACCTCCTCACCCCCATCGGCAAGGGGCAGCGCGGCTTGATCGTGGCGCCGCCGCGCACCGGCAAGACCATGATGCTGCAGGCGATCGCCAACTCGATCACGGCCAACCACCCGGAGATCATCCTCATCGTCCTGCTCATCGACGAGCGGCCGGAGGAGGTCACCGACATGCAGCGCTCGGTCAAGGGCGAGGTGATCTCCTCGACGTTCGACGAGCCGGCGTACCGCCACGTCCAGGTCGCCGAGATGGTGCTCGAGAAGGCCAAGCGCCTGGTCGAGCACCGCCGCGACGTGGTGATCCTCCTCGACTCGATCACCCGCCTCGCCCGCGCCTACAACACGGTCGTGCCGCCGTCGGGTAAGGTGCTCTCGGGCGGCGTCGACTCCAATGCGCTGCAGAAGCCGAAGCGCTTCTTCGGTGCGGCGCGCAACATCGAGGAGGGCGGCTCGCTCACCGTCATGGGGACGGCGCTGATCGACACCGGATCCCGCATGGACGACGTGATCTTCGAGGAGTTCAA
>PKYI01000147.1 GCA_003133645.1 Acidobacteriota bacterium | reverse complement strand
CAGCGGGTGGCGCTCGAAACCCAGCTCCGCCAGGCGCAGAAGATGGAGGCGATCGGCAGTCTCGCCGGCGGGGTGGGTTTCGAGCGCCACCCGCTGCGTGAGGTCGCGGATCGCCATCGAACTGTGCAGCGCGCCGCTGGCATCGCGGAACAACGACGACGACACCTCGATCGGGAACTTCGTCCCATCGGCGCGCAGACCCGTAAGCTCGCCCCTGAACCGTCCCTTCTCCAACCTCTCCGCGAGCGCCGCCGCAAGTCGCGGGTCGGTCGCGTCGAGCACACCCGCGCGCCCCAGCCGGCAGATCTCGGCCTCGCTCCGTCCGAACATCGTGCACGCCGCGGCGTTCGCCGAGTGGACGGTCCCATCGGGGCTCGCCAGGAGCTGCGCGTCGAGGCTATTGGCGAGCACCAGCCGGTAGCGCTCCTCACTCTCGCGTAGCGCGTCCTCGGCGCGCTTGCGCTCCGTGATGTCGTAGATCGTCCCGACGTAGCCGGTGACACTGCCGGCTGTGTCGAGCAGCGCCACGGCGTGGCCCACGACCCACGCGACCGTGCCGTCCGGACGCAGAAAACGGTACTCTGCTTCGGAGGTCCGACCGGCCCGGGCTGCGTCGTCCCAACCGGCCGCGAGCAGGCCGCGGTCCTCCGGGTACACGGCCTGCAGCCACCCCAAGCCCAGGGCCTCGTCGGCGCTCACCCCGGAGATCTCGGTCCACCGCCGGTTGACGTACGTGGTGCCCCCGCGCTCGTCGGTGCGAAAGATGCCGACGGGCGCGACCTCAGCCAGTAGGTGGAAACGGGCCTCGCTCTCCCGCAACGCCTCCCGCGCAGCCTGCTCCATGCTGCGCGTCCGGGCGCGGTCGAGCGCCGCGTGCACCGCCAGCGGCAGCCGCGACAAACGGTCCTTGAGGATGTAGTCCCACGCGCCGGCTTTCATGCACGCGACCGCTGTCTCCTCGTTGGTCGAACCGGTGAGGAGGATGAACGGCGTCTCCGGCGCCAGCTCCAGCGTGAGGGCAAGCGCTTCCATCCCGTTGAACCCCGGCAGGGTGTAGTCGGAGAGCACGAGCGTGGGGCGGTACTCGCCGAGCGCAGTGACGAGCTGCTCCTGCGTCTCCACCCGGCGCGACTCGAACGCCAGGCCGGCGCGGCGCAGCTCGGCCGCCGCCAGCTCGGCGTCGGCCGCGACGTCCTCGACGAACAGAATGCGCAGGGGGGGGGCGTCCATCATGGCCTCCACGCGGTCGCGACGCCTGAGGGGTCCGCTCGACATGCGTGCATTGCCGGACCGTTCAGTGCGGCGGCTCGTTGAGGAGCAGCCAATACACACCGACGTGCTCCACCGCGGCGACGAATTTCTCGAAATCCACCGGCTTGACGATGTAGCTGTTCACCCCGAGGCGGTAGCTCTCGACGACGTCGGATTCCTCGCGCGAGGAGGTCAGCACGACCACCGGGATGACGCGGGTCCGCTCGTCGCCTTTGATCCGGCGCAGCACCTCGAGGCCGTCCACCTTCGGCAGCTTGAGGTCGAGCAGCACGACCTTCGGCGTGTGCGGCGGACGACCGGCGAACGGCCCGGTGCAGAAGAGGAAGTCGAGCGCCTCCGCGCCATCGCTGACCACGAAGATCGGGTTGGCGAGCTTCGCCTTCTTGAGCGCCCGTATCGTCAGCTCGACGTCGTTCGGGTTGTCCTCGACCAACAGGATGTCCACCGCGTCCGCAACACTCACGAGACACCTCCCGGGGCCGGCAGCGCGAACGAGAAGGCGGCCCCCTTGCCGACCGCCCCGTCCGCCCACACCCGCCCGCCGTGGCGGTGGACAATGCGTTGCACCAGCGCCAGGCCGACGCCGGTCCCCTCGAACTCGCGCGCCGGGTGCAACCGCTGGAACACCCCAAACAGTTTGCCCGCGTAGGTCATGTCGAAGCCGACACCGTTATCGCTCACAGTATAGACGACTTCACGCCCATCCACGCGGCCGCAGACCGCGATCGCGGGGCGGGTCGCCGGAGCGCTGAACTTGACCGCGTTCGCGAGCAGGTTCACCCACACCTGCCGCATCATCGCCGCGCCCCCGACCGCGCTGGGCAACGCCCCGACCGTGAACTCGCAGCGGGTGCGCGCCTCTGGGGGGATCAGCTCCTCGTAGACCGACCGGGCCAGCGCCCCCATGTCGATACGCGACGGCTGCAGCGGGTGCCGCGCGCTGCGCGAGAACGCCAGCAGGTCGTCGATGAGCTGGGCCATCTTGTGCGTGCTGTCGCGCACGACGCGCAACAGTCGCCTTCCCTCGTCGTCGAGGCTGCTGCCGTACTCCTCCTCGACGATGCGCGAGAAGCCGTCGATCGATCGCAGCGGCGCCCGCAGGTCGTGCGACACCGAGTAGGAGAACGCCTCCAGCTCCTTGTTCGCCGCCTCGAGTTCGCCCGCGCGCCGCTCGAGGTCGGCGTTGAGCGAGCGAATCGCCTGGAGCGCGTCGGTCAATTCGGCGGTCCGCTCCCGGATGCGAACTTCCAACTGCTCATTGGCCTCACACACGGCCTGTTCGGCTGCCGCACGTTCCGAGATATCCGTGTTCGTGCCGAACCACTGAGTGACCCTGCCCTGGGCGTCTTTGAGCGGCATGACCCGCGTCAGGAACGGGCGGAACTTGCCATCGGCGCCGCGCAGCGGGAACTCCATGTCAAACGGGCGGCCCGTCGCAATCGAGCCCTGCCATTGCTCCAGCACTCTCGGCAGCACGTTGGGATCGTGGACGCTCTGCCACCCCCAGCCTTCCATCTGGCGAGGCGTGGTACCCGTGTATTCGAACCAACGACGGTTGTACCAATAGATGAACCCGTCGGCCTTCGCAATCCACGCAAGCTGAGGCAACGAGTCGGCCATCGTCCGGAACCGCTCCTCGTTCTCCTTGAGCATGGCCTCCGCTTGCTTCCATTTCGTGATGTCGCGGGCGATCGTCGAGGCGCCGACGATGGCGCCGGTCGAGTCCCTGATCTGGGACACGGCGAGCGAGACCTCCACCCGCGTCCCATCCTTGCGCACGCGCACCGTTTCGTAGTGTGTGACCCGTTCCCCACGCGCGACGCGGTCATAGATCCCTTGGATATCACCACGCAACTCGGGTGGCGCAAGGAACGAGATGTTCTGCCCGACGGCCTCCGTCGCCGCATAGCCGTAGAGGCGTTGCGCCCCCGCGTTCCAGCTCAGGATGGTGCCGTCGAGTCCCTTCGCGATCACCGCGTCGTCTGAGAACTCGACGACAGCGGCGAGCAACGACGTGGCCTTCTCGGCGAGCTTGCGCTCCGTCGCATCCTCGTATACCGCGACGACCTCGCCCGACGGCAGCTTGTAAACCTGATTTTCGCGCCACCCCTCGATGCGTTCGTCCCGGTAGATCGCCACCGGGTGTCGTTGCGCCTCGCCGCTTCGCCAGACGCGACGGAACACGTCGAACAGGCCGAACTCCACCACACCCGGGAAGACCTCCGTCACGCGCCTGCCGATCACGGTGGCCGCCTCGACCTTCTCGATCCGCTCGGCGGCTTGGTTGACCCCCTGGATCACGAAGTCTTCGCCGTCGCCGACCGCCTCGTAGACCACCACGCCGCTGCCGATCCTCCCGAACAGCTCACGGAACCGTGCCTCGCTCGCGGCGAGCGCCGCGAGCGCCGCCG
>PKYI01000047.1:7937-8181 GCA_003133645.1 Acidobacteriota bacterium | reverse complement strand
CCCCGCCGCGTTCGCGCGCCTGGATGCCTGTGGCGCCGCCTGGCGCGGCGACGGCGTCGTCGACCTCGCGGCGTTCGCCGCCGGCCGCCTGGCGGCGCTCGGCCTCGACCCGGCCCGGGTGCGGGTCCTCCCCGGCTGCACCGCGTGCTCGTCCGCGTACCACTCGTACCGGCGGGACGGCGCAGCCGCCGGAAGGCAGTGGACTGCCGTGTTTTTGACAGGCTAGTGGCGCCGCCGATAGCGG
>PKYI01000047.1:0-7844 GCA_003133645.1 Acidobacteriota bacterium | reverse complement strand
CCTGCGGCCGGCGCAGCCGGCTCCGGCCTGCGGGGCTGCGTCGCTCGCGGCCCGAGTGCCGCTCCCCTCGCGGGGCAAGAAGCTAGCCTCAGGCCGGCGACGGAGGGCGGGGGGCGATCTGGCCGCGGAGCTGGCCGCAGGCGGCGGCGACCTCGCGCCCCTTGCTCCAGCGCACGGTGACGTTCATGTGCGCGGCGGCGAGGATGCCGGCGAACGCGCTGATGCGGTCGGCGTCGGGGGCGGCGAGGCCGCCGAGGTAGCGCTCGTCGGGGTTCAGCGGGATCAGGTTGACCTTGCACGGGATCCCCTTGAGGAGGCGGGGCAGGCGGCGGGCGTCGTCGTCGGAGTCGTTGACGCCCGCGAGCATGACGTACTCGAAGGTGATCCGGCGGCCCCGCTCGAGCGGGAACGCGCGCAACGCCGCCAGCAGCTCCTCGAGCGGCCAGCGCGCGGCGGCCGGCATCAGCCGTTCGCGCTGCGCCTGGGTGGTCGCGTTGAGCGAGACCGCGAGCTTGGGGCGGCGCTCGAGCGCCGCCAGCTTCGCGATCCCCGGGACGATCCCGCTGGTCGAGACGGTCACTCGCTTCGGGCTGACCGTCTCGGCGATGAGCTCGACCGCGCGGGCCACGCCGGCGACGTTGAGCAGCGGCTCGCCCATCCCCATGAACACGACGTTGACCGGCGCACCCACGAGCCCCTCATGACGCAGAACCGCGCGGTACTGGCCGAAGATCTCGCCGCCGGTGAGGTTGCGGCCGGCGCCCAGCACCCCGGTGACGCAGAAGACGCACCCGACGGCGCACCCGGTTTGCGACGACAGGCAGATGGTGGTGTGCCCCTCCATCGGCATCGCGACCGCCTCGACGACGGCGCCGTCGNNGAGGCCCGCCGCGGCGGGCCTCGAGGACCTCCGGGTCCCGCACCTGGGCGAGTTCGGCGAGCCCCTCGCGCAGCGCCTTCGGCAGGTTGGACATCTCCGCGATGCTGCCCGCCATGCGGCGGGCGAGCCACTGGTACACCTGTTCGGCGCGGAACGGACGGGGAGCCAGCCCGGCGAGGAGCTGGGCGAGCTCAGCGCGGTTCGCGCCGACGAGGTTGGGGCGGGCCGGGGTCTGGATCGGTTCGGTCACTGGCGATTCCCACGGAACGCAGGACCTCGGCGTCCTGCTCGCTCCATTGTGGCACGGCGGCGCGGCGGTCGGCGCAGACGACCCTCGGCCGCTCCGCGCCGGCGACCAGCTCGACCCGCGCCAGCGGGGCGAGCCCGAGGCGCTCCATGGCGGCGCACGCCGCCCGCAGGGTCTCGTCGGTTTCGAGCATGCCCTGCAGCGTCTCGACGAACGAGAACAGCAGGGCGGTCGCGTCCGGGGACGAACCTCGTGTCTTCACGTCAGGTAGAACCTCGCGGGCGCGCGCTCAATTTCCCCGGCCCCCGCGGTACCATGCGTCGCCGTGGAGATCGTGCACGAAAGCCTAGCGGCCCTTGGCGTCACGGCGGTGTCCGTCACCGCGCTCGCCGGCGACGCCTCGCAGCGCCGTTTCTTCCGCGCCTTCCTCGCGGACGGCACGACGCTGATCGCGGCGCTGTACCCGCCGGGTCACGAAGAACAAGCCGCGCGCGACCACGCCGTGCAGGCGTGGGGGTGGGAGCGCGGACTCCCGATCCCGCGGCCGGCGGGACGGGACGGCCTCGTGGTGGTGAGCGAGGACCTCGGGGACCTCGACCTCGACCGCGCCGTGGCCGCCCTTGGCGAGAACGCCTTGGCGCTCGCCCTCGAGGCGCTCGCCGCGTTCCAGGCGTGCGAGTGGCGCTCCCTGCCCACGGCCGCGTTCGACGCCGCGTTCTTCCGCCAGGAACTCGTGGTCTTCGAGCGGCACGCGCTCGCTCCCGATGCGGGCCTGCGCCGGGAGGCGACGGCGTTCCTCGACGACCTCGCCCGGCGCCTGGCCTCCCACCCGTACCGGCTCACCCATCGCGACTTCCACTTCAACAACCTGTTCCTGCACGAGGGCAGGGTGCGGGCGGTCGACTTCCAGGACATGCGCGGGGGCCCCGACACCTACGACCTGGCGTCGCTGCTGGGCGAACGGGGCGGGGCCGGTCTCGGCGCCGACGAGGCCGCCTGGGCGGAACGCGCCGCGGCGCGGCTCGGATGGGAGCCGGGATGGCGGCAGCGCTACCTGGAGTGCGCGGCGCAGCGCCGGCTGAAGGTCATCGGCACGTTCCTGCGCCTGGCCACGGCGGGGCGTCCGGCCTACCTCGCGTGGCTCCCCGGGGTGCGCGAGCGGGCGGCACGAGCACTCGAGCAGCTTGGAACGCCGGCAGGCCTCGTACGTGTCCTGGTCTCGGCCTCGCGCGGGGGGCTATAATCATCGCCGGAGGGGAGCCACATGTTTGGGTCGCTTGGAATTCCTGAGTTACTGCTGATCCTCCTGATCGTGATCATCATCTTCGGTGCCGGCAAGCTTCCCCAGCTGGGCAAGGGCATGGGGGAGGGCATCCGCAACTTCCGCGACTCGCTCAAGGGCGACCAGACCCCCAAGAGTGACCCTCCCAAGGGCGACGACGAGTCAAAGAACCGCTGATGGCTCGTACGCGAACCGAGTGGCCCCCGCGAGGTCCAGCCCGGTCAGTTGCTTGTAGGTTGCCGCAACCCGGGCGATGAAGGTTCGGGTTTCCGGATAGGGCGGCACCGTGCCCCAGTGGCGAACCGCGCCCGGGCCGGCGTTGTACGCGGCCAGCGCCAGCTCGACATCCCCGCCGAAGCTCTCCAGCAGCGCCGCGAGGTAGCGGCAGCCGGCCTCGAGGTTCGTGGCGGGGTCGGCCGCGTCGGGCAAACCCACCCCGGCCGCCGTCTCCGGCAGCACCTGCATCAGGCCGAGGGCGCCCTTGGGCGAGACCGCACCGGCCTCCTGACCCGACTCCGTCTCGACGACGGCCAGCACGAGCGCGGGGTCGATCCCGGCCCGCGTGGCCGTGGCGATGACCCGCTTCTCGAACGGTGAGGCGCCGGCGAACGGATCGCCTTCGAGGGGCACCGAGCCGCGCGGCGTGCCCTCGATCCACTGCGAGGGGAACTGCCTGCGGCCGTCCGGACGCTGCGCGAGGAGGGCGAGCAGGCCGCCGAGGACGAAGCAGCCCCAGACTGCAGCGGCCTGTCGTCCGCCGAACACGGCGAGCCTGCCTCAGGCGCCGTTGCGGCGCCGCTGCCCGTTCTTCTGCAGCTTGCTCCGCAGGGTGTTGCGGTGGATCCCCAGCGCCGCGGCTGCCTGCGAGATATTGCCGCTCGCCCGGTCCACCGCCAGACGAACGTACCGCGCCTCGAAGACGTTCAGAGCCTCCTCGAGGTGGAGACCGCGGTCGAGCAATCCGTCGGCCACCGTGCCGAGGACGTCACCGATCGCGCGCAGCGCGGCGCGCCGCTCCTCGACGCTCGTGGGGCTCACTTGACCTCGACCCGGTCACCCACGCGCATCGGCCCCGAGGAGCGGATGATCTTGGCGGTCGCCCAGTGGCTGCCGGTCGTCAGGACGGCCAGCTCGCCGAGGAGGATCCGGGGGGTGCCGGGCACCGGGTCGTCGCGGTAGATGATCGCCTGACTGCCCGGTGCGAGCTGGTCGGCTTCGCCGAGGTCGATGATCACGACCTCGCCTTCGCCGAAGCTGACGTCGTCGTCGCGGCTGTAGACGATGTACCCCCTGGGTTTGGTGCTGGCGGGGTCGCAGCGGTCCACAGGTGGGGTGAGGACGGTCATCGGGATCGGGATCGGATCGAACGGCTTGAGCCAGGCCCCGATCTGGATCGCGTCGCACGACGCGACGATCTCCGCGGTCGCCGTGTGGTCCTGCGCGCACAGCACGCGGGCGCGGCCCAGGTAGCGGATCACCTTGCCGAGCACCGCGTTGGTCGCCGGGTGGCGCAGATTGCGGACCGGCTGCACGATGAAGTACTCCTGGCCGGCCTTGACGCCTTCCTGCTCGCCGCCGGACAGGTAGACGATGTCGTTGGTCGAGTAGTTGTCCTCGGACTCGATCCGCTCCGCCGACTTGATCGTCAGCTGCGGGCGGGCGTTCTGGTCGTCGAGGTAGGCGAAGCAGTAGATGTCGTCCTCGGTGCCGGCAGCCACCAAGTTCGCGGGCGCTCCCTGGTTGCCGGCCTCGCCGGCACCCGCCGGGCCCCCCGGGGCCGGTGCGGTCGGGGGCGGTGGCGCCACGGGTGCGGGGGGTGCCGCGGGGGGCGCGACCTCGGTGGCCTTCACGCCGACGACCAGCGGATCGCCCGGGTAGATCCAGTGCGCGTCCCGGATGTACTTGTTCTTCTCCCAGAGCTGCGGCCACAGGTAGGGGTTGCCGAGGAACTTCTGGGCGAGCGCCCAGAGCGTATCCCCCTTCTGGATGATGTATACGTTCGCGTCGGGCGCGAACTCCGTCGGCGGCTGGTAGGGTGTCCAGTGGCCATCCGCCTTGTGAAGGGGATGCGGCGGCGGGTTATCTGCTTGCCCCGCTGCGGCTCCACAGAAGCACAGCACGGCTAGGACGGCGAACGTTGCGCGGACCATAGCAGTCCTCCTGTTCCGCATGCTTGAGATTACTCCACCGCCAAAATAGCGCAGCGATCGCACGTTCGTCAATGCTTGGCCGTCTTTTGCGCCGCCGGCGCCGGCGTGGGCACCGCCGCGGGCACTTCGGCGAGCTTCTGAAGGACCTTCTCCATCAGCGGCTTCGCGTCCTTCGCCGCGCTCGTGTCCGGATAGTTGGCGAACAGGTAGTCGAGGCGCTGCCGGGCGCCGACCCAGGCATTGACGTTGGCGTAGTACCTGGCGATGAACAGCTCGTGCATGGCGAGGTCCTCGAGACACTTGCCGAGCAGGTCCTTGGCCTCCGCCGCGTACGGGGACGAGGGGTAGAGCTGGAGCACCTTGCGCAGGCTCTCGGCCGCCTCGCGCAGCGGCGTGAGGTCGCGGAGGGGGCCCTTCTTCTGGGCGAAGCTGCACTTCGCCAGCATCAGCAGGGCGTAGGGGCGGTTGGGGTCGCTGGGGAAGCGATTGGCGAAGTCCTTGTAGCGCAGCTCCGCCTCGGTGTACCCCTCGGTGTCCTTGACCGCGAAGAAGGTGTCCGCCACCTTGAGCGCGGCTCTGCGTCCGAGCGGGTCGTTGGGAAACGTGTCGGAGAGGAAGCTGTAGAACTTGCGCGCCTCGGCCCATTTCTTCTGCTGGGCGAGCGCGTCCCCGCGCGCCATGATCTGCTCCTTCGACTGCGCGCCCACCTGGTCGAGGAACGACTGCTCGTCCAGCTTCTTGTTCTTGCCGCTGGCGCAAGCCGTCATTGCGACGATCGCGGCCAGGGCGATCAACCTTCTCATCCAGCCTCCTCCCCCCGCAACCGGGCGATCGCCGCGGACCTGTCGGCGGCGCCGAAAACGGCGGTGCCGGCGACGAGAATATCCGCGCCGAGGCGCTGCAACTCCCCGGCGTTGTCCGACTCGACGCCGCCGTCCACCGCGAGTTCGACCCCCGGAGCCCTGCGGTCGCGGATGGCGCGCAAACGGGCCAGTTTGTCCAGCACCTCGGGGATCAGGCGCTGGCCGCCGAACCCCGGGTCCACCGACATCACCAGGAGGAAGCCCACGAGCGGCCAGACCTCGTCGAGAGCGGCAACCGGCGTCGCCGGGTTGATCGCCACCCCCGGCACGGCGCCCAGCGCGTGGATGCGGCCCAGGGTGCGGTGGAGGTGCGTGACGGCTTCGACGTGCACGGCGATCCGACCGGCGCCGGCGACCGCGAACGGCTCCACCAAGTCGTCGGCGTTCGTCACCATCAGGTGGACGTCCAGCGGCAACTCGGTGAGCCGGCGCACCGCCGCGCACAGGCCGGGCCCGAAGGTCAGGTTGGGCACGAAGTGCCCGTCCATGACGTCGAAGTGGAGCAGGTCGGCGCCGGCGGCCGCGACCGAGCGCACCTCGTCCGCAACCCGGCCGAGGTCGCACGCAAGCAGCGAGGGAGCGATGCGCACGCGACTCACCGGCTCACCCACAGCCCGATCACGGCCGCCTCGGCCACCGGCCCGCCTGCGGGCGGGTCCTGCCGCAGCACGGTCCCGGCGGCGATGCCCGGGTAGGCGACCGGCTGCACCGTTGCGAGCTGGAACCCGAGGGCGCGGATGACGCGCGTGGCGTCGGGCTCGGCCGCGCCCACGAACTCGGGCATGACGTACCGTTTCTCGCGCGGCGTGCGGTTGACGAGCAGGGTCACGCCCGACTGCGGCGCCACCAGCGTCCCGGGCGCCGGCATTTGCGCCAGGACGACCACCGCATCGGCCTCGCCCGCGACCGTGCAGCTCCGTTCCAGGGTGAGGTGCTCGCTCTCCAGCTCCGCCTCCGCCAGGGACACTGGCAGCCCGGTGAGATCGCCGAGCTTCTGCACGGCTTTCCCGAGCGACGGGTAGAGCAGCACCGTGCCGCCGCGCTTGGCGTGGAAGCCGGCCGGCGGCCGCTGCGACGAGATCCGGCCCGAGGGGACCCGCGGATCGAAGACCCCTTCCTGGATGCGCGCCGCGAGGCCGTTGCCCTGGATCAGGGCGCTGGCGCGCGACGCGTCCATCCCGACGACGTCGGGGACGCGCGCCGCGGACGAGCGCAAGCTGACCCAGAGCACCATCCAGACGGCGAATCCGCAGCCGACGAGCAGGCCGACGCCTGCCAGCAGCCAGCGCAGCAAACGGCTGACCCCCATCGCGCGGTGAGGGTAGCATACCGATGTCATGCCGCGCCTTGGAGCGCATCTGTCCGCCGCCGGAGGGACCTGGCGTGCGGTCGAGGCCGCCGCCGCGGCCGGCTGTGAGACGCTGCAGCTTTTCCTGCGGCCGCCAACGCGCTGGGCGGCGCCCGCGGTAGCCGATGCCGAGCCGGCTCTCTTCCGGACCGCCGTGGCCGCCGCCGGCCTGGGCGGGTTCTGCTTCGCCCACGCTCCGTACCTGCTCAACCCCGCGAGCGAGGACCGCGTCCTGCGCGAGCGGTCCGTGGCCATCCTCGTCGAGGAGCTGCAGCGCGCCGGCGCGCTCGGCCTGGCCGGCGTGGTGCTGCACCCAGGATCCGCCGGGACCGGCGACCGCGGCGACGCGGAGGCGCGTTGCCGTACGGCGATCGCCGAGGCGGTTGGTCGGGCTGGGGCGGGCGCGGCGATGCTCCTGCTCGAGGGCACGGCAGGGGCGGGCGGCCAGCTCGGGCGCGGGCCGGCGGAACTGGCCCGCCTCGTCGAGGCGGCCGGCCGCAACCGCGTCGGAATCTGCCTGGACACCGCCCACCTCTGGGGTGCCGGCTACGACCTGCTGCACGACGGGTGGGACCGCGCGCTCACGGAGGTCGCCGAGCACTGGGGCATGGAGGTGCCGCACCTGCTGCACGGCAACGACACCACGGTCGAGCTCGGTTCGCGGCGCGACCGCCACGCTTCGCCCGGCGACGGCAGGCTCGGCGAGCGCTTCTTCCGCAGGCTGCTCGCCGATCGCCGCTGCGCCTCTCTGCCGATCGTGCTCGAGATCCCTCCGGGCGAGGGCAACGCCCTCGTGCGCCGGGCGCTCGCCCGCCTCAGGCGGTGGCAGAAGAAGGCGTGACGCGCCCGTTGCGGCGCGGCCCCGCGGCACGTGCTTCTCTTCACTGCGTGAGGCCTGTTTTGTTTTGCCCAGCGGGCTACGGCCGAGTCGCTCGGGCGGCGCATCGAGCGCCGGCCTCCGACCCGCCTGCGCGTGCGACCGAGCAGGGACGTCCCGCGGGTGGGGCCCCTCGCTGTTCTCCTCCCTCGGAGCGACCCTCGGTCGGAGCCAGCGACACCCCACCGCGAGACGCC
>PKYI01000012.1 GCA_003133645.1 Acidobacteriota bacterium | reverse complement strand
GCCGCCCTGCGCCGCCTGCTCCGCCGCGAACGCGTCGGCCTCCGACGGGGTCCGCAGTATGCAGCCGGTGAGCGGCAGCGCCCGCAGCACGACGCGGGCGGCCGGGGTGAGCGGCAGCGGCGCCTCGACCACCTCCGCCCCGGCCTCCTCCAACGCCTCCCGGGCCTCGCCGGCCGGCGCCGCAAGCGCCAGCCGTTCGCCGAAGAGGGGGCGGCGGGCGAAGGCGGCGAGGGATTCGGCGTGGTGCACGGTGGGTCCAACGACGAGCAGCGCCGGGGGCCGGATCCCGGCCGCCTCGGCGGCGGCGGGCAGCTCCCCGATCGGGGCGCATACCACCCGCTGGGCGGAGGTCGTGCCCCGCTCGATCATCGCTGCCGGGAATTGCGGGTCCATCCCGCCCGCGACCAGGTTCGCGCTCACCTGCTTGAGGGAGGAGACCGCCATGTAGGCCACGATCGTCGCATGGGGATCGTGCGCGAGCTGGTCCCAGTGCACGAACGAGCCGTCGACGCGGGCGCTCTCGTGGGCGGTGACCAGCGTGACGCGCACCGCCTCGTCGCGGGAGGTCACGGGAATTCCGGCGCACGCCGGCGCGGCGATCCCGGCGGTCACGCCCGGTATGACCTCGAAGGGGATCCCCGCCGCGTGCAGGTCTTCAGCCTCCTCGGCGCCGCGTCCGAAGACGTAGGGGTCGCCGCCCTTGAGGCGCACGACGCGCTTGCCCTCGCCCCCAAGGCGCACGAGCAATGCGTCGATCTCACCCTGCGGCACCGGGTGGTGCCCCGCCTCCTTGCCCACCGGGTGGAGCTCCACGCATTCCGGCAGGTCTGGGGGAAGGACCGTCTCGGCGAGACGGTCGAACACGACCGCGTCGGCCGCCATGAGCCGCTGCCGTGCGCGCACCGTGAGCAGCCCAGGATCGCCGGGCCCGGCGCCCACCAGCGAGACGAACCCGGGGCGGCGCGGCGCGGGCTCCGGCCGGCGCCCGTCGGGCGCGCCGGCGTTCGCAAGCCAGGCCGCCTCCTCCTCGGGGGCGGGCACGCGCGCGGTCAGGGCCTGGGGCGCGACGGTCGCCGCGAAGAAACGGTCGAAGAGCGCCTCCGCGGCCGCCGGCCCGAGGCGCAGGCCACGCACGCGGGTGCGGAAGCGGGCCGCGGCGGCGATCCAGGCGGCCCACTCGCCGGCCAGGCGCCGCTCGAAGAGCTGGCGCAGGCGCCGGACCGCGAACGGCGCCTCGCCGTTCGAGGCGATGGCGATCTGCAGGGCGCCGCGCTTGACACGTGCAGGGACATGGAAGGTGCAGAGTTCCGGCTCGTCCGCCACGTTGGCCCAGATCCCCGCGGCCTCGGCGTCGTCGGCCGCCCGGCGGTTGGTCTCGGCGCTGTCGGTGGCGGCGAAGACGAGCCGGTAGCCGGCCGCTTCCCCGTCCCGGTAGGGGCGGCGCTGGAGACGCAAACCGCCGCTCGCTGCCAGGGCCTCGATGCCCGCAACGGGGGCGGGCGCCACAACCGTGACCGCCGCCCCCGCCTCGAGCAGCCTCTCGACCTTGCGCAATCCGACCTCGCCGCCCCCGACCACGAGGCAGGCCCGGTCGCGAAGGTCGAGCATGACCGGCAGCATCACCGCTCCGAGGAGGTGTTCCCCACGACGTGCATGTTACAGGAACGCAACCAACACGGGCCGAGGTTGCGCCAGACGGCAATCCGCCGGCGCCGCCAAGGCGCACGACCGCCGGACGGCCGTGGCCGCTGCGCACATGCGAGTCATCGCTCGCTCTCCAGCCCCATCATCGCCCGCAGCTGCATCCCGCCGCCGAGGTAGCTTGCCGAGCCGCCGGACGAGCGCACCAGCCGTGCGGCTTCGGCGGAGCGAGCCCCGCGCTCGCACACGGCCAGCCAGCGGTCGCGGCCCGGAAGCGGGAGCGCGGCCCGCAACTCCTCCAGAGGCATGGCCGTGGCCTCGGGCAGTGGGTGTTTGGTGCGCTCGCCGGGGTGCCGCACGTCGAGCACGCGGGCTCCGGTGAAGGGCTCGTCCGGGGGGCGCGCCTCGAGCCCGTCCTCCTGGTTCTCCGCGGCGAACGCAGCCGCCGCCAGCGGGTCGATCGCGGGGGCGAACGGCGGGGCGTACGCGTGTTCGAGGCCCGCCAGTTCCGTGACGGTGGCGCCGCGGGCGATGTAGGCGGTGGCGACGTCGACACGCTTGGCGACCTCGCCGGCGCCGACGGCCTGCACCCCGAGCACCCGGCGCGAACCCGCTTCGTACACCAGGTGAATGGCGATCTCCGCGGCCTCGGGCCAGTAGTGGGCCCGGTCGTGGGCGGTGACCCACACCGACCGCGCCGCGATCCCCTCGGCCTCGGCCCGAGTTCGGGTCAGGCCGGTCGCCGCCACGTTGAGGTCGAAGACCTTGGCCGCCACAGCACCGACCGCGCCGGGGAAGCGGTCGTCGCGGCCGGCCAGGACGTCGGCGAGGACGCGGCCCTGGCGGTTGGCGAGGGAGCCGAGCGGCAGGTGGAGCGGCCTGCCGTCGGGCAGCCTGCGCACCTCGATGCAGTCTCCGGCCGCCCAGATGTGCGGGACGTTCGTCGCCAGGCGGTCGTCCACGGCGATCGCCCCGGTGATCCCGAGGGCGACGCCGGCACTGTGGGCGAGGGCCACCTCGGGCGTCACTCCGACTGCGACGATGGCAAGGTCGGCGGTGCAGCGTTCGCCTCCCGCCGCCACCTCGACCCGGTCGTCGAAGGCGGCGATCGCCTCGACCGCGGCCCCGGTCCGCAGGCGCACGCCGTTGCGCCGCAGCGTGGCCGCGATGACCGCTCCGATCTCGGCGTCGGCGACGCCGGGGAGCGGCCCGGAGGCCGCTTCGAGCAGCGTCACCTCGACCCCCCAGAGCGCGCGGAACGCCTCCGAGAGCTCGCACCCCACCAGGCCCGCGCCCACGATCACGACGCGGGTGATCTCGCCGCGGCGCAGCCCGGCGTGCAGCGGCTCGAGGTCCTCCACGACGTGGAACGAGCGGACGCGGGGGTGTCGCGGTTGCGCGGGCAGGCGCCGGGGGGACGCGCCGGTGGCGAGCACCAGGTCGTCCCAACCGAGGTGTTCGAGCTCGCCCTCGGGACGGGCGAGCGTCAGCGAGCGGGCGCCGCCATCGACCTCGGTCGCGCTCCGGCCCGTCAGGACGGTGACGCCCTTGACGGATGCGAAGAACGCCGCGTCACGGAGCGCGCCGTCGCTGGTGCGGCGCAGCGCATCGGCGTCGTCCACGTCGCCCGAGAGCACGTACGGGAGCCCGCAGGCGGCGTACGAGAAGACCCGGCGTCGCTCGACGACGGTCACCGTCCAATCGGGGCGGAGGCGGGCCAAACGGGAGGCGCAGCGCATGCCGGCCGCCGAGGCCCCCACGATCACGACGCGTCGCGAGTCGCTTGTCATGCGTTCCTCCTCCCGGCGCTGCAGCTCTCAGGCGCCGCCACCGCCGGCCCGCCGCCCGCCGCCCTACGCCGCCACCTGGCCCCGGACCGACAGGGCGATCTTGTAGAAGACGGTGATCAGGAAGAGACCGAACGCATAGATCCCGAGCGAGATCAGGATCTCCGGCAGGGTGGGGGTGTACACCGTGACCTGGCCGAGCGGCGAGGGCTCGAAACCGGCGATGATGAGGCCCAGCCCCTTTTCGATCCAGAGGCCGACAAAGACGGCGACGCACGCCGCGGCAAGCGTGGTTTCGTTGTGGCGCGTCTTCGGGTTGACGAGCAGGACGAGGGCTACCACTGACAGGACGGCCGAAGCCCACATCCACGGCACCAGAGTCGCGTTGCCCGCAAGGCCGACGTAGAGGAACTTGAAGTGCTCGGCGTCCTCAGGAATGTTGCTGTAGAGCGCCGTGAAGAGTTCCATGAGGACGAAGAAGACGTTGATCAACATCGCGTAGGTCACGATGATGGCGAGCCGCTGGATCGGTTCGCGGCCGGCGTCGAAGCGGGTGAGCCGCCGCAGGACGAGGCAGAAAAGGATGAGGAGCGCGGGGCCGGCGGAGAACGCCGACGCCAGGAAGCGCGGCGCCAGGATCGCGGTCATCCAGAACGGGCGGGCGGCGAGGCCCGAGTAGAGGAACGCCGTGACCGTGTGGATGCTGACCGCCCACGGGATCGAGAGGATGATGATCGGCTTGATCCAGCGGGGTGGGGCGACCGCATTGCGCTCGGCGTCCAGCGTCACGTGCGAGATCAGGGTGTTGAGAACGAGGTAGCCCATCAGGGAGACCATGTCCCAGAACATGAGGGAGTGCGGCGTCGGATAGAGCATGACGTTGAGGACGCGGGTCGGTTGCCCCATGTCTACGAAGATGAAGAGCATGCACATCGTGACCGCGGAGATCGCCAGGAACTCGCCGAGGATCGTGAGTTTTCCGAACGTCTTGAAGTCGTGCAGGTAGTAGGGGAGGACGACCATCACCGCCGAGGCGGCGACGCCGACTAAGAACGTGAACTGGGCGATGTACAGGCCCCACGTCACGTTGCGGGAGAGGCCGGTGACGCCGAGGCCGAAGGCGAACTGGTACAGGTAGGCGATCACCCCGAGGACGATCACGGCGCCGAGCACCATGAGCCAGCGCCAATACCCTCGGCTCCCGACAAGCGCTTTTTCGAGCATTGTCACCTCACACTAGGTAGAAGACTTCCGGGTTCGTGCCGAGGCCGGCCTTGCGGCGCAGGGCGAAGCGAGAGCGCAGCAACCGCCGCACCTCGGAATCGGGGTCGTTGAGGTCGCCGAAGGTCAGCGCCTTCTCCTTGCACGCCGTCACGCACGCCGGCAACTGCCCCTTGTCGAGCAGCTCGTCGCAGAACGTGCACTTCTCCACCACGCCCTTGGTGCGGGTGGGAAAATCCGGGTTGACCTGCTTGATGTGCGGCCGCGGGTCCTCCCAGTTGAAGCTGCGGGAACCGTAGGGGCAGGCGGCCATGCAGTAACGGCAGCCGATGCAGCGGTGCCAGTCCATCATGACGACGCCGTCCTCGCGCTTCCATGTGGCCTTGGTCGGGCACACCCGCACGCACGGCGGGTTGTCGCAGTGATTGCAGAACACGAACACCGGCTTGGTGGTGAGCGCCTGGTCGATGTAGCGCACGTCCTGATCGAGGAAGGCGTCGGCGAAGGGCTCTTTCCAGATCCACTTCACCTCGTGCTTCGGGTTGTCGAAGGCGGGGACGTTGTGGGCATGGTTGCAGGCGTCGATGCAGGCGGTGCACGCCTCCTTCTCCAGGCACTTGCGGGGGTCGACCACCATCGCCCAGCGGATCTTCTTCTTCGCGGCGCCGCCCTTCGCGGGGCTCTCGGCGCCGGCGAGACGGACGAGCGAGCCTTTTCCGGCGGCGCACAGGGCGGTCAGACCGGCGAGCTTGAGGAATCTCCTGCGGTCCTCTCCCATCACGATTTCTCCTTCGGCTCGATGTGGCACTCCCAGCAGTACGGGCTGACCGCCAGGTAGTTGTGGCACGCGTCGCAGAACTCCTTCTTGTTGGGGTGGCAACTCATGCAGGTGCCGGAAAGGCTCATGGTCACGGTCTTGCCGTCAGCGGCCAGGTAGGTGCGCTGGCCGCGCCGCACGACCGTGTCCCGCCAGGCGTTGAGCAACTCCATGTGGTTCCGCCGCATCTCGGCCGTGGGTTCCACGCACTGCTTGGCCTTCGTCACGATCTTCGGCTCGGGCTTGCGCGCCGCCCCGTGCAGCGCCGATTGCCACACCGGCGCCAGTGCCAGGGCCAGGAAGGCCGCCAGGCCGATGAAGATCCAAGCACGGTCACGCATCGGCGTCACCCTTTCCGCCAGCCAGCGGTTTGCCGCGCAAGTCGGTGGTCCTCGACTTCTCGCCCTCGATCACGAGGGCGTTACCAACGAGTTCGTGCACGCCGGACACGCCGACCTCCGGTACCCAGTACTCCATCAGCGTGGAGAGCACGGCGCGGTCGATGGCGCAGATGCAGGCGAGCAGGTTGACGCCGTGCTTCTCGTGCACGAAGCGGACCGCGTTGGCGCGCGGCAACCCGCCGCGCAGGCGCATCTCCATGTTCTCGTCGTTGCCGAGGCCGGCGCCGCCGCCGCAGCAGAACGTCTGCTCGCGGATCGTGTTCTCTGGCATCTCGAAGAAGTTGTTGACCACCGACTTGAGGATGTAGCGGGGCTCCTCGAGGATGCCCATGGCGCGGGCGGGGTTGCACGAGTCGTGGAACGTCACCCGGAGGTGGTCGTTGCGGCTGGGGTCGAGCTTGAGCTTGCCGTGCTTGATGAGGTCGGCGGTGAATTCGCAGATGTGCACCATCTTGGTCGAGGCGGCGTTGGTGAACGCGGTGCCTGTGATCGGGCTCACCGGTGCCTCGAGGAAGTCGGCGGGCCCGTTCATCGTGTCCATGTACTGGTTGATGACCCGCCACATGTGGCCGCACTCCCCGCCGAGAATCCACTTGACGCCGAGCCGTCTTGCCTCGTGGTAGATCTTGTAGTTGAGGCGCTTCATCATCTCGTTCGAGGTGAACAGTCCGAAGTTGCCGCCCTCTGAGGCGTACGCCGAGAGGGTGTAGTCGACACCGAGCGAGTGCAGCAGCAGGAGGTAGCCCATGAAGGTGTAGATGCCGGGCTCGGCGAAATAGTCCGCCGACGGCACCACGAACAGCAGCTCGGCGCCTTTGCGGTCGATCGAAGGGTCGACGCGGATCCCGGTTACCTCCTCGAGTTCGTCCACCAGGAACTCGATGTTGTCCTTGAACGTGTGCGGCTGGATGCCGAGATGGTTGCCGGTGCGGTCGCAGTTGGCAACCGGCTCGATTACCCAGTTGATGTTCAGGCCGACGAGGTTGAGGAGCTCGCGGGCGAGCATCGTGATCTCCGCGGTGTCGATCCCGTACGGGCAGAACACCGAGCAACGCCGGCACTCTGTGCACTGGTAGAAGTAGTAGTACCACTCCTTGAGGATCGCGGGGGTGAGAGGGCGGGCGCCGGCGACGCGGCCGAGGATCTTGCCGGCGGTCGTGAAGTCGTTCCGGTACACCGAGCGCAGCAGTTCGGCGCGCAGCACCGGCATGTTCTTGGGATCGCCGGACCCGAGATAGAAGTGGCACTTGTCGGCGCATGCCCCGCAGCGCACGCACACGTCGAGGAACAGCTTCAGGGAGCGGAACTTGGTAAGCCTCTCCGCGAGCCCGTCGTGGATGATCTGCTGCCAGTTCTCGGGAAGCTGCCAGTCCGCGTCGGTGGGGGACCAGTCGCGCGGGTTGGGAAGGCCCAGGTAGCGCAGGTTCTTGGCGGCCGCGGGGTACGACCAGGTGCCCTTGCGCGCCGCGAAGTCGATGGCGGGGTCCATCCAGTCCCGCTGGGGCGGCGTGTAGTCGATCTGAACGAGCTCGTCGCGTTTCTTTTCCGGCATCTCTCACTCCTTGTCGAGAGGGATCCCCGAGGCCACGAGCTTGTCGTGGAACTCCTGCTCCCACTCGGCGTAGGTGTGCCCGACGATCGGCGGGTTCCACGGGTTAACGTGGCGGTGCATGCGGTTGTCGTTGGCGAGGTTCCGCGTCGGGGAGAGGAACACCCCGGCCATGTGCACGAGCTTGGAGAAGGGGAAGTAGGTGAGCAGCACGCTCACGAGAAAGATGTGGACGAAGACCAGCGGGTCGATCCCCTTGGGCACGGCGGGGTGGAAGCTCACCAGTCCGATCGCCAGCTCCTTGACTGCGACGATGTCCGCCTTGCTGAAATAGCGCAGGAGCACGCCCGAAAGCGCGACCCCCAGGATCAGCGCCAGGGGGAAGTAGTCAGCGTGGAGCGAGATGTAGCGCAGGCGGGCGTCGGCCAAGCGCCGCCACAGCAGGTAGCCGAGCGCCGCGACGAGGACGATGTCGCTCACGTAGACGACCGGCAGCCCCACCTGGAAGAATCCGTCCAGCCCCTGGATCCACGCCACCACGGCCGGCACCGGTTCGGCGAAGAAGCGGTAGTGGCGCAGGAAGACGACGAGGAACGAGTAGTGGAAGGCGAGGGCCGCCGCCCACAGCCACTTGTCGGCGGAGAACGTGAACCTGCCGCCTTCCCTCAGCTCGCTCCGGTTGTTGCGGAACAGGGAACGGAATGTGAACACTTCCAGGAGCACGCGCGCGGCGGCGCCGAGGCCCGTGGAGGGGTTGTCGAGGGACGCCGGCTTGATCCACGGGAGCGACCGCTCTTGCCCGCACGTGGTGGGGATGCGGAACGGCACCGTCGACCGGGCCCACCCCACGACGCGCGCCGCGACCCCCACGAGGAACACGGCCATCGCGAGGTAGGGGAGCACGATGCCGAACAGCGCCTGGCCCCCAGCCTGCGCGCCGAAGAACGCGATCAGCGCCAACACCCCGACCAGCAGCAACGACCAGACGACCCGCATGCCTCACGACCTCCCTTCGGCGGGGGGGCAAGCCGGAGGGCCCCCCGCCTCGTCCGCATCCACCAGAAGGCCGGCTTGCTTGAGCAGCGAGTAGGTGCGGGCCGTGGCTTCCCGGGCGCGGATTTCGAACACCCGTTCGCGGCATCCGACGTAGATGCCGAACGCCTGCAAGGCCAACTCGTCGAGGCGCGCGTGGAGTGCGAGGAACTCGCCGGCCGGCACGCCCGCGGCGTCGTCGCCGGCGATCTCGGCCACCGCCTGCTTGAACTGGAACACGAAGCGCAGCGCTTCGGCCGGGGTGAAGTCCTGCACCGCCCGCACCCGGATGATGGCGTCGAGATGGGTGGCGAGCACGTCCGCGTCGGCGCCGGCGAGCAGGCCCTCGACGAGGGCGGCGATCTCGTTCCGGATCGTCGAGCCCAGCGGGTTGGCAAAACGGTCCCGCTCCTGTCGCAGGAACGGCACGCTCTGCTGGGGGTACGAGGCGAGGACGAGCTCCGCCCAGCGCTCCTCGAGCGCCTTCCGTTTCTCCTGCAGCACGTTCAGAAGTCCGTTCACCGTGACCTCTCCCGCTTTGCCGTCACCGTTTCGCTGCGAGGGGTGGACCTCGAGCGCAGCGTCACCACATCCTGCGGCCGTCCCGCGCACGGGCCGGAACGGCCGCCGCTTCCGACCTAGACGCAGCCGGTCGGCTTGGCGAGGCCCGCCACCTTGCAGGCGCCCTTGGCGGGACCGGAAGGGAAGAGCTCGTAGACCTTCTTCAGGTCGAACCCCGTTTCCTTGCAGAGCTTGCGGATCATCGGCGCGACCCCGAACTGGAGGAAGTAGTTGCGCAGGTAGTGCACGAGCTTCCAGTGTTCCTCGGACAGCTCGTTGACCCCTTCGGTGGTCGCGATGGCCTTGGCGACGTCCTCGTTCCACTGCTCGGGTTCGAGCATGAAGCCGTCCTCATCGACCTCGATGGAGACGTTACCGTGGGTGAACGTTGACATGTGTTTCCTCCTTTGCCCGGCCGGTGGCCGGGGGCTCAAACTCGTGGTTGTTCGGCGGCTTCCTGGGCCTCGTGCGGCCGGCCCTCGGCCTTCTCCAACGCTTTGAGGAACTCCGGGACCGGGCTGAACCCGCCGGCGACCGCCGCGTCCAGGTGCGTCCTGCTCTCGGCAACCGCGCCAGCGGCGAGCAGGCCGACGGCGACGTAGTACTCGCACGCCGGGTTGTCGGGTTCCAGTTCGAGGGCGCGCTGGAAACAGGCCACCATGGCTTCGCCTTCGCCAAGGTAGAGGTGACCGAGGCCTTCGTTGTAGTGGGCTAGCATCAGCTCCGGCTTGGCCTGGGCCGCCTTGCGGTTGGTCTCGACGCAACCCTGGAAGTCCCAACGCGCCAGCAGGACGCCCCCCAGGTTGACGAGCGCCTCGGGGTAGCCGGGGCGGAGTTCGAGGGCACGGCGGAACGCCTCCTCCGCCTCCCTGATGCGGTTGATCTCCATCAGCGCGGTGCCGAAGTTGAGATGGGCCGTGGCCGATGTCGGCTTGTCCTGGACCTGCCGCCGGCAACGTTCGACCCGGTCGGGTGCGGTGGTTTCGCTGCGGTTCACGTTCGTCCTCCTCTTGTCGCGCACGCGTTCAGCGCTGTGGCCACGGTGGCAGCGGCGCCGCGCCGGTTGCGGGCCGCAACCAGACGGGCCACGCCCACCAGGGCGTCGTGCAGCCCCGGATCGGCGGTCAGGCGTAGCAACTCCGGCAACAGCGGCAGCAGCAGGTCCGGGCTCTCCTCGGCGATCGCCCGCAACACCTCGGGGGCGGTGAGCGCCTGGGTGCCGGACTCGTCGTTCATCGCCCAGAGCAACCGCCTCGCCATCTCCTGCACGAGCTCCGGGTGGTGCCGGCTGGCGGCGGCGATCGCTCGCCCCGCGGCCGCCTGGATCTCGGGCTCGGGGCGGTAGGCGAGGGCGAGCAGGTGGCGCAGCGCGCGCGGATCCGCGACCGCCAGGGCCGGCAGATCGTCGAGCCGCCCCTGGCGGACGGCGTCCATGACCATCTCGCGGGCGCTCACAGCTGGCCTCCGTGCGCCGCCCGCACCATCGCGGGCGCCCACTCGGGCACGCCCGCGGCGTGGATGTGGGTGTAGCAGGCGAGGGTGTTGGCGACTTGAATGCCGTCCCGGCCGCCGCCGATCCCGACGCCACGGGTGACCGCAAGGGCCGTCGGCACCGTGTCGGAACCCTGGGTGATGCGGGAGTAGTGGAACTCGTGGCCGCGGACCGCGCTGCCATCACCCAGGAACGGGTTGGGCGTGTCGACACGGGCGGCGACGTAGCCGTGCCCCTGGGGTCGGCCGGTCTGCTCGATGGAGACTGGGATCGCGCCCACCATGGGATGAGCGACGCCCCCGACCACGAGCTCGCGCGCGAGGTACATGAGCCCGCCGCACTCGGCCCACACCGGCAGGCCGGCGGCGATGCGGCGGCCGAGCGCCTCGCGGAACCCCCGGTTGGCGGCCAGCCTGGCGGCGTGGACCTCGGGGAAGCCGCCGCCGAGGTAGAGCGCGTCTACGTTGGGGAGCGCGGCATCGGCGAGGGGGGAGACGAACACCAACTCGGCCCCCGCCCGCTCGAGTTCCTCGAGGTTTTCGGGGTAGTAGAAGGAGAAGGCGACGTCGCGGGCGACGCCGATGCGCACCTTGGTTCCGGCGGAGGTTGACGCCGGCGCCGCCGTCGGCGCCTCCATCCGGGGTGCCTCGCCGGCCACCGCGAGCAACGCGTCGAGGTCCACGCTTTCGGCCACCAGATCGGCGGCGCGTTCCAACATCTCCTCGGACCTGGGGTGCTCGGCCACCGGGACCAGGCCCAGGTGCCGGCTCGGCAGCTCCAGCGTCTCCTGCGCCGGTACCGCCCCGAGCACCGGCACGTCGGTCGTCTGCACGATCGCCTCGCGGATCACCGCCTCGTGCCGGCGGCTGGCAACGCGGTTGATGATCACCGCGGCGAGGTTGAGCTTGGGGTCCATCACCTGACAGCCGAGGATCTGGGCCGCAACGGTGCGGGTGACCTTGGCGGCGTTGACCACCAGCACCACCGGCGTGCCGGTCAACCTGGCGAGCTGGGCCGTGGAGTGGGAGCCCTCGGCGTCCATGCCGTCGAACAGGCCGCGGTTCCCCTCGATGACCGCGATGTCGGCCCGGCCGGCGGCGCGCGCGAGCGTGGCCAGGATCGCCGAGGCCGGCATCAGAAACGTGTCGAGGTTGCGCGCCGCGGCCCCGGCCGCGGCGGTCAACCAGGCGGCGTCGATGTAGTCCGGCCCCTTCTTGAACGGCGCGACGCGCAGCGCACGTCGGCGCAGTGCGCGGACGAGGCCGGTGGATATCAGCGTCTTGCCGGTATCCCCGGCCAGCCCGGCCACTACCAGGCGTGCCAGCGTCGTTTGCGCGGCCGGGGTCTGCATTCGTCTACACCATTTCGACGAAGCCGCAGGGACACTCGTCAGCGCACTTTCTGCAGCCGTCGCACACCTCGAGCTTGACCTTGTAGAAGTGCCCGAGGACAGGATCCGACACCTTGGTGAAGCAGTTGGACTGGCAGTACATCCAGCACTTCTCGCAGCCGAAGCACTTGCCGCACGAGAAGCAGCGGGTGACCTCCGCCAGCGCCTGTTCGGCGGTGATCCCGAGGTCGACCTCGTCCATCGGACGGGCGAGGCGCTCCGCCGGCGCCAGGACCGGGCGCTCGGCGCGAGGCTTGGCGTCGTACTGGTCCATCTTGATCCTCTCGGGGCCCACGACGGGCAGCGCGGGCGGCGCCTTGGGCTCCAGGCCCCGCAGCGCGGCGTGGATGCCCTCGGCCGCCTTGCGCCCCTGACCGATCGAGATCGTCGCCAGCCCGAGGCCGAGCGAGTCGCCGCCCGACCAGACGCCGTCGATTCCAGTGCGGCCCCACTCGTCGGCCGCGATCCACGAGCCCTTGACGCCGATCTCGCCGAGCGTGGCCCAGTCCGGCTCCTGGCTCACCGCGGTGAGGATCGTGTCCACCGGCAGTTCGTAGGTGTCACCCTCGACGGGCACCGGCCGCCGCCGTCCGGAGGCGTCGGGCTCGCCGAGCTGCATGCGCTGCACGACCATGGCGCGCAGCGAGCCGTCGTCATTGCGCAGCACGCGCAGCGGCGCGGCGAGGTACTCGATCTTGACGCCCTCCTCGAGGGCCTCGTCGATCTCGCGGTCGATCGCCGGCATCTCCGCCCGGGTGCGGCGGTACAGGATCGTCACCTCGGCGCCCATCCGCCGGGACATCGAGGCGGAGTCGGACGAAAGGCGCAGCGAGACGCGGGCGGCATCGACCGCCGTGTCGCCGCCGCCGATCACCACCACTTTCGCGCCGATGGCCACCTTGCCGTCGGAGTTCGCCTTGTTCAGAAACTCGGTGCCGGTGTACACGCCCGGGCCTTCCTCGCCGGGGAGGCCGAGTTTCTTGCCCTGATGCGCGCCGATGGCGACGAACACCGCCTGAAACTGCTCGTGCAGCTCCGCCAGGGTGATCTCCTTGCCGATCGTCGTGCCGCAGCGGATCTCGACGCCCAGGTCGGCGACTTTCCCGATCTCGGCATCGAGGACCGTCCGCGGCAGGCGGTACTCGGGGATGCCGTAGCGCAACATGCCGCCGGCCTTGGGCAAGCTTTCGAAGACCACGACCGGGTAACCGCGGCGCGCCAGCTGGTAGGCGCAGGAGAGTCCCGCGGGGCCGGCGCCGATGACGGCCACGCGCTCGGCGAACGGACCGCCGGCGTCGAGCGTGGGGAGTGCGAGGTTTCGGCTGATCCCCCAGTCGCCGAGGGCGCGCTCGACCGAGTTGATGGCCACCGCGCCGTCCTTCTCCTTGCGGTTGCAGTACGACTCGCAGGGGTGCGGGCACACCCTCCCCATCACGGCCGGGAACGGCGTCGTCTCGGCTTCGAGAAGCCACGCCTTGGTGTAGGCCTCCTCGAGGCTCAGGCCGAGCTTCTCCCGCAGCGCGATGGTGGTCAGCCACTCGCGGATGTCGTTGCCGCTCGGGCAGTGACCGATGCACGGCGCCAGCTTCTCGACCTGTTGCGGCCGCAGGTTCGACACCTGGGTGGCGCCGCTGCCCCCGAGGCGGAGCGGGGGTTTCTTGGCCACCGACTTCAGTAAGCCCATCGTCGTCCTCTCAATCTTCCGGCTCGGACCCTCACGCGTACGGGTAGAGCTTGCGCTTGAAGTCCTCGAGCTGCGTGAGCAGCTTCTCGTGCTTGTTCTCGTCGGTGAGCAGGTAGCCGATCAGGTGCGACTGGACGAAGAGCTTGCACAGCTTCGTGAGTTCCTCGCCGTAGCCGATGGTTTCCCGCTCCATGGCGATGTGTTGCTCCACCATCTCCCATATTTCGCCCAGCTCTTCGGGCGTCAGCGAAATCGCCTTGACCGTCAGGCTGTCGATGATGAACTGCTGCACGCGGTTATGCATGATCGAGTCGTGGCGGATGATGTCCATCACGAGCTTGACGAGCGGGTTCGCCGACTTGGCGATGATCGCGGTGGTCTGCGCCACCGTCCGGTTTTCCGCATCCTGCCAGTGCTCGAGAATCTCGACGATCCTCTCCGTCGAGCTCTGCTTCGAGTCGGCCATCGCGATCTCCTTTCAAGAATCGTCTCCGGGGCCGGAGTGGCCCCGGAGGGTCGTGCGCTGTGGCTTCAGGCCTTGTCCGGCGGCAGCGTGATGTAACTCCCGCCGAGGTACGAATAGATGCACCGGCCGGAGTCCATCAGTTGGCGGATCGCGTGCTTGCACAGTTCCTTGTCGCACTCGGCCGCGCCGAACTTCTCGATCATGGCCTTGGTGAGGTCCATGGCCTTGAGGCTCTTCTTGCCGTGGGTTTCCGTCACCAGTTGGAACATCGCCTCGGCAACTTGATCAACGCTGACGGACATTTGGTCCTCCTAGATCTGCCGCATGTGGACGGAGCGCCTGAAGGTCTCGCCGGCGTGCTTGAAATCGTCGATGTGGTACCTGCTGAACGGGATGCCGGTGAGCCGGAAGAAGTTCGGCCAGCCGATGCGATCGATCCACTCGCCCATGCGCTCGAACTTGCGGGCGTTTGCGGCATAGGCGTTCACGATGTTGCGGACAGCTTCCACCACCTCCGGCCAGCGGGGCGGGTTGTTGGGCAGGAACGGGATCGCGAGCTTCGAGAACTTGGGCTCGGTGCGGGCGTTGGAGACCTTGCCGCCGACCCAGATCGAGATGCCGTCGTTCTCTGCGTTTGCGATCTTCATCGCCGGGCAGACGGTGAAGCAGTTGCCGCAGTACATGCACTGCTCCTCGATGATCTCGACCGACTTGATGCCGTCCACCGTGGCCGGGCGTACCGCACCGGTCGGGCAGGAGGAGACGAGGCTCGGGATCTCGCACATCTTCGGCACGTCGCCGTGCTTGATCTTCGGGGCCTTGCGGTGGATGCCGAGGATGGCAATGTCGGAGCAGTGCACCGCGCCGCACATGTTGAGGCAGCAGGCGAAGGCGATGCGCAGCTTGCCCGGCATGTCCATGTTGGCGAAGTGGGGGTAGAGGTCGTCCATCACCGACTTGACGACGCCCGAAGCGTCCGAGGCGGCGGAGTGACAGTGCACCCAACCCTGGGTGTGGACGCAGTTGGAGATCGACGGGCCGATACCGCCCACCGGGAACCCCTCCTTGTGGAGCGCCTCGATCAAGGGGTCGATGTTGGCGGGGTCGCTCACGAGGAACTCGATGTTGTTGCGGCTCGTGAAGCGCAGGTAGCCGCCGGTGAAGCGGTCGGCGAGGTCGGCGAACATCCGGATCGTGACGATCGAAAGCAGGCGCGGGGACGCGGCGCGGACGGTGTAGAGCTTGTCGCCCGAGGCCGCGACGTGGACCATCACGCCGGGCTTGAGGATCTCGTGGTACTTCCACTGGCCGTAGTTCTTCTTCACGATCGGGGGCAGGAACTGCTCGTAGTTTGGCGGACCGATATCGGTTTTTCTGGGAGAGGCGGACATGGGCATGATCTCCTTTTCTAAAGCTCAGGCCTCTTCTTCCACTGTGTCCTGGTAGAAGATGTAGGGATTGGCGCGCGGCGCGGTGATCATCTCCGGCACGGGGTCGAGGCCGATCTGCTCGAGGAAGTTTCCGAGCCCGACGCGCTGGATGAACTCGCCCACCCGCTCGCGGTTCTTGCCGTGCTCGGCCCACAGGTCCCAGATGCGCGACAGCAACTCCTTGATGTCCTCGTAGGGCGGCTCCATCTTGATGAACGGCACGAACACGCTGGCCAGCAACGCGCCGCCGACGATCGGCGCCTTGGCGCCGATGAGGATCGCCGCGCCGCGGTCGTCGCCTGGGGCGAGCGCCTTCGGCATCGCGTTGATGCAATGCATGCACTTCACGCAGTTGGCGTTGTCGATGGCGAGCGTGGCGCCGTCCCAGCGCATGCAGCCGGTCGGACAGCGGTCGCACACGTCCTTCTGAATGTCGAGCTTGCCGCCGGCGGCGTACGCCTTGACCTGCTCGGCGTCGACCTTGATGTCGTCCCGCCACACGCCGATGAACGACATGTCGGAGCGTGCCACCGACGCCACGCAGTCGTTGGGGCAGCCGGAGAACTTCAGCTTGTACTTGTAGGGGAACGCCGGCCGGTGTAGCTCGTCCTGGTATGTCTGGGTGAAGTCGTAACACGCGCCCATCGTGTCGTAGCACGCCCACTCGCAGCGGGCCTGGCCGACGCAGCAGCTCGGGGTGCGCATGTCGGAGCCCGAGCCGCCGAGATCGAACCCGGCCGCGGTCAGCTCGGCGAAGACCGGCTCGAGTTCCTGGGTCTTGCAGCCGAGCAGGACGATGTCGCCGGTTGACCCGTGCATGTTGGTGAGGCCCGAACCGTGCCGCTCCCAGATGTCGGTGATCGTCCTGAGCGCCTTCGAGGTGTAGAACCAGCCGGCCGGCTGATTGATGCGCATCGTGTGAAACTCGGCCACGGCTGGGAACTCCTGCGGCACGTCCGAATAGCGCCCGATCACACCGCCGCCGTACCCCATGACGCCGACCAGACCGCCGTGCTTCCAGTGCCCGATCTTCTCCTCGTACGAGCGCTCGAGCACGCCGAGGAGGTCGTCGGCCATGGCTGTGTCGGACTTCTTGATCTCCTTGACGAAGCTCGGCCACGGTCCGCTCTCGAGTTCGTCCAACAGCGGCGTTTCTCTCTTCTTCCTCTCCTCACTCATGGCAGCTCCTTTCGGTGCCTGGATCTCCAACCGCAACCCGGACAACGCCATCAAACTCATTCAGGGCCTGTCGGGAGGAACGCCCGAGTGTGGGTCGCCGAAATCCTGGCGGCACAAGACCAGACGACCCGCGATCGCGTGCTCCCCCGCAGCCCAACGCGGCCATTGGCTGTGCAACCCCTGTGCCAGAGGGCGCTGTGCTATCGCCGGCGCTTCAAAGCTTTTTCTTGTAGCCATTTATGAGGGCGAGCCAGACACGCGCCCGCGGTTCGTGGCGCCCTTGTTACTCGGCCGTAACAAGAGTCTGACGGCTGGACAGCATCGGCGCCCAAGAGTTGCGCTTGGCGAGGGGAGGCTCGATCGGCGGGGAAGAGTGGCTGCAGTTGTGGGCGAGCCACCCGTCACGGAGGCGTAACGAGACCGCGGGCGATCCCCTGCTTGCGCCGGCCGAGAGCGGTGGCATGGTCCATGCAGTCCAGGGCGCCGGGGTGGGCTGCGCGGAGACGCCCGCAGGGGTACGCCGCGGGATGGAGCGACGGGGGAGCGTGGCGCAACTCCTTGAAGTGCGCGGACCGAGAAGGGGATGACCGGGTTCGTGCGGCTGCCGGCCGCGCCCGGAGGCGTTGCGGGGCGCTCGGACGTCCCGTTACTGGAAGGTGACCCCGGCCCCGGCCGGAGGGACGACGAGGGGGGGGGCATGGCAGAGAAAACGGCGGTGAACCCGGGTGCAACGGCCCAGAGCCAGGGAGCCAGGGCACCACGGCCGCCCGAGGCGCCGAAGTTGCTGCCTCACAAGCTCCTGGGGACCAGCTATTTCCTCGAGCGGCTGTACCCCGGGGACAGGGTCAAGCGCTTCCTCGAGATCTTCGGGGCGGTCCTCAAGTACACGAACTACGGGCATCTGGTCGACACCTACGCCCGCGTCGGGGCCAAGTGCGCGAACTGCGCCTGCGCCTGCCAGATCTACCTCGCGACGAAGGACCCGCACGACGTCCCCTGCTACCGGACCAACCTCCTCTTGGAGATCTATCGCCGGCACTTCACGTTCCGCGGCATGGTCCAGAGCAAGGTCACCAGTTCGGTGTACCTGACCGAGGAGAAGATCAGCGAGCTGGCGGAGTCGGTCTACCACTGCACCGGGTGCCGGCGGTGCTCGTTCGAATGCCCGATGGGGATCGACCACGGGCTGGTGACGCACCTCTCCCGCTACATTCTCTCGGAGATGGACATCGCGCCGAAGGCCCTGGTGGTGGCCACGCGCGAGCAGCTCGAGGGGAAGACGGGCAACACGTCCGCGATCCCGGTGGCGGCGCTCCTCGACACGCTCGACTTCCTCGCCGACGACATCAAGGACGAGAAGGGCGTGCGGGTCGAGTTCCCGGTGGACAAGGAAGGCCGGGAGTTCGTGTTTTTCCCGGCGGTGAGCGACTACCTGCTCGAGGCGGATACCCTCAAGGGGATCGCCCTCACTTTCCACGCCGCCGGCGAGGCGGACCGCTGGACGATCGGCACCGGGTACTACGACGGGATCAACTACGGGCTCTTCTACAGCGACTGGTGCGCCGAGCGGATCATCAACAAGGAGATCGCTGAGGCCCACCGATTGAAGGGCCAGAAGATTCTAATCGGTGAGTGCGGCCACGCCTCGCGCAGCGCCAAGCTCTTCGTGCCCAGCTTCGGCGGCGGCAAGGACGCCCTGCCTGTCCTGAACATCATGGAGGTGACGCTCGACATGCTCAGGCGGGGCAAGCTGAAGCTCGACCCCAACGTGATCACGGAGCGCGTCACCTACCACGATCCTTGCAACATCGCCCGCACCGGGTGGATCGTTGACCAGCCGCGGGAGATCCTGCGCTCGTTCTGCAAGAACTACGTGGACATGGAGCCGAAGGGCGAGAAGAACTACTGCTGCGGAGGGGGCGGCGGCACCGTGTCGGTGGACGAGATCCGCCGGTATCGCACGGGCGTCACGGGCAAGCTCAAGGCCGAGCAGATCCGCCGCACCGGGGCGACGTACGTCGTGGCCCCGTGCGCGAACTGCAAGAAGCAACTCCGCGAGGTTTGCGAGGACCACGGCCTCGAGGGCGTCCAGGTGGTCGGCCTGCACGACCTCCTCTACAAGGCGATCGTCCTCGGCGAAGGGGAGGGGCGATGAACACGTGGGTGGCATGGGCGCGGGGGCCGTTCCTCTACCTTGCCTTCAGCGTGCTCGCCGTTGGCGCCTTGCGGCAGTGGGCGCTCGCCATCGGCGAACTCGCCCGCGCGCACAGGATGGCCGGAGATCAGAAGGTCCCGTGGCGATGGATGTTCAAGAAGAGCCTGGGGTGGATCGTGCCGGTGAACGCGCTCAGGGGGACCCGCATCCCCTTCACGATCGCCTCGGCGGTCTTCCACGTCGGCATGCTGCTGGTGCCGCTCTTTCTCGCCGGCCACGTGGCGTTGATCGAAAAGGGTATCGGGATCGGCTGGCCGACGCTGCCTGCGGTCGCCGCGGACATTCTCACGCTGGCCGCGCTCGCCGGCCTCGTTGTGCTCCTTCTCTACCGGCTGTTCGAACGTGCGGCGCGCTTTCTCAGCGGGCCGCAGGACTACCTCCTTCTCGTCCTCTGCATCACCGCGTTCCTGACCGGGTACTTCGTAGCGCACCCCGAGCAGAGCGCGCTGCCGTTCACGGTGATCTACCTCGCTCACCTGCTGAGCGCGGAGCTGATCCTGGTCCTGATCCCGTTCAGCAAGCTCGCCCACGCGCTGCTCTTCGCTTCGACGCGCATCGTCTGGGAGCTGGGGTGGCACTTCGTTCCGGGCGGTGGCGACAAGGTCCGCGCGGCGCTCGGGAAGGCAGGTGAGCCGGTATGATCGAGAACCCCTGCATCCTGACCGACGTGACCAAGTGCATCGGCTGCGAGCAGTGCGTCGTCGCCTGCAAGAAGATCAACGACCTGCCGGCGGATGGCGCCCCGCCGAGGCCCGGGTCAACGCCCGACGGCCTGTCGGCGGACCGGTGGACCACGGTCATCCGCAAGCCCGACAACCACTTCGTGCGCAAGCAGTGCCGCCATTGCCTGGAGCCCGCCTGCGTCTCCGTGTGCCCGGTGGGGGCGATGCAGAAGACCCCCGAGGGGCCGGTGATCTACGACAAGAAGATCTGTCTCGGCTGCCGCTACTGCATGCTGGGGTGCCCGTACGGCATCCCCCATTACCAGTGGGACTCGGCCACCCCTTCTGTGCGCAAGTGCATCCTCTGCTACCCATCGCTCAAGTCGGGCAAGATCGACAAGCCGGCGTGCGTGGCTTCATGCCCCACGCAGGCGACGATCTTCGGCACGAGGGGCGAGATGCTGGCCGAGGCCAAGAAGCGCCTGCGGGCCGAGCCGTCGAAGTACATCCAGAAGATCTGGGGCGAGAACCAGGTGGGCGGCACCTCGGTCTTCTACGTTTCGGACATCTCGCTGGACTTCCTCGCCTGGGGCGACGGGCGCGAGCTCTCCGACAAGCCCCTCCCGCCTCTCACCTGGGCGGCGTTGAAGGCGGTTCCGTTCGAGTTCCTGGGTATGGGGGTCCTTATGGGTTCCCTCTACTGGATCATTGAGCGCCGCCGCAAGCTCATGGACGAGAAGGCCGCCGCCGTCACTGCGGGGGAGGACACCCATGGACAATAGGCGCCTGTTCCTCTTCAAGGGCCTGATGTGGATCCTCGCGGGGTTGGCGGCAGCCGTGGCGATCGTGCGCTTTTCCCTGGGCCTGGGCGTCTCCACCGCCCTTTCGGACACGACGCCGTGGGGCCTTTGGATCGGCTTCGACGTGATGGGCGGCGTGGCCCTGGCTGCGGGCGGCTTCGTCATGGCGGCGGTGGTGCACATCTTCCACCGGGAGCGCTACCACGCCGCGGCGCGCCCCGCCATCCTCACGGCGTTCCTCGGTTACGGGGCCGTGGCGGTGGGACTCCTGTTCGACCTCGGGCTGCCCTGGAACATCTGGCACGCTACGATCTACTGGAACATCCATTCGGCGCTCTTCGAGGTGGCGTGGTGCGTCATGCTCTATCTCACGGTGCTGGCCCTGGAAGTGACGCCGACGATCCTCGAGCGCACCCCTTTTCAGAGGACGTACCGGTTCTTCGTAAAGCTGGCGCTGCCGATCATGATCCTCGGGATCATGCTCTCGACGCTCCACCAGTCCTCCTTGGGGACCATGCTCCTCATCATGCCGTTTCGGGTCCACCCGCTGTGGTACAGCCACCTTCTGCCCGAACTCTTCTTCGTCTCCGCCATCTGCCTCGGGATCGTCATGGTGATGGTGGAATCTACGGTCACCAGCTGGCTCTACAAGCGAGAGCCCGAGATGGAGATGCTCGCCGGCCTGGCGCGCCTGGCGAGCATTGCCCTGGCCTGCTATTTCGTCATGAAGATGGGGGACCTGCTGCGTCAGGGCAAGTTGGCCATGGTGTTCGACGGCAGCTGGCTCGCCAACCTCTTCATCGCCGAGATGCTGCTGTCCACCGTCATCCCCATGGTCCTCCTGGCGCTTCCCGCGGTCCGCCGCTCGTTCACCGGCATGTGGTTGCTTGCCTGCTGCTCGGTGCTGGGCTTCGTGCTGGACCGCATCAACGCCTCGGGCCTGAGCCAGGTGTGGGCCACGCGCCGCTTCTACTTCCCGGCGTGGACCGAGTTCGCCATCAGCCTCGGCATCGTGGCGGCGTGCGTGCTGGTGTTCTTCTTCATCCAGGAACGGTTCCCGGTGGACCCGCACGGCCTCGAAGAGGTGGAAGCCGAGCGCAAGGCCCGCGAGGCGGCGTTGCCGGCGTTCGCCCCGTTCGCCCAGGTGTGGTTGGGAGAAGGTTGGCGCAAGGCCGCCAAGGTGTACTCGTTCC
The DNA here is from genome assembly GCA_003133645.1 of Acidobacteriota bacterium. GTDB lineage: Bacteria > Acidobacteriota > Thermoanaerobaculia > Thermoanaerobaculales > Thermoanaerobaculaceae > RBG-13-68-16. The sequence continues at coordinate 23,986 of PKYI01000012.1, read as the reverse complement.
TCTTCGTGCTGGCGCTCGCGTTCGGCCTCACGGTGGCGCCCAAGGCGCAGCCGGCCGTGAACACCCCCGCCGTCCGGGCGGTGGGCGCGAGCATCCTCCAGATCGGGCCCGGACCGCGGTACGTCTACTTCGACCACAAGAAGCATCAGGACGAGGCGGGCGGCCCCAAGAGCTGCGCCCTCTGCCACCACCTGCACCAGAAGGGGGACGTGGGGACCCCCTGCGTGGTGTGCCACGGGAACATGTTCCTCCCCACGTCGATCTTCAACCATGAAACCCACGTGGCGGACCTGCACGGCAACGCCTCGTGCGCCCAGTGCCACGGCAAGGGCGAGCCGATCCGGGTGACGCCCACGAAGAAGTGCTCGCAGTGCCACGACAAGGACATGATGGCGGCCAACCCGGTCGTGAAGACCTTCGATTCCAAGTGGGCCCCGTCCTACAAGGACGCCATGCACAAGATGTGCATCCCGTGCCACGTGGAGAAGGCCAAGGATGCCGCGCTCAAGTTGCCGAACCTGGGGCGCTGCGGCGCCTGCCACAACAGCGGCACCCAGTCGGAGAAGGCCTATCGCGCCGAGTTTCCCGTGCAGACGGCGGCCCCCGGACGGCCGTGAGCGGCGCACCGGCAAGACTGCGTGCCGGCAATGCGCGTGAACGGGCCTCTGGGAGTGCTAGCATCGTAGCCTGAGCAGCGCGGCAAGGAGGTTGGCGTGACGGCGTGGCGGTCAGCTCTGGCGGTGAGCGTCCTCCCCCTGCTCCTTGGCGGCTGCGTGGTCACGCGCGCAGGGACGCTCACGAGGGTCCCGGGCGGTCCCGAGATCCCGGTGACGGTTGCGGTCAAAGAGGAGTCGGCAACGGTTCGCGGCACCAACCCGCAGACCGGAGAGGCACTCACCGGCGTCCTTCGGGTCGAGCACGCGGAGCGTCCCCCGGGGGGACTGGCGCCCGTGCCCGGCATCGGACTGCAGATCGGACTTGCGCCGGTAACCGGCGGGCCCGTCGTGATGGTGTTCGTCGGCCGGTTGGAGGGGGACCGCGGCACCAACTTGAAGTGCAGGCTCGAGGTCGAGCGGCGGCTGCGGCTGCGCGGCCGGGGCGTGTGCCGGCTTGCGGACAGCGAGGACCAGTTCCCGCTCTACCGCCTGAGCTTCGACTGACGGGCCCGGCGGAGAGGGCCGGGCCGGCGCCTGGACGAGCGCTCGCGGCTCACGGCGCCGCGGCCGGAACCTCCGTGCCCGCCGCCTGGCGGATCACCCCGACCAGCGTCACGGCGAGTGCCAGCGCCACCGGACCGATGAAGATCCCGAGCAGGCCGAACGCCGCGATGCCGCCGAACACGCCGAGGAACACCACCAGGGTGGACAACTCCTCCGAGCGACGGATCAGCACCGGTCGCAAGATGTTGTCGGCGAGGAACGAGGTCACCACCAACCCCCAGGCGAAAAGGAACACCGCGGCCCGCGGTCGGTCGGCCGACCACAGGTAGAGGGCGCCGGGAAGCCACACGATCGCGGTGCCGCCCACCGGCAGCAGCGACAGCACGCCCATCGCCACGCCCGCAAGGGCAGGGGAGGGAAGGCCGGCGATCCACCAGCCGAGAGCGCCCGACGCCCCCTGGACGACCGCGCACAGGAGCGACCCGCGGAAGATCGCCGCCAGCATCGCCTGCAGCGAGCCGCTCAGCCGCCGGCGCCCGGTGGTGTCGGTCGGCAGCAGGTCGAACACCGCGCCGGCCATCGCGCGCCCGTCCTTAAGGAGGAAGAAGAGGAGGAAGATGACCAGCACGAACGTGAGCACCGCATCGAACACCCCGAGCATCAGTTTGCCGCTGACCCGAGCCGCGGTGGCGGACGCCTTGGCGACGAACCCTGCCGCCAGCTTCTCGAAGTCGGGCTTCGAGATCCCCGCGCGGCTGCGGATGCCGTCGAGGGCGTCGGCCACCTTGGGAAGCGCGACGACGTCCGAGAACGACGTGACGTGGAGGTCTGAGAGCTTACGCGACACGCGGTTGGCGACGTCGATCGTCTGGCTCGCCAGGACGCCCACGAACAACCCCGCCGGCAGCAGGACGAGGAGGGCGATCGCCAGCGTCAGCAGGCCGGCCGCCAGGCCGCGGCGGTCCGACATCCGGCGCTCGAGGTAGGTCCACGGGCCCTGGAACGCCACGGCGAGGATGATGGCCCAGGCGATCGCGGCGAGAAACGGCGTCAGCACCCGCACGCACACGTACCCGATCCCGAGCGCCGCGAGCACGAGGAAGATGACGGTGTACGCTCGGGAGCCGTCGCCTCGGTCCATTCGGTTCCTCCTCCTATGCGCCGAACGCGCCCTGCACGACCCTCTCCTGCTCCGCCAGGAAGACGCGGTGGGAACCGGTGGCGGGGCTCGAACTCTCGGGGCGGCCGACGTAGGCGAGCGGCAGGCCGGGCGCGAGCGCGGCGAGGCGCGGCGCGACGAACCCCCACGCCCCCATGTTGGCCGGCTCCTCCTGGACCCAGCGCAGCTCGCGCACCGCCGGGAGCGTGGCGAGCACCGTGCGGATCTCCTCGACCGGGAACGGCGACAGGCGCTCGATCCGGATCACGGCTGCGGCGCCCCCCTGCGTGTGGCGGTGCGCGATCAGGTCGAACGCCACCTTGCCGCTGCACAGCAGCGCCCGCTCGGGAGCCTCGGGCGGTTCCGGGTCGGCGAGTACCGGCTCGAACGCGCCGGCAAAATCGCCGGCGCGGCTCTTTGCGGCTTCGGCGCGCAGCAGGCTCTTCGGCGTCATCACGACGAGGGGGGCCGCGCGTCCGGCGTGTGCTTGGGCACGCAGCAGGTGGTAGTACTGCGCCGCCGTGCTCGGCGCCGCCACCCGGAGGCGGTCGCCGGCCGCGAGCTGCAGGAAGCGCTCGAGGCGGGCGCTCGAGTGCTCCGGCCCCTGGCCCTCCGCGCCGTGGGGGAGCAGGAGCACGAGCTTGCTGCGCTGCCCCCACTTCTCCTCGGCGGCGGCGATGAAGGAGTCGATGATGATCTGGGCGCCGTTGGCGAAATCGCCGAACTGCGCCTCCCAGAGCACGAGCGCGTCGGGGCGCATCACCGAGTAGCCGTACTCGAAGCCAAGCGCCGCGTACTCGGAGAGCAGCGAGTCGTAGACGAGGAACGGGGCCTGACCCGCTTCCAGGTGCTGCAGCGGGGTGTACTCCGCGCCGGTGTCCTGGTCCACGAGCACCGCGTGGCGCTGGGAGAACGTGCCGCGCCGGGAGTCCTGACCCGCGAGGCGGACCCCAATCCCCTCCCGCAGGAGCGAGCCGAACGCCAGCAGCTCGGCGGTCCCCCAGTCCACGCCCCCCTCGTCGAGCATCTGGCGGCGTTGGCCGAGCAGGCGGGCGAGCTTGGGGTGGACGTGAAAGCCTTCGGGGACGGCGGTGGCGCACTCGGCGATTTCCCGGAGTGTGGGGAGCGGCACCGGCGGAGGCGGCGGCTCGGGCGCGGCGGCCGCCGTCCCCGGCGCCGCCGGGCCGAGGGCGGGTGGAGCGCTCTCGTGGGTGGCGGCGAACGCCGCCTCGAGGCGGTCCTGGAAGTCCTTGAGGGCCGCCTCGGCCTCGGCGAGGGTGAGGTCGCCGCGGTTGACCAGCCGCTCGGTGTAGAGCTTGCGCACGGACCGCCGGTCGCGGATCTTGGCGTACATGATCGGCTGCGTGAATGCGGGCTCGTCGGCCTCGTTGTGTCCCCACCGGCGGTAGCCGACCACGTCTACGACGACGTCCTTCTTGAACTCGCGCCGGAAAGCCAGCGCCAGGTCCATGACGTGGACGCACGCTTCGGGGTCCTCGCCGTTGACGTGGAAAACCGGCGCCTGGACCATCTTCGCCACGTCCGTGGCGTACACCGACGAGCGCGCGTCGGCCGGCGAGGTCGTGAACCCGATCCCGTTGTTGACGACGATGTGCACCGTGCCCCCGGTGCGGTAGCCGGACAGCGCGCTCATGTTGAGCGTCTCGGCCACCACGCCCTGCCCCGCGAAGGCGGCGTCGCCGTGGACGAGCACCGGGAGGACCTGCTCGTGGGCGGCGTCGCCCCGGACGTCCTGGAGAGCGCGCGCCATCCCCTCGACCACGGGGTCCACGGCCTCGAGGTGGCTGGGGTTGGACGCCATCGTGATGCGCAGCTGGCCGCCGCCGGGGCCGGTGTAGGTCCCGGTGGCGCCCAGGTGGTACTTGACGTCGCCCGTCCCCTCGCGGGAGAGCGGGTCGATGTTCCCCTCGAACTCGCGGAAGATCTTCTCGTAGCTCTTGCCGAGGATGTTGGCCAGCACGTTGAGGCGGCCGCGGTGGGCCATCCCGAGCACCACTTCGGCGATGCCGGCCTGCACCGCGCCGGCGAGCACGCGGTCCAGCATCGGGATGAGCGCCTCCAGTCCCTCGAGCGAGAAGCGCTTGTGGCCGATGTACTTGGTGTGTAGGAAGCGCTCGAACGCCTCGGCGGCGTTGAGCATCGCGAGGGCGCGGCGCTTCGCCGACGCGTCGAGCCACGCGGCGGGGTCGGCACCCTCGACCCGCTTCTGGATCCAGGCCTTCTGATCCGGCTCCTGGATGAACATGTACTCGACCCCGAGCGTGCCGCAATAGGCCTCGCGCAAGATGCGGACGATCTCGCGCAGGCCCGCGCGCTCGCGGCCGCCCACGCCGCCGCTGTAGAACTCACGGTCGAGGTCCCACAGGGTGAGGCCGTGGCGCTCGAGTTCGAGCTCGGGGTGGGTCGGGATCTCGGTGGAGAGCGGGTTGATGTGCGCCACGAGGTGGCCGCGCACCCGGTACATGTTGACGAGGCCGAGCACGCCGGCCTGCTTGCGCACCAGCGCGTCCACACTGTTATCGGAGAAGTAGGGGTTGGTGTCCGGCGCGAGGCGCACCGGCTCGTGCGGCACCGCAAGCGAGGTGAAGACCTGGTCGTAGAAACGACCCTCGCCGGCGAGCAGGCCGGCGACGCGGCCGAGGAAATCGGCGCTCTCCGCGCCCTGGATGACGCGGTGGTCGTAGGTACAGGTCAGCGTACACACCTTGCTCACGCCGAGGCAGGCGAGCGCGGCGGGGTCGGCGAGCTGGTACTCGGCCGGGTACCCGATGGCGCCGGTCGCGACGATCAGGCTCTGGCCGGCCATCAGACGGGGCACCGACTGCGTCGTGCCCAGCATTCCCGGGTTGGTGAGGGAGACGGTGGTGTCGGCGAAGTCCTCGGGGACGAGCTGGCCGGCTTGGGCGCGGCGGATGAGCTCGTTGCAGGCCGCAAAGAACGTCGCGAACTCGAGAGTCTCCGCGTGCTTGATGCTCGGCACGACGAGACCGCGGCTGCCGTCGCGGCGCTCGATGTCGACGGCGATGCCGAAGTTCACGTGCCCGGCCGTGAGCCGGTGCGGCGCGCCCTCGACCTCGACGAAGATCGAGCGCATCCCCGACATCTCGTCGAGGGCCGTAACCAGCGCCCACGCCAGCAGGTGCGTGTAGCTCACCTTGCCGCCGCTGAGTTCGGCGAGGTGCTGGTTCATCAACCAGCGGTTCTCCTCGAGCAGGCGCACCGGGATCGTGCGCACCGAGGTGGCGGTCGGAACGGTCAGGCTCGCCTGCATGTTCTCGACCAGGCGCCGAGCCGGCCCGACGATCGGCGCTGCGGTGGAGGCAGGCGCCCGTTCCGGTCGGGCGGGCGCCGCCGCGGCGGGGGCCGCGGGCGGCGGCGCGGCGCGACCGACGGCGGGGCGGTAGTCGGAGAAAAACTCGCGCCAGCTCTCGCTCACCGACTCGGGATGTTCCTTGAACTCGCGGAACATCTCGTCGATCAGCCAGACGTTGGGGCCGAACGACTCGGCGCTCCTGGACTCGTCGCTCATGCCCCTATGGTACGTCCTGCCGGCTGAAAGAGACCCCCCGCCGCGGGGGAGTTGGCCGTACAATCGGCGGAGCATGAGCGACACGTTGATTCTGATTGCGGGCGCGGCGGCATTTGCCACCCTCGTTCTTGGCCGGGTGGCGCACTCCAACCTCGTGCGCCGACTGGCGGGCGGGCTGGCGTTCCTGGTGGCGGCGGCGGTCGCCCAGTGGGTGGTTCGCTCGACCGGCGTGGGCGGGAAGTGGGAGGGCTGGTCCGCAGTCATCGTCCTGCTGGCCCTCGGCTACCTCCTGATGCGGATGGCGCTGCTTCTCCTCTTCGAGTGGCTGCTGATCCGCCGCTTCGAGATCCAGGTGCCCCGCCTGGCGCGCGACGTGATCGCGCTGGTCCTCTACCTCCTGCTGGCGGCGGCGGTCCTGCGCGCGTCGCTCGGGATCGAGGTCGGGACCCTCCTGGGGTCGGCCGCCGTCCTCACCGTCGTCCTCGGTTTCGCTCTCCAGGAGACGCTCGGGACGCTCCTGTCGGGGCTCGCGCTCACCTGGGAGCAGCGCTTCCAGGCCGGCGGCTGGATCGAGATCGACGGCGTCGTCGGCGAGGTCCTGGAGCTGGGCTGGCGTTCGCTCGTGCTGCGCACCACCCTCGGCGAGCGGGTGCTGATCCCGAACTCGCAGGTCGCGCGCTCGCGCGTCCGGTTGCTGGGGGAGGGGGACCAGGCGGTGGCGGTGCCGTTGCGCCTGGGCGTCGCGTACGAGGCGCCGCCGCACGCCGTCAAAGAGGTCCTCGCTCGGGTCGCCGCGGATCTCCCGCGGGTGCTGGCCCACCCGGCCCCGCAGGTCCTGGCGCGCGAGTTCGCCGACAGCGCCGTCACCTACGAGTGCCGCCTCTGGACGCGCGAGCCGTGGCGGTCGGCGGACCTCGCGGACGCCTTCTACACCAGCGCCCACGCCGCCCTCAAGCGCGCCGGCATGGAGATCCCGTTCCCGCAGCGCAGCGTGCACATGGTCGCCGCCAGCAGGGCGGAGGCGGATCCCCTGGGGATGGCCCGGGCCGCGCTCGCCCGTTGCGCGCTGTTCGCCGGCCTCCCCGGCGGGGCGATCGCGGCGCTCGCCGGGAGCTCGCACTGGCAGGAGTACGTGCCCGGTGAGGCGGTCGTGCGCGAGGGGGAGGACTCGCGCGCCCTTTACGTGATCGCCAGCGGCGAGGCGGCGGTGGAGCGCGGCGGCGCCGAGATCGCGCACGTCGGCGCAGGCGAGGTGTTCGGCGAGATGGCGTTCCTCTCCGGTGCCCCCCGCGCCGCAACCGTGCGCGCGGTCCGCGCGTTCAAGGTCGTCGAGGTCGACAGCCGCGCGCTCGCGGCCCTGCTCGCCGAACACGGGGAACTCGCCGAAGAGCTTGCGGATCGGATGGCCGCCCGCCAGCAAGATCTGGCGGCGCAGGAGGCGGTGGCGAGCGCGGGCCAGGGCCACAAGGGCCTCGCGGCGTTCCTGCGCGAGCGGCTGCTACGCCTCGTCGCGGGATGAACGGAGGCGCGGCGGCGGTTACACTTGGCCGGGATGGCAACGCACGACCGGCTGATCGCCCACCTCGAGCCACTCGGCAGCGCACTCGTCGCCTACTCGGGGGGCGCCGACTCGGCGCTCGTGGCGTGGGCCGCGCGCGCGGCGCTCGGTGAGCGAGCGCTCGCCGTCACCGCGCGTTCGGAGAGCCTGCCGCCGCGCGAGGCGGACTCGGCCGCGGCGCTCGCGGCGCGCATCGGCATCGCCCACGAGGAGATCGCCTACTCGGAGCTCGCCGTCCCCGGCTACGCCGCCAACCCGCCCGACCGCTGCTACCTGTGCAAGGGGGAGCTGTTCCGCCGCCTGACCGCGATGGCGCAGGCGCGCGGCCTTGCGGCCGTGCTCGACGGCAGCAACGCCGACGACGGCGCCGACTACCGCCCCGGGAGGCGTGCCGTGGCAGAGCTCGCGGTGCGCTCGCCGCTCGCCGAGCTCGGGATCGGCAAGGCCGCGGTGCGGGAGGCGCTCAAGGCGCTCGGCCTCCCGGTGTGGGACAAGCCCTCGAGCCCGTGCCTTGCCTCGCGCGTGCCGTACGGGGAGCCGATCACTCGCGAGAAGCTCGAGCAGATCGGCCGCGCCGAGACCGCGCTCGCGGAGCTCGGCTTCCGCGAGGTGAGGGTGCGCCACCACGGCAGCACCGCGCGCATCGAGCTCCCGAAGGAGGCAATGGCGCGCGCGGTCGCGGACGGCCTCGCGGACGAGATCGTCCGGCGCGTGCGCGCCGCCGGGTTCGCGTTCGTGGCGCTCGACCTCGAGGGGCTGCGCTCCGGGTCGCTCAACCGCCTGCTGCCGGCGCTGTAGCCGCCGGCGCGGCGGCGCCCGGCGCCCCGCCATTGCCGAGAATGATGCTCAAATTCCTTTGAGTTGATTGACTTTGTGAAACATGACGCTATCATGACGCGCTGGGGAGGGGGAGTGAACGCTTACATACCCGTCCTGCTTTTCATCGTCATTGCCATCGCGTTCCCCTTGATCACGTTCGTCGTCGCCTGGCTCCTCCGCGCCGGGCGATACGACCCGATCAAGCTCGAACCGTACGAGTGCGGCAACCCGATCACGAGCGAGGCGCACGACTACCGGTTCTCGGTGCGGTACTACCTGATCGCGGTGCTGTTCGTCGTGTTCGACGTCGAGACCGTGTTCCTGTTCCCGTGGGCCGTGATGTTCCGCAAGCTCGCGCTCTTCGGCTTCGTCGAGATGCTGGTGTTCCTCGGCATCCTCGTCGTGGGGTACGTCTACGCCTGGCGGCGGGGAGCGCTGCAATGGGTCTGATCGAGAACCGCTTCGAGTCCAACGTCCTGATCAGCACGTACGATACGGTCATCAACTGGGCGCGCCGGGGCTCGGTGTGGCCGATGCAGTTCGGCCTCGCCTGCTGCGCGATCGAGATGATGGCCGCGATGGACCCGCGCTTCGACCTCTCCCGCTTCGGGATGGAGGTCTTCCGCGGCACGCCGCGCCAGTCGGACCTGATGCTCGTCGCGGGCACGGTGACCGAGAAGATGGCGCCGATCATCACCCGTCTCTACCACCAGATGCCTGAGCCCAAGTGGGTGCTCGCCATGGGCTCGTGCGCGACCTGCGGCGGTCCGTACAAGACCTACGCCGTGACCCAGGGCGTCGACCGGTTGATCCCGGTGGACGTCTACGTGCCCGGCTGCCCGCCCCGCCCCGAGGCCCTCATCTACGGGCTGATGCAGCTGCAGAAGAAGATCGACCGCATGACCATCGCCAAGAAGGCGGTCTGATCGAGATGCACCGGGCGGGTTTGCGGTTGATCGTGAGGGCAGCTGTCGACTCGCTTCCAAGGAGGCGGCCGTGAGTGAACAGGACAATCCGTCGGGCGCGGCCCCGGCGTCACCCCAGCCCCCGGCGGCGCCCAAGCCGCCCTGGGAGGAGAAGCCGGTCTTGCCGGTTCCTCGGGACGCCCGCGAACACGCCCAGGTGAGGGAGCTCGCCGCGGCGGTCGCCGACGCGGTGATCGAAGCGGTGGAGTTCGCGGGCCAGGTGACGGTCACGGTCGGCCGCGAGCGTATCGCGGAGATCGGCCGGGCGTGCAAGGAGAAGCTCGGGTACGCATTCCTCGTCGACCTCACGGCGGTGGACTGGCAGGACCGTCCCGAGGGTCGCTTCGACGTCGTCTACTGGATGCACCGCCACGCCGACTCCGTCCGCCTGCGCCTGAAGGTGCGGGTGGGCGCGGACACCGAGGTGCCCTCGGTGACCGGCGTGTGGAAGGTCGCCGACTGGATGGAGCGCGAGGTGTTCGACATGTTCGGTATCTACTTCGCGGGCCACCCCAACCTCGAGCGCATCCTGACCTGGGAGGGGTTCAACGGCCACCCGCTGCGCAAGGACTTTCCCCTGGAGGGGATCGACACCGGCGCCGCGGTCTATCCGGACGTCTTCCCGCCCGGGGGCGGCCCGGTCGCCGGCGGGGAGGGGGAGTGATGAGCAACCTCGAATCCATCAAACCCTTCCCCGACAGCGAGGAGATGGAGATCTCGTTCGGCCCGCAACACCCGGCGACGCATGGCGTGCTACGCGTGCTGCTCAGGCTCGACGGCGAGCGCATCGTGGACGCCAAGCCGGTGATCGGCTACCTGCACCGCGGCACCGAGAAGATCTTCGAGCGCGAGACCTACAACGGCACGATCCCCCACACCGACCGCCTCGACTACACGGCGGCCGCCACCAACAACCAGGCGCTGGTCGGCGCGGTCGAGAAGATCATGGGGGTCACGGTGCCGCCGCGTGCGGCCGCCATCCGGGTGATGCTGGCGGAGCTGCAGCGCATCGCCTCGCACACCATCTGGCTCGGCACGCACGCCCTCGACATCGGCGCGCAGTCGCCGTTCTTCTACACCTTCGAGGAACGGGAGAAGATCCTCGATCTCTTCGAGGAGTACTGCGGCGCGCGTCTCACCCTGAACAGCATGCGGGTCGGCGGCCAGCCATACGACTTGACCGACGGCTGGGTGGATCGCTGCCGCGCCTTCGTGGACCAGTTCCCGGCGCGCGTCGCCGAATGGGAGCGCCTGCTCACGGCGAACCGGATCTGGAAGCTGCGCACGATCGGGGTCGGCGTGATCTCCGCCGCGAGCGCCATCGAGTGGGGCCTGACCGGGCCACCGCTGCGCGGCTCGGGCGTGAAGTGGGACGTCCGCAAGGTGTTCCCCTACGACCGCTACGACGAGTACGACTTCGAGATCCCGGTCGGGGCGAACGGCGACACCTACGACCGCTACCTGGTGCGGATGGAGGAGATGCGGCAGTCGGTGCGGATCCTCCAACAGTGCCTCGCCAAGCTGCCGGACGGGCCGGTCATGGCCAAGGTCCCGAAGGTGATCAAGCCGCCCAAGGGCGAGGTCTACTTCTCGGTCGAGGGCCCAAAGGGGGAGCTTGGCTTCTACGTGGTGTCGGACGGCGGCGCCAACCCGTACCGCCTGCACGTGCGACCCGCCTGCTTCATCAACTTGCAGGCGCTCCCCGAGATGGTACGCGGACTGCTGGTGGCCGACCTGATCGCGGTGATCGGCACCCTCGACATCGTCCTCGGCGAGATCGACCGGTAGGGAGCGGCCATGACGAACCCCTGGGTAGCGTTTCTCCTGGTGCCGCTGGTCAAGATCGTCGTGATCCTCCTAGCGGTCATCCTGCTCGCGGCGTACATGAGCTTCTTCGAGCGCAAGATTTTGGCGTACATGCAAATCCGCATCGGGCCAAACCGCGTCGGTCCGCGCGGCTGGCTGCAGCCGATCGCGGACGCGATCAAGCTCCTGGTGAAGGAGGACATCGTCCCGGCCCGCGCCGAGAAGCTCGTCTACTTCCTGGGCCCGGTGTTGGTCGTCGCGCCGGCGCTGGTGGTGTTCTCGGTGATCCCGTTCGGACCCGCCTTCAAGCTCTTCGGGTACGAGGTGGCGCCGTACCTTACCGACGTCAACATCGGCATCCTCTTCATCCTCGGCGTCTCGTCGATCGGCGTCTACGGCGTGATCCTCGGCGGTTGGGCTTCCAACAACAAGTTCTCGATGATGGGCGGCCTGCGGTCCGCCGCGCAGCTGGTCTCGTACGAGGTGCCGATGGGACTGTCCGTCGTCACCGTGCTGCTGATGGCGAACAGCCTGTCGCTGGTCAAGATCGTGGAGGCGCAGAAGCAGGCCGGGGTGTGGTTCTTCATCCCCGGCATCGTGGCGTTCTTCATCTACTTCGTGTGCGGCGTCGCCGAAACGAACCGCAACCCATTCGACCTCCCCGAGGCCGAATCGGAGCTGGTGGCGGGCTTCCACACCGAGTACTCGGGGATGAAGTTCGCGTTCTACTTCCTCGCCGAGTACGCCAACATGGTGGTGATCTCCTCGATCGCCACGGTCCTCTTCCTCGGCGGCTGGCTTCCGCCGTTCCCGAACTGGCTGGCGGCGTTGTGGGCGTCCCCGGCGCTCGCGTGGATCCCTCCGATCGCCTGGTTCGTCCTCAAGATGGCGGTGTTCCTCTTCGTCTACATCTGGTTCCGTGGCACCTTTCCGCGCTACCGCTTCGACCAGCTCATGGACCTCGGCTGGAAGGTGTTCATCCCGGTGAGCCTGGTGAACCTGATGGCGGTCGGGGCCGGGGTGCTGCTGATCGGAGGGAAATGATGTCCTTCTGGGGTCTTCTCGCGTCGATCGTGCCGTTCGAGCTCGGCCAGGGGCTCGGCGTCACCGGCCGCTTCCTCTTCAAGAAGAAGGCGACGATCCAGTACCCCGAGGTGAAGCCCGTCCCGAAGGACCGTTTCCGGGGGATGTTCGGCTTCTCCGAGGAACGCTGCATCGCCTGCCACGCCTGCGCCAAGGCGTGCCCGATCGACATCATTCACATCCAGGACCACTTCGAGGAGGTCGAGGTCGACGGCAAGAAGCGCAAGAAGAAGGTCCTCGATCGCTACGACATCGACGTCAAGCGCTGCATGTTCTGCGGCCTCTGCGAGGAGGCGTGCCCCACCAAGCCTCTCGCGATCTGGCTGACCACCAAGAGCTACGAGGCGTCCGCCTACGAGCGGAACGAGCGCCTGTACTTCACCAAGGAGCGTCTGCAGAGCTGGGACGGCGTGCGCCCGTACCCTGGTGTGGTCCCGCCGAGGCAGGGCCAGATGCCGGACGACCCCACCGGCGGGCCGGCGGCGGGGCGGGGAGAGCCCAAGTGATGACCTGGTTCCTCGTTCACTTCGCCGAGATCGTGTTCTACTGCCTGGCGGCGGTCGCTCTCGCCGGCGCCGTCGGGGTCATCGCGTTTCGGAGCCCGGTGCACGCGGCGCTCTCGCTCCTCGGCACCTTCCTCGCCGTGGCCGGGGTGTTCGTGCTGATGCAGGCCGAGTTCCTGGCCGCCGTCCAGGTCCTGGTCTACGCCGGCGGGATCATGGTGCTCTTCCTGTTCGTGATCATGCTGGTGAAGGCGCGGGATATCCCGGACGAGCCGCAGTACGTGCACCGCCTGGTGCCGGCCGCGGTCGTCCTCGGCGTGCTGCTCGCGGCGCTGGTCGGCGTCGGGATCTGGGCCGCCTCCAGCGGGCCGCCTGCCGACGGCGCCGCGCTGCGCCTGGTAGCCGGGGTGCCGCTCGGCAACACCGAGGCGGTCGGGTGGAGCCTGTACCGCGACTACCTCCTGCCGTTCGAGGTGGTCTCGATCGTGCTGCTGGTTGCGATGATCGGTGCGATCGTAATGGGCCGCAAGGAAACGGGGAGGGGGGGAGCCGCATGATTTCAACCACGCACGTCCTCGTGCTCTCGCTCGCGCTGTTCACGCTCGGCGTCGTCGGCATGGCGGTGCGGCGGAACTTCATCACCGTCCTGATGTGCGTCGAGCTGATCCTCAACGCCGCCAACCTCAACTTCATCGCGTTCTCCCGCCAGCTCGGGGACCTCACCGGACAGGTGTTAGCCGTGTTCGTGATCACGATCGCGGCCGCGGAAGCCGCCATCGGCCTCGGCATCATCGTCGCGCTCGTCCGCCTCAAGCAGACGGTGAACCTCGACCAGGTCAACGTGATGGAGGGGTAGCCGATGAAAGACCTGCTCTGGCTGATCCCGCTCCTCCCCCTGATCGGCGCCGCGGTCAACGGCCTGGTCGGCAACCGCAGGGGGTGGTCGCGCCGCACCACCGCCGCCGTCGCGCTCACCGGCTCCGGGCTCGCGATGGTCGCGGCGTTCGCCGCCATCATCGACTGGGCCGCGTCGGTCGGCACCGCCGCCGTGCACGTCAACCGGTTGTTCACGTGGATTCCGGCCGGGTTCGGCCATACCACCGGTGGCCTGCTCGCCAACCTCTCGATCGATTTCGCCCTGCGGATCGACGCGCTCTCGGCCGTGATGCTGTTCTTCGTCACCTTCGTCGGTTTCCTCATCCACGTCTACTCGGTGGGGTACATGCACGGCGAGGGTGAGCGGCCGTACGCCCGCTACTTCGCCTACCTGAACCTGTTCATGTTCGCGATGCTCACCCTCGTGCTGGGCGCCAACCTCGCCGTCATGTTCGTCGGGTGGGAGGGCGTGGGCCTGTGCAGCTACCTGCTGATCGGCTTCTTCTTCGAGAAGGACTGGTGCGCGTCGGCGGGGAAGAAGGCGTTCATCGTCAACCGCATCGGCGACTTCGGTTTCCTGCTCGCCATCTTCTGGACGGTCAAGGTGTTCGGCACCGTCGACTTCGCCGCGCTGCAGGCGGCGATCGAGGCCGATCCGGCGAGGTTCGCGGCGGCGGCCACCCCGATCGCGCTGCTGCTATTCGTTGGGGCCGTGGGCAAGTCGGCGCAGCTGCCGTTGTACGTCTGGCTCCCGGACGCGATGGCCGGTCCCACCCCGGTGTCGGCGCTCATCCACGCCGCGACGATGGTCACCGCCGGCGTCTACATGGTGGCGCGCACCAACTTCATCTTCCGGCTGTCGCCGACCGCGATGCTGGTCGTCGCGCTGGTGGGCGGCCTGACGGCCGTGTTCGCCGCGACGATCGGTCTGGCGCAGAACGACATCAAGAAGGTCCTGGCGTACTCGACCGTCTCCCAGCTCGGCTACATGTTCCTCGCCGCCGGGGCGGGGGCGTTCAGCGCCGGGATGTTCCACGTCTTCACGCACGCGTTCTTCAAGGCCTGCCTCTTCCTCGGCGCCGGTTCGGTGATCCACGCCTGTTCCGGCGAGCAGGACATGCGCAAGATGGGCGGCCTCAAGAAGCACATGCCGACCACCTACTGGACGTTCCTGGTGGCGACGCTGGCACTCGCCGGGATCCCACCGCTCGCGGGCTTCTTCTCCAAGGACGAGATCCTGGCGAAGGTGTTCGCGGCCGGGTCGGGCGACCTGTACGGCTTCGGAACGGTGTACCTCCTGCTGTGGGCGCTCGGCCTCGCGGGCGCGTTCATGACCGCGTTCTACATGTTCCGCGCCGTGCACATGACGTTCCACGGCGAGTTCCGCGGCACCCACGAACAGGCGCACCACCTGCACGAGTCGCCGAAGAGCATGACGGTGCCGCTGCAGATCCTGGCGGCGGGATCGATCGCGGCCGGTTTCCTCGGGATGGGGATGTTCGGGCCGAAGCTGAACTGGTTCGAAGGGCTGCTGCACCCGGTGGCGGCGCCGGTCGAAATCGAAGGGCACCACGTGGGCGTGGGCGTCGAGTGGCTGCTGATCGCGCTCTCGGTCGGGGTCGCGCTCTCCGGGATCTGGCTCGCGACCAGGTGGTACTTCGGGCCCGAGGCGTTCGCGCGGCCGCGGCGCTTCGGCGAGCGGTTCCCCGGCCTGGTCGCGACGGTCGCCAACAAGTACTACGTGGACGAGGCGTACAACGCCACCGTGGTGGCCGGCACGATGAAACTGGCGCGGGCCTCGTGGGAGTTCGACGCCCGCGTCGTGGACGGCGCGGTCAACGGGGCGCGCCACCTCACGGTGGGCACCTCGTTCTTCTCCGGGCTGTTCGATCTCAATGTGGTGGACGGGCTGGTCAACCTCGTGGCCGATCTCTACGGGCGGGCCAGCCGTGTACTCCGGCGCGTGGAGTGGGGCGTCGTGCAGGGGTACGCGCTGATCATGACCGTGGGGTTCGTGTTGATGGTGGCGGCGGCCCTGTGGCTGGGCCGCTGAGGGGGATGCGATGGGTTTTGCTACCAACCTGCTGAACGTCATCTGCTACGTGCCGCTGCTCGGTGCGCTGGTGATCGTCTTTGTGCTGCGCAAGGAGCAGAGCGCGGCGATCAAGACGGTGGCCACCGTGGTGGTGGGGCTCGACTTCGTGCTCTCGCTGCCGCTGTGGTTCCTCTACGACCCGGGCGGCCCGGCGTTCCAGTTCAGTTACGTGCACGACTGGATCCCGGCGGTCGGCGCCAGGTACCACGTCGGTGTGGACGGGATCTCGGTGCTGCTGATCCTACTCACGACGCTGCTCGGGTTCATCGCCGTCTACTCCTCGTTCACGGCGATCACGCACCGGCAGAAGGAGTACTACGTTTTCCTGCTGCTCCTGCAAACCGGCATGCTCGGCGTCTTCATCTCTCTCGACTTCATCCTTTTCTACCTCTTCTGGGAGGCGATGCTGGTCCCGATGTACTTTCTGATCGGGATCTGGGGCGGCCCGCGCAAGCTATACGCCGCGATCAAGTTCTTCCTCTACACCCTGTTCGGTTCCGTGCTGATGCTGGTCGGCATCCTGGCCCTGTACTTCTACAACTCCACCGGCCTGAAGGCGATCGGCCTCCCGGGCCTGGGCCACACCCCGACGTTCGACGTCACCGACCTGTTCAAGATCGCGACCCAGATCCCGCCGCACGTCCAGTTCTGGGTCTTCCTGGCGTTCTTCATCGGCTTCGCGATCAAGGTGCCGATGTTCCCGTTCCACACCTGGCTGCCGGACGCGCACGTCGAGGCGCCGACCGCCGGTTCGGTGATCCTGGCCGGCGTCCTGCTGAAGATGGGGACGTACGGCTTCATCAGGTTCTCGCTGCCGCTGCTCCCGGACGCGACGCGCAAGGCGGTGCCCTGGGTCGTGACGCTCGCGATCATCGGCATCGTCTACGGCGCGCTGGTGGCGATGGCGCAGAAGGACATGAAGAAATTGGTCGCCTACTCCTCCGTCTCGCACCTCGGGTTCGTGATGCTGGGCATGTTCGCGCTCAACCCGCAGGGGCTGACCGGATCGGTGCTGCAGATGATCAACCACGGTCTCTCGACGGGCGGCCTCTTCTTGCTCGTGGGGATCATCTACGAGCGCCGTCACACCCGGATGATCGCGGACTACGGCGGCATCGCCAAAGTCATGCCGATCTACGCGATGATGTTCATGGTGATCACCATGGCCTCGATCGGCCTGCCGACGCTCAACGGCTTCATCGGCGAGTTCACGATCCTGGTGGGCGTGTTCAACCGCTCGACGACGTGGGCCGTGATCGCCGCCACCTCACTGGTGCTCGGCGCCGGGTACATGCTCTGGCTCTACCAGCGGGTGTTCTTCGGCGAGATCACACACGAGGAGAACAAGGCGCTCAAGGACGTCAACCTGCGCGAGCAGTGGACGCTCATCCCGCTCATCGTCCTGTGCTTCTGGATCGGGATCTACCCCAAGCCGTTCTTCAGGATCCTGGAGCCGTCGATCAAGCGGGTCGTCGAGGTCGTAGACCCCGGCTACCTGAACCGCCCGGCGTTCGAGCTCCCCGCGGCGCCGCCCGCCGCGCATCCTCAGGAGCACTGAGACCATGCGCGCGGACCTCATCGCCCTGCTCCCCGAGCTGGTGCTGGCGACGCTGGCCATGGTGGTCCTGCTGGCCGGGCTTGCTTCGGGCAAGCCCCGGCACGGCCTCCTCAGCGCCGGGGCCGTGCTTGCCCTCGCCGCCACCGGGGTGACGCTCTGGCTCGCCGCCGGTGCCACCGATCCCGCCGCGCACTTCTTCTCCGGAATGTTCGCGCTCGACCGGTTCGCGGTGTTCTTCAAGACGCTCTTCCTGCTCTCGTCCGCGCTGGTGGTGTTGCTTTCCCTCGACTACTTGAAGCGCAACGACTACCGGCCCGGCGAGTACCTCGCCCTGGTCATGTTCGCCACCGTCGGCATGATGACGATGGCCTCGGGCGTCAACCTGGCGGTGATCTACGTTGGGCTCGAGCTGATGGCGCTCTCGACGTACATCCTCGCCGGGTACTTCCGCCGCGAGGTCAAATCACACGAGGCCGCCGCAAAGTACTTCGTGCTCGGCGCGTTGTCGTCGGGGATCCTGCTCTACGGGCTGTCGCTGATCTACGGCGCGACCGGGACGCTCGACCTCGCGACCCTCGCCCGCGTGCTCGCTGGCGCCAAACCCGGGCCGACGGCCGTGGTGGGGGTCGCGCTGCTCGCCTGCGGTTTCCTGTTCAAGGTGGCGGCGGTGCCGTTCCACGTCTGGACGCCGGACGTCTACGAGGGCGCCCCCACCCCAATTACCGCGTTCATGTCGGTGGGGCCCAAGGCCGCCGCGTTCGCCATGTTCCTCCGCGTCTTCGTCGGCGGCCTCGCGCCGCTCGCCGCGTCGTGGGTCTGGCTCATGGGGGCCGCGGCGGTGCTCACGATGATCTGGGGGAACGTCGCCGCCCTGACCCAGGACAACGTGAAGCGGATGCTGGCGTACTCCTCGATCGCTCACGCCGGCTACGCCCTCGTCGGCTTGGTCGCCGGCGGCCCGGCCGGCGTCAACAGCGTGCTCTTCTATATGCTGGTGTACACTGTGACCAACCTGGGCGCGTTCGGTTTCGTGATTATGCTGGAGTCGCGGGGGTACGCGGGGGAGACCGTGGCCGACTACGCTGGCCTCGCGCGCCGGCACCCGGCGGCCGCGTTCGGCATGCTCCTGTTCATGCTCTCGCTCGGCGGCATCCCGCCGACGGCGGGTTTCATGGGCAAGCTGTACCTGTTCGCCGCCGCGGTCAACGCGGGGTACGTCTGGCTGGTGGTGGTCGCCGTGGTGATGTCGGCGGTGTCGCTCTACTACTACCTCCGCATCGTGCTCCAGATGTACCTGCGCGAGGGTGACGGGGTCGAGCCCGCGGAGTTGGTGGCCGCCCCGTGGACCGAGCGCGTCATCTGGGTATGCGGTGCCGCGGTCCTCCTCATCGGGGTGCTCCCGGCGCCGTTCCTGGCGGCGGCTCGCGCGACGGCGGGATTGTTGGGACTGCCGTGAGCGAAGGGCGTCCCCCACGCTCGGCCGCCTCGATCCGGCGCATGGCGGATGCCACGTCCATCGGGCTCGCATTTCCGATCGCAATGGCGATCGGATTCTTCGTCGGGCGCTGGCTCGACCGCGTCCTCTCGACCGCTCCCTGGCTGATGGTCGTCTTCACCGTGTTCGGGATCGCCGGTGGTTTTCTCAACGCCATCCGGACCGCGCTGCGGATCGGCCGCGAGGAGGACGAGGCGGCGAAGAACGGCAAGCGGGGGGCCTAAGGTGCTGGCGAGTCGCGCCCTACGGCCCGGGATCCCGCTCACGCTCGCCGCGGCGGGGGTCGCCGGCTGGTTGGGCGGGCCGTGGAACGCGATCGCCTTGACCGTCACCGCCGGCGTCGGTATCATCAACGCGTTTTTACTGGGAGGGTTGTTGGGCCGCATGCTTCAGCCGGGCACACCCCATCTGACGCGGGGAGTCGTCTGGCTGCTGGCAGCGCGGTGGGCCTTGTGGGGCGGGTTGTTCGTCGGTTGGTACCTGATGCGCAGACGTATCGAGCTTTGGGCCGTGGCGGCGGGCGTCGCGTGCTTCCTGGCCACCATCAGCGTTGCGAGCGCGGGGTCCGCCGGGCGCGGTCCCGGGAGGGTAGGCGCCGGTGCACCATGAACTCTCGATCCTGTTTCACCCGGTGAACGCCCTGCTGGCGATGTTGCTGGGCGTGCCTTCAGCGGGGTGGCAGAAGGCGATGGGGATCGATGGCGAGGCCGGGATCTGGCTTCCCGACCATGTCGTCATGGCGTTGCTCGTCGTCGTCCTGGTGGCGGCGTTGGTGCTTGCCGCCCGGCGGAGTTACTCGCTCGAACGCCCGTCTGGCCTGCAGCAGGCGTTCGAGCTATTGCTCTCGGGTCTGTCCAACCTTTCGGAGGATGTGGTCGGCCACGGCCGCGGCAGGGAATTCGTGCCGTTCATCGTCGCCCTTGCGTTCTTCATCTTCCTCTCGAACGCGTTCGGATTGATCTTCTTCCTGCAACCTCCGACGGCGAACACGAGCACGACGTTCGCCCTGTCGTTGACGGCGTTCCTGTTCTACAACATCGTGGGGCTGCGCCGACTGGGTCCGGTCAAGTACGCCAAACAGTTCGTGGGGCCGGTCTGGTGGCTCTTCCCGCTGATGGTGCCGATCGAGATCATCTCGCACCTGGCGCGCGTGCTTTCGCTCGCGCTGCGCTTGTTCGGCAACATCTTCGGCGAGCACACGGCCACCGGCATGTTCCTTGTGATCCTGCCGTTTTTCGTTCCCGCGATGATGGGCCTGGGGGTCCTCGGGGCCCTCATCCAGACGTTCATCTTCGTCATGCTGACCACGGTCTACGTCTCCGGAGCCGTATCCGAGGAGCACTAGAAAAGGGCAAACCCGCGAAGGAGGAAACGAGATGAGGAAGAAGATGCTGGTGGTGATGATTGGGCTGGTCCTGCTGAGTCTTGCGGCTCCCGTTCTCGCGGCCGACGAGGGCGGCGCCGGGGCATCCGGCATGCGCGACGCGTGGAAGTTCATCGCGGCCGCGCTCGTCCTCGGCGTTGCGGCGTTCGCCGGAGCGTTCGGACAGGGGAAGGCCGTGGCCTCGGCGTGCACGAGCATGGGGCGCAACCCCGGCGCCGCCGGCCCGGTGCGCATCACCATGTTGCTCGGCGTGGCGTTCATCGAGTCGCTGGTCATCTACGCGCTCGTGATCGCCTTCATGATCCTCGGCAAGTGATCCCCGCGGCTTCCCGGCCGCGCCCGATCTGAAGCGAGATCGCCCGGCCCGCCGCTCCGGCGGGCCGGGCTGTGTCCGTTTTCGCCCCCCGTCGTCGCCCGTACCACAATGCCGGTCCTCCGTCGCCGTCGGTGAGTCGCGAAAGCCGCGCCGCCGCCGAGGCTGGCTCTTCCACCCGATCTTCCACTCGAGTGCCGTCACCGACCATGTGCTGCGACAGCGTCCATGTTTTGTCGAGGTATTGACATTTGAACTCTGACTCATTTAAGATTGCGGCCAGTGGAGGCGAGCATGAACGAACAGGGTTTTTGGAACTTCGAAAACGCCGAGCTTCCCTACCGTGACCAGCTATTCAAGACGGCGCTGCGCCTGGCTCGCAGCGCGGAGGACGCCGAAGACCTCCTGCAGGAGACGTACCTGAAGGCGTACCGGCACTACGCGTCGTTCTCACCCGGCACCAACCTCAAGGCGTGGTTGTTCAAGATCCTGAAGAACACGTTCATCAACGAGTACCGGAGGCGCAAGCAACTTCCGGCACAGGTAGACTTTGCCGAACTCGAGGAGACGTTCGAGTCGGCAGTCCTCCCGACGACGGGCACCGCCACCCGGACCCCAGAGGAGGAGTTGATGGAGTCCACGCTCGACGGCGAGGTGCGGCGCGCCCTGACCGCCCTACCGCATAACTACAAGGTGGTCGTCCTGCTCGCGGATATCGAGGGGTACGCGTACAAGGAGATCGCCGACATCCTGGTGATCCCCGTCGGCACCGTGATGTCGCGCCTGTACCGCGGGCGCAGGTTGCTGGAGGGCGCCCTGCTCTCCTACGGCGTGCGCTACAACTACCTCCACCAGCGGCCGCACCGGTTGCGTTCCGAGAACCTGGACTTCGAGGCCGTGTTTGCGGCCGGGGGCGAACCCGCGGCCGCGACGCGGCTGCACTGAGCCGGCGGCCGCCCCGCGCCGGGCCGGCGCACGGCCCGGCGCGGGGTTCCGGCGGATTTGCTAGCATAGCAAGATGAGGCTTGCGGCCGTCCCGCTGCTGCTGGCCGCCGCCGTTCTGGGCGGGGGCGATGACCTGCAAGTTTCCGGCGGTGCGGCGTTCTCGCTGCCGAGTCTGCTGTCGCGCGGTCCGGTGGTGCTGGTGTTCTGGAACTCCTGGCTGCCCCACGCCGAGGAGTTCGCGAAGCTGCTCCCCGGGGTCGAGGCCGCAGCGGAACAGCACGGCTGGCCGGGGGCGGTCATCGTGTTCCAGGAGAGACGCTCCGAGGTCGGCCGCGACTTCCCGGCGCTCAAGGGTACGCTGCCGTTCGTGTTCGACCGTCGCGGCGAGTTGGTGCGCCGCTTCCAGGTGACGAAGGCGCCCGCCGTGCTCCTGGTCGAGAAAGACGGCAGGGTGCGCGCGCGGTGCGGTCCGGATCCGGTCGAGGTCCAGTCGATCGTGCGGGAGATGGCACAGAGGTGAGGTTCGCGGACCGCCTCCTGGCAGGCCTCGCCGTTCTCGTGCTGGCGCTCGCCCGCTGGAGCACCGCGACGGTCGGGACGATGACGCCGGCGGCGCCGCGGCCCTGCCTCGTGGTTCCTCCCCTGACGCTGCCCACCGTGGTGCGGCAGGGCGTGCTGGCAAGTGGCGAGACGCTTGCAGCCCTGGTGCGACGGCTCGGTCTTTCGCCCTCCGAGATGCTGCCGTGGCTGGCCGCGGTCCGAGCCCAGATCGACCCGCGCGCGCTTCCGGTTGGGCTTGTCGCGGAAGCGGTGTTCGATGTCCACGGCGAGGTCAAGGCGCTGCGCCTCACACCCGACTGGCGATCCACGGTCGTGGTCGAGCGCTCGGGTGCGAAGCTGGTCGGCCGGCACGAGGAGCGGCCCGTCGAGCGCGAGGTCGTTGTCGTGCAGGGGACCGTCCAGTCGAGTCTGTTCGATGCCATCGCCGCCGCCGGGGAGGGCGATACCCTCGCGGTGGCACTGGCCGACCTGTTCCAGTGGGACATCGACTTCCACCGCGAAGTCCGCAGCGGCGACAGCTTCGCGATCCTGGTGGAGCGGATCCGCTCCGCTGGGCGCACCGTGGGGTACGGGCCCGTGATGGCGGCGAGCTACGACAACCGGGGGAAGCGGTTCACCGCGGTGCGCTACGCCTTCGCTGGCGACCGGCCGAGTTACTACGATGAGCGAGGCCGCCCGCTGCACAAGCAGTTCCTGCGCGCGCCGCTCAAGTTCTCTCGCGTGACCTCGCGGTTCTCACTCGCCAGGATGCACCCGATCCTGGGCGTCAGGCTGCCGCACTGGGGCGTGGACTACGGCGCGCCGGTCGGGACCCCCGTGATGGTCACCGCCGACGGCGTGGTGACATTCACCGGCCGGCGCGGCGGCGGTGGCAATACCGTCGAGGTCCGCCACCCCGGCGGCTACGTCACCGCCTACCTGCACCTCTCCCGCTTCGGGCCGGGGGTCCACCCGGGCGTACGCGTCGAGCAGGGGCAGGTGGTCGGCTACGTCGGCGCCACCGGCCTCGCGACCGGGCCGCACCTGGATTACCGCATCACTCAAAACGGCAAGCACCTGAACCCGCTGTCAATCGGCCGGGACCCGGCGCCGCCGCTGCCGCGGTCGGAGGAACACCGGTTCGCTGCCTGGGCGCAGCAGGTCCTTCCGCTGTTGCAGGCGGCGGGGCCGCTCGCCGCCGGGCGCGTCGCCGCGCTGCAAGCCGCGTCGCCGGCGCCGTTCCATGGCTAGGCGCAGTGCGCCGCACGCGCCCGTCCCAGGGCCGGGGCCGGTGTCCCTCGAGGCGTTCGCGCCGGTGCGGGCGGACCTCGCGGGCGGCACGCTCGACCTCTGGCCGCTGTACTGCCTGCACCCCGGCTCGATCACCGTCAACGCGGCGCTCACGCGCGGTGTGCGCATCCGCCTCGTCGCCGGCGGCGCGCCGTCCGGGTCGATCGCCTTCTCGGCGCCGGCGTCCGCGCCGCGCCTCCTCGGTCCGGAGGACGCGGCGCGCGAGCTCGCGGCGGCGGTCGGCTTCCACCTCGTGCCCGGAGGCGGGTTCGCCGTCGAGGTGATCGAGCAGCCGCCGGTCGGTTCGGGGCTGGGCGCGTCCTCGGCGTTCGCCGTCGCGCTCGCGCGCGGCTGCCTGGCGCTCTCCGGCCGGCGCCTCGGTGTGGCAAGAATCGTGGCGCTGCTGCGCGACCTCGAATCCCGGGTGCTGGGGGTCCCCACCGGCGTGCAGGACTACCTGCCGGCGTTGCTGGGCGGCATCCTCGCTCTCCACCTGAACCCGGGCGGCGAACGGGTCGAGCGGCTCGGGACGGACCGGGGCTGGCTCGCCGCTCGTCTCGTCGTGATCTACTCCGGGATCACCCACGCCTCCGGGATGGTGAACTGGGAGGTCTACCGCGCGCGCATCGACGGCGACCGCCGGGTCGCCCGCAGGCTGGACGAGATCGCGGTGGCCGCGACCGCATGCCGCGCGGCACTGCTCGCCGGCGACGAGGCGGCGGTCGGCCAGGCGGTTGCGGCGGAGTGGCGCGCGCGCAGGGAACTTGCGCCCTCGGTCACCAACATGGCGCTCGACGCAATCCTGGCGGCGGGCGCGGCGGCGGGTGCGCTCGCGGGCAAGGCGTGCGGCGCCGGTGGCGGCGGCAGCGTGCTGTTCTGGGTCGCAC
>PKYI01000209.1:196-12583 GCA_003133645.1 Acidobacteriota bacterium | reverse complement strand
CGGCATGCCGATCCTCGACGTCGACAAGGCACGCACCGTGATGGTGATCAAGCGCAGCATGAGCCCGGGGTTCGCCGGCATCGACAACGAGTTGTACTACATGGACCGCACCTTGATGGTGTTTGGGGACGCCAAGGCGGTCGTCGGAAACCTCGTCAAGGAGCTCGCCGCGGGCGCCGCAACCCGTTAGGCGCGGCGAGGTAGAGCACGCGACGGAGGCTCTTGGTGCCGCCGACCTGCAGGACGACGGCGTCCGCCTCGGCGAGCAGGATGTCAAGTGCGCTTAACGCACGGTCGCACGGCGTTTGCGACCAGGTTCGGCGAAGGGGGTCACTCGCTCTTCTGGCACTCGGCGCACAGCCCCTGGATCTGCAGGCTGTAGAAGCTGGGCCGGAAGCCGTGCTCGAGGCAGACGTCGCGCTGCCGCTCGTCGAGGTCGGCGTCGTAGAACTCGATGATCCGGCCGCAGCTCGTGCACACCATGTGGTCGTGCCGCTTCCCCGGGGTGACGCGCTCGTACACGTAGTGCTCGCGTCCCAGGCGCGACTTGCGCGCCAGGCCGCACTGGACCAGCAGGTCGAGGGTGCGGTAGATCGTCGCGCGCGAGACTCGTTTGCCCTGGTTGCGCAGCTGGAAGAGCAGCGAGTCGGCGTCGAGGTGCCCGGTGGACTCGAAGAGTTCATCGAGGAGCATCAGGCGCTCTTTGGTTACCTTGAGGTTGTTGTCACGCAAATACTGGACGAAGAACTTTTCGGCTCGCTTCATCGTGCCCTCCTGATGAGCGTCTCAATTTCACTCAGGAAGTCACGCTAATCGCTTCTGAGTCTGATGTCAAGTAGGGGGTTCTGAAGGGTTGTCGCATCGCGCCATGTGGACCACGCCTTCGAGCACCCCGCCCTCGTCGACGACGAGCGTAGGAGCGAACACCTCGGCCAGCACCCGGCCCGTCCCGTGAATCATCAGGCGCTCCTTGACGCGCACGGTGCCCTTCACGGTGCCGGCGACGACCAGCCGCCCGACCGTGATCTCCCCCTCGACGACCCCGCCCTCCCCGACGAGGAGTTCGTGCTCGCTGGTGACCGTGCCGCTGACCTGGCCGTGCACGCGCAGCAGGTCCGAGAACACCACGTCGCCCTTGATCGCGCACCCCTGATCCAAGAAGCCATTGAGCGTTCCCTGTCCCTTTTTCATCGCTTCTCCCCGGCGAGCAGCCGGAAGAGTCGGATGAGCTCTTCCTCGCTCGCAAAGCGCAGGCGGATCTCGCCGCCGCGCCGGCGCCGGTTGATCTCGACGGTGACGCCGAGCGCCAGTGCCAGGCGTTCGGCGGCCGCCGCCGTTTCGGGATCGGCGGTCCGCGCCGCCCGCCGCGGCGGCGGCTGCAACCGCCGCTCGAGCTCGCGCACGCTCCATCCCTCGCGGGCGCACCGTCGCCCGAGCTCTTCCTGGCGCTCGGCCCCGCTCACCCCGGCAAGGGCGCGGGCGTGGCCGGCCGACAACTCGCCGGCGTCCACCATCTCCTGCACCGACAGCGGCAACTGGAGCAGGCGCAAGGCGTTGGCGACCGTCGAGCGGTCCTTCCCAACGCGGGCCGCGATCGCCTCCTGCGCGAGGCCGAGTTCGGCGCGCAGGTGATGGTAGGCGCGCGCCTCCTCGATCGGGGTGAGGTCCTCGCGCTGCAGATTCTCGATCAGCGCGAGGGCGAGCTGATCGGCGTCCGCGACCGCGTCGCGCAGCACGACCGGGATCCGCTCGAGGCCCGCGAGGCGGGAGGCGCGCCAGCGGCGCTCCCCCGCGATCAGCTCGTAGCCGCCGGCGGGCGAGCGGCTCACCAGCACCGGCTGCAAGAGCCCGTGCTCGCGGATCGAGGCCGCCAGCTCCTCGAGGCCCGCCGCGGCGAACTGCCTTCTCGGCTGCAGCGGGTTGGGGCGAATCTCGCCGATCGCCACCTCGGTCACCGTGCCGGGACGCAAGGAGGCGCCCTCGGGGATCAGCGCGGCAATGCCCTTACCCAACGCGGACCGCTTCATGCGCCCTCCGCCTCCGCAGCAACTCCTCGGCCAGGGCGAGGTACGCCTGCGCCCCGCGGCTGCGGATGTCGTACTCCAGGATCGTCCGGCCGAACGACGGCGCCTCCGCGAGGCGGACGTTGCGCGGGATGACCGTGGTGAACGCCGCCTCGCCGAAGAACCGCCGCACCTCGTCGACGACCTGGTGCGAGAGGCTGACGCGCTCGTCGTACAGCGTCAGCACCGCGCCGTCCACCGCGAGTTCGGGGTTCCACGCCGCCCGGACGCGGTCGAGCGTCCGCATCAGCTCGCTCACCCCCTCGAGCGCGAAGTACTCGCACTGGATCGGGATCAGCACCGCGTCGGCGGCGACGAGCGCGTTGAGCGTCAGCAGGCCGAGCGACGGCGGGCAGTCGATCAGGACCCACTGGTGATCGGTCGGGGATGCGGCGAGCGCCTGGCGCAGCCGTTCCGCCCGCTCCGGGTCGGCGAGAAGCTCGACCCCGGCGCCGACCAGGTCGCGGCGCGCCGGCAGCAGGTCGAGACCGGGAAAGCGCGTGGCGACCGCCGCGTCCCGCAACGGGGTGAGCCCTTCCAGAACCTCGTACGAGGTCGGGCCCTCCCCCGCCCACCCCAAGCCAGAAGAGCAGTTCGACTGGGGGTCGAGATCGAGTGCCAGGACCGTCTGCTCGCAGGCGGCGAGCGACGCCCCGAGGTTCATGACGGTCGTGGTCTTGCCGACCCCGCCCTTCTGGTTCGCGATAGCCACAACTCTTTGATTCTTCAAGAGTTCTCCAAAATGTTTCACGTGGAACATCGGCGCCAGACCGCCAACACGCCATGCGCCGGATCCGACAGCGGGAAGGGTAACACACGCCCCTCGGGCACCCGTCCAGCGAGCGCCGCCGCGTTGGCCGCGCTCGTCCACCACAGCCACCGGCCGCTTGCCTTCACCAGGCGGGACGCATCCGGCAGCCACGCCTCGAAGCCGACGCCCCGGACCGTCGCCACGTCGTAGCCGCCGCCCGCGTGGTCGGCCACGCGTTCCCGCCGCACGTCCGCCGTGAGGCCGAGTTCGCGTACCGCCTCCTTCAGGAACGCCCACCGCCGCTCGCGCGGTTCCAACAGCACGCCGCGCACGCCGGGGCGCGCCACCAGCAGGGGTATCCCGGGAAACCCGTTCCCGCTCCCAATGTCGATGAGGGTGTCCGTCTCGCCGAGGTACGGCAGCGCCGCCAGGGCGTCGCGCACCAGGGAGGTCAGCAGTTCTCCGGGGTCCGCGCCGCCGAACAGATCGACTGCGCCGCCCCACCGCCCCAGGAGCTCGAGGTAGCTCGCCAGGCGATCCGCGAGTTCGGCCGACAGCCCCTCCGAGGCGAGCCGAGCCGCCCAGCCCGAGCGGTCCGGTCCCCGGCCTCCTCTCACTTCGGCTGCGCCGACGCCGTCATCATGCGCTCCGTGAGGAGCTGCTGCCCGATGGTGAACAGGTTGTTGACCAGCCAGTACAGCACCAGCCCGGCCGGGAAGCTCATGAACATGAAACCGAAGATGAACGGCATGAACATGAACATCCGCCTCTGCGCGGGGTCGCCGACCTGCGGCGCCATCCGCTGCTGCAGCACCATCGAGGCGGTCATCAGGATGGGGGTGATGTAGGTCGGATCCTTCGCCGCCAGGTCGTGGATCCAGAACACGAACGGCGCCTGCCGCAGCTCGATCGCGTAGGCGAAGAGCGAGTAGAGCGCCCACAGGATCGGCAGCTGCACCAGCATCGGCAGGCAGCCGCCCATCGGGTTGACGCCCTCCTCCTTGTACAAATTCATCACTTCCTGGTTCATTCGGGTGCGGACGTTGGGGTCCTTCTTCGCCCGCTCCTTGTAGCGGTCCTGGATCGCCTTCATCTTCGGCTGCAGCACCTGCATCCGCTTCATCGCCACGGCGCTCTTGTGGTTGAGCGGGAAGAGCAGGATGCGGATCCCGGCGGTAAGGACGATGATCGCGACGCCCCAGTTCCTGACCCAGCCGTAGATCCAGCGCAGCGCCGCGAGGAAGCCGACCGAGAGGAAGCCGAAAATGCCGAACGAGAGCGTCTCCGCGAGCCCGCGCCCGTAGCCAAGCAGGACGCCGCGCTCCTTGGCGCCGGCGTATAGCGTCCCGGCCACCGCACCGTTGATGCCCACGACGACCACCTGCGGCAGGGCCGTCGGCCCGGTACCGGAGCGCGAGATCCGCACCTCGGCGACCGGGTCGTTCGGCAGCAGCGCGAGGAGGAAGTACTGGTCCTCGACCCCGGCAAAGTCGATCGCCCCCCGCACCGAGCGCACAGTGTCCAGCTTCGCCGCCAGCAACCGGTCCACCTTGCCGTCCACCCGCACGACCGCGGCCTCGCCGCCGAACCTCCCCTGCTGGTCGATCTTGAGCGTCTTCTCGATCCCGGTCGCGATCACCACGCCGGCCCGCGCCGGGACCCCGCCCGCCTGCACCTCGACTTCGACCGCGAACTTCCCTTTCCCGGCCATAATCTTCTTCGCCACCCAGTTGCCGGCGCCGTCGCTCCAGCGCAACCGGACGCCGCCGTTCTCGCGCTTTACCTTATACAGCGCCTCATTCCAGGCTCCGGGAACGGCAACCGACAGCGGTGGTGCGCCGCCGGCGCGGACCAGTTCCAGAGGCGCCCCGGCGTCGTCGCGGTACCCGTCGACCACCAGCGACGAGATCACCCCGCCGCGCGGGTCCACCGTGGCGCGCCAGCCGTCGCCCGCGAACGCGATCGGAGCCGCGTCCTCGCCCAGCTCCGCCGCCACCACGGGTCCCGCCGGAACCGCCGGCGTGGCAGCTTCCGGGGCAGCGGCCTCTGGCGCGCCCGCGGGAGTGCCCGCCGGACTCGCTGCACCCGTGGCAACCGGTGGCGCCCCGGCCGGAGCGCTCGGCGGCTTCGGCGCGAACAACGAGAACCAGATGATCACCACGATTCCGGAGAGGACCGCCGCCAGCAGCACGCGCTTTTCCATCGACTAGCCCCTTTCGCGCGGCGGCACCGGATCGTAGCCGCCGGGGTTCCACGGGTGGCAGCGGCTCAGCCTGCGCACCCCGAGCCAGAGGCCGTGCCTCAGCCCATGCACACCGATCGCCTGTTGCATGTACTCGGAACACGTGGGTGCGAACCGGCACGCCGGCGGCAGCAGCGGCGAAACCCACCGCTTGTACCCGGCCAGCGCAGCCATCACGGCGCGGGCGGCCGCGGAGCGGTCGTTGCCCTCTTCATGCACCGCTCGAACTCCTCCGCCAGAGCGCCCCACGCCACCTCGGCGCACGCGCGCCGGACGTTCACCACGATCTCACCGCCCCACCCGGCGAGCAGTTCCTCGCGTGTTCGCGCCAGCTCGCGGATGCGGCGCCGGGCGCGGTTGCGCACGACCGCCCCGCCGATCTTGCGGGTCGCCGTGATCCCGAGACGGCGCACCTCGCCCTCCCCCGCAAGCGCGAAGATGACGAAGTACCTCCCGACGACCTTGGCCCCACCGGCGTAGACGCGCTTGAAGTCCGAACGGTGCAGCAGCCTGTCCAGAACGCCCCCGGCCGGCTCAAACCGTCAGGCGCTTCCGCCCCTTCCGGCGGCGCGCCGCGAGCACGCGCCGTCCCGCGGGCGTGCTCATCCTCGCCCGAAACCCGTGGGTCTTCTTCCGGCGCCGGTTGTTCGGCTGGAATGTCCGTTTCATATTCTCACCCCTTGCCACCCCCGGCGCCAGGCGACGGGGAATGATGAGTTTACGCCCCCGCATCCATTCGGTCAATCGGAGTGGTGAGACAGGGCACAGGACACAGGACAACAGGGTCGGTGGGCCGTAGTCCGAGCCGGCTGCGCCGGCCGCAGGCCACATGAGCATGCGAGCCGCCAAAGGGCAATGCCGCGGATGGTCCGCTATCGGGGGCGCCCCCGTGGTATTCTTTTGCCCCACACGATGCCTTCCGACCTCTGGCCTGCCGTCAAGGACCTCCTCCGCAGCCGCCTCGCCGCGGAAGAGTTCGAGGTCTGGCTGGCGCCGCTCACGGCCCGCGCCGGCAGCGGCCGTCTCACCGTTGTCGCGCCGTCGCGCGTGTACGCCGACTACGTCCGCGACCACTATCTGGCGCTCCTGCAGGAGTTCGCCGAGCAGGCAGCCGGTACCGCCGTGACCGTCGCGTTCGAGCTCGCGAGCGAGAGCACCGAGGTCGCCGCACCAGCCCACGGCGGCACGCCGCTCAACCCTCGTTACACCTTCGCCACCTTCGTCCCCGGACCGTCGAACCAGTTCGCGCGCGCCGCCGCCCAGTCCGTCGCGGAGAACCCCGGGCGTGCGTACAACCCGTTGTTCCTCTACGGCGGCTCGGGCCTCGGCAAGACCCACCTCCTGCACGCGATCGGCAATGAGATCCTGGCCCGCACCCCGCGCGCCCGGATCCGTTACGTCCCCACCGAGCACTTCGTCAACGAACTGATCAACTCGATCCGCCTGCAACGCATGGCGGCGTTCCGGGACGCCTACCGCTCGATCCACGTCCTCCTCCTCGACGACATCCACATCCTCGCCGGCAAGGAGCGCACCCAGGAGGAGTTCTTCCACACCTTCAACACGCTGCACGAGGCCGGGCACCAGATCGTCCTCACCTCCGACACCCCCCCGGCCCTAATCCAGGGGCTCGAGGACAGGCTGCGCACGCGCTTCGTCTGGGGCCTCGTTGCCGACATCCAGCCGCCCGACCTCGAGACCAAGTGCGCCATCATCCGCGAGAAGGCGCATGGCGAGGGGTTCGATCTCCCCGACGACGTCGTCCTGTTCGTCGCCCGCCGCGTCCGGGAGAACGTCCGCGAGCTCGAGGGTTACTTGAACCGCGTCATTGTCTACTGCACCCTGACCAGCCAGCCGGCGAACCTCGAGACCGCCCGCAACGCGCTTTCCCCGCTTCTTCCACAGGAGCGCCACATCGCCGCGCCCGACATCATCCGCTTCGTCGCCCACCACTACGGGGTCAAGGTCGCCGACCTCAAAGGGCGTGACAACCGCCGCTCGGTGGCGTTCCCCCGCCAGGTCGCGATGTACCTCATCCGCGAGATCTTGTCCCTCTCCTACCCGGAGATCGGCAAGCTCTTCGCCAAGCACCACTCCACCGTCATGTACTCGGTCGAGACCATCACCGAGGAGCGCCGCACCAACCCCTCGCTCGACGCAACCCTCACGACCTTTGCGGAACACTTTCGCTGAGCTGCGGAAAACTCGCGCTCTCGGTGGGATTCGGCGTCGCCGCGCCCTCCACGCGGCAAATTCTCCACACCCGCTTTCCACATGACCGCGGCCTCCAACCCATGCCGCACGAGACCCCTGCCCTTTAGGGAGGGGTTCTCCACATGCTCGACTGCTACTACGAACCTCTGTACAATCATTTCTGCTTTATAGAAGTAGTCGGGAGACCGCGCCCATGGACGTGACGCTCAATCGCACCGTTCTGCTCGAAGAGCTCCAGCTTATCCAGGGAGTCGTCGAGCGCCGCACCACGATCCCGATCCTCTCCAACATCCTGCTGAGCGCGGAGGGGGACCGGCTGCACCTGTCCGCGACCGACCTCGATGTCACCGTCTACACCCAATGCTCGGCGGTGGTGCGGCGGGAGGGGCGCACGACGGTCCAGGGCAAGGTATTCTTCGACCTTATCCGCTCGCTGCCCACCGATACCCTCGACCTCAGCTTCGAGGAGTCCCGCGTCGAGGTCCGCTCCGGCACCTTCAGCTCGCAGTTGGCGAGCCTTGACCCCGCCGACTTTCCGACGCTCCCGGAGGTGCCTGAAGGACAGGGTTTTGCGGTCGACCTCCCGACGCTGCGCCGCCTGATCGACCGGTCGGTGTTTGCCGTGTCGAGCGAGGAAGGGCACTTCCAGTACAACGCGGCGCTCCTGCTGGTGTCGGCGAAGGCGCTGGAGATGGTCGCCACCGACGGCCACCGCCTGGCGTGGGCCAAGGCGGCGCACACGGCCGGGACCCCCCCGTTCGAGCAGCAGTTGCTGCCGAGGAAGGTCCTCAACCAGTTGCGCCACCTCACGGCGAACGCCGAAACGCCGCTGTACATCGCCCGGGGGGAGAACCACCTCGCCTTCCGGCTCGGCGACCGGGTGTTGTTGTCGCGGGTGCTCGAAGCTCGCTTCCCGCAGTACGAACGGGTGCTCGTGCGCGACAACCCGCACCGCGCCCGCGTCCAGCGCCAGGAACTCACCGCCGCGCTGCGCCGCGTCGCGTTGCTCGCGAGCGAGCGCACCCACGGTGTCCAGATGCAGTTCGACCACGACTCGATCGCCCTCGCCTCGGTCGGGTTCGACCTCGGACAGGCGACCGAGGTGGTCCCCTGCACGTTCTCGGCCCAGCCCTTGAAGGTGTTCGTCAACGCGAGCTACATCCTCGACTTCTTGGGTGCGGTGGACACGGCCGAGGTCGAGTTCCAGCTGCGGGACGCGGACGGTCCGGTCGTGATGACGCCGACCGGGGAGGACGCGGCGATGGGCGAGTGTCTGTACGTGATCATGCCGATCCGCCTCTAGCCTGGACTATTCATGGGGGTTCTGCTGCGAACGCGGATCTGGCCGGTCTGGCGGGCGGACTCGGGGTTCGGAGCCTGCGGCGTATCGCAGAGGATACGCCTCGGCTCCTCACCCGGGACCGTGCGAGGCTGCGCCTCGCGCGGTCGGGGGCGCGGGGGGCCAGAGGCGCCGGGCGGGTGGGCGGGCCGGCGCCGTGCCCCCCGCACCGGATGATCGCCCACCATCCCAGCCAGCTGCGCGTTCTCGCGACGAACTCCCACGAATGATCCGGGCTAGCTTCGTGTCGATCCTCCGCCTCACCGTCTCCGGCTTTCGCAACCTGGCTCCGCAGCAGCTGGACGTGGGACCCGGCCTCACGGCCGTCATTGGCGCGAACGGGTCAGGCAAGACGAACCTCCTCGAGGCCGTGGCCGTGCTCGGCAACCTGGCGTCGTTCCGCCCGGGGCCGTCGGCGGCCTGGATCCGGCACGGCGCCCCGGCCTTCACCCTCGCCGGAGTGATCGACCGCGGCGGCACCGATGTGGAGATCCGCCAGGACGTCCGCCACGCCGGGACCCTCGCCCGCGCCCTGTTCCGCGGCGCCCGCCGGCTCGGGGCCGCCGAGTACCTCGAACTCTTTCCGGTGGCCACGCTCTCGGGCTACGACCGCGCCCTGGTCTGGGGCGCCCCGGAGGACCGCCGCCGCTTTCTCGACCGCCTGTGCTTCCAGATCCGGCCCGAGGCGTTGCCCACCCTGCAGCGCTACCGCCGGGCGCTGCGGCATCGCAACGCGCTGCTGACGCGCTGGGGCCCGCCGGAGGAGTTCGACGCATTCGAGCACGATCTTGCCGTCCTCGGCGCCGAGATCGTGCGCTTCCGGATGGCGGCACTCGCCGGCCTGGAGCGACACCTCGGCGAGGAACTCGATGCCCTCGGCTGGTCGCTCGCGCACCCCGTTCTGAGCTATAATGCGTCGGATGGCGTCGCGGTCGCAGAACCCGCGACCCTGGTGGCCCGGTTGCGCGCTGCGCTGGCAGCTTCGCGCCGCCTGGAGCGCGGACGGGGGCACACCGCTGTCGGACCGCACCGCCACGACCTCCAGTTCAGCGTGCAGGGCGTTCCGGCGCGGGACACGCTGTCCGCGGGGCAGGGCAAGCTGCTGGCGACCGGGCTCAAGCTCGCCGCCATGGCGGTCGTGGGGCGCGAGCGGGGGCGGCGCCCGCTGGTGGTCTTTGACGATGTCGACGCCGAGCTGGACGCGGCGGTGTTGCAACGGGTGCTCGCCCGTCTCCGCGACGGGGGGCAGGCGCTGCTCTCCTCCGCGCACGAGGAGATGATGCTCCCCCGGCTCACCGGAGGGGCGGTGTGGCGCATGAACGCCGGCGTCGTGGACGTTGTGGCGCCGGGAGGGATGAAAGCTTGACCGGAAAAGCGTACAACGCTGAAAGCATCAAGGTTCTCAAAGGTCCCGACGCGGTGCGCAAGCGCCCCGGGATGTACATCGGCGACACCGACGACCTCTCCGGCCTGCACCACATGGTGTGGGAGGTCGTGGACAACTCGGTCGACGAGGTGCAGGCGGGGTATGCGACCCGCGTCTCGCTGCGCATCCACACCGACAACTCGGCCACGGTCGAGGACAATGGGCGCGGCATCCCCGTCGACACGCACAAGGAGAGCGGGCGCTCGGCCGCGGAAGTGATCATGTGCGAGCTGCACGCCGGCGGCAAGTTCGACAACAACGCCTACAAGGTTTCTGGCGGCCTGCACGGCGTCGGCGTATCGGTGGTCAACTTCCTCTCCGAGTGGCTGCGCCTCGAGATCCGGCGCGACGGCGGCGTCTGGGAACAGGAGTTTCGCCGCGGCGTCCCGGTTGCGCCGCTCAAGCGCGTCGGCAACTCGACCAAGAACGGCACGGTCATCACCTTCAAACCGGACTCCGAGATCTTTTCGATCCTCGAGTTCCACCACGACCTCCTGGTGCAGCGCCTGCGCGAGTTGGCGTTTTTAAACCCCGGCCTTCTCATCCGCTTCCACGACGAGCGCAACGGGGCGGAGCAGGAGTTCCAGTTCGATGGCGGCATCGCCGCCTTCGTGGAGTACCTGAACCGCGCCAAGACCACGCTCCACTCCAAGCCGATCCAGCTCGTCGAGGACACGGAGGACGGGGAGCAGATCGCCATCGCGATGCAGTGGCACGACGGCTACAACGAGAACGTGCTGCCGTTCACGAACACGGTCTACAACGGCGACGGCGGCACACACCTCTC
This sequence comes from Acidobacteriota bacterium, assembly GCA_003133645.1. Lineage (GTDB taxonomy): Bacteria > Acidobacteriota > Thermoanaerobaculia > Thermoanaerobaculales > Thermoanaerobaculaceae > RBG-13-68-16. The sequence continues at coordinate 1,761 of PKYI01000209.1, read as the reverse complement.
CGGGTTCCGCTCGGCGCTCACCCGGACGGTCAACAACTACGGCCAGGCGAACGGCCTGCTCAAGAACCTCCCCGAAGGGCTCTCCGGCGAGGACGTGCGCGAAGGGCTCACCGCCATCGTGTCGGTCAAGATCCACGACCCGAAGTTCTCCTCCCAGACGAAGGACAAGCTGGTCTCCTCCCAGATCAAGGGGTGGGTCGAGTCGGTGGTCGCCACCCGCCTCGCCGAGTTCTTCGAGGAGAACCCGCCGATCGCACGCCGCATCGTCACCAAGTGCGTGGACGCGGCGCGCGCCCGCGAGGCGGCGCGCAAGGCGCGCGAACTCACCCGCCGCAAGGGCGCGCTGGAATCGTCGTCGCTCCCCGGCAAGCTCGCCGACTGCCAGGAGCGGGACCCCGCCGGGGCCGAGCTGTTCATGGTCGAAGGCGACTCCGCCGGAGGCTCCGCCAAGCAGGGACGCGACCGCCGCTTCCAGGCGATCCTGCCGCTGCGCGGCAAGATCCTCAACGTGGAAAAGGCGCGATTCGACAAGATGTTGTCGAACAACGAGATCCGCACGATCATCCAGTGCCTCGGCACGGGGATCGGCGCCGAGGATTTCGATATTGCGAAGGTGCGCTACCACAAGGTCATCATCATGACCGACGCCGACGTCGACGGCGCCCACATCCGCACGCTGCTGCTCACCTTCTTNNTCGCGCAGCCGCCGCTCTACAAGGCCGCGCACAAGAAGGACGAGCGCTACCTCAAGGACGACGCCGAGCTTTCCGCGTTCCTCCTCGACCGGCTCTCGGACGGCGCCACGCTGACGCTGGCGGGGAGCGGCCGGACGCTCAAGGGTAAGGAGCTCAAGGACGCGATCCGCCGCATCGAGCGCTCGCTCGAGCACCTCGAGCGCCTCGACCAGCGCGGCTGGCCGAAGGACCTCGTGATGGCGCTGCTGCGCCTCGGCGTCGCCCACCGCGACCAGCTCGCCGACGCCGCGCTGATGGAGAGCTTCGCCGAGGAGCTGCGCGCCGAGGAGTACGGCGACGCAGCCACGGCCACCGACGAGGAGCACGGCGGCCTGCTGGTGCGCGTCAGCCACAACAAGAACGGCCGCCACCGGTCGGTCGAACTCGGCTACGACCTCATTCGCACCTACGAGTACACGCAACTGCTCGACCTCCACAAGCACCTCAAGGAGTTCGACGTCCCGCCGTTCCACCTCGAGCTCGAGTCGGTCAAGGAGACGTTCGAGTCGATGCACGATCTCGTCAGCCGGGTGTACGAGAGCGCCCGCCACGGGCTCTCGATCCAGCGCTACAAGGGCCTCGGNNGATGAACGCCGAGCAGCTCTGGGCGACGACGATGAACCCGGAGAGCCGCCGTCTCCTCCAGGTCCGGATCGAGGACGCGGCCGAGGCCGACGAGCTGTTCACCGTGCTGATGGGCGACGCCGTCGAACCCCGGCGGGCCTTCATCGAGAAGAACGCCCTCGAGGTCGTGAACCTCGACGTCTAGAGAGAGGGAACTGGAAATCATGACCGACTTGCTCTTTGCCCGGGAGGAACGGATCCCGGTCG
>PKYI01000209.1:0-146 GCA_003133645.1 Acidobacteriota bacterium | reverse complement strand
GACGTGCGCGACGGCTTGAAGCCCGTGCACCGCCGGATCCTCTACGGGATGTGGGAGCAGGGGAGCACCGCCGGCAAGCCGTACCGCAAGTCGGCGCGCATCGTCGGCGACGTCATGGGCAAGTACCACCCCCACGGCGACTCCGC
>PKYI01000029.1 GCA_003133645.1 Acidobacteriota bacterium | reverse complement strand
AGCCGCTTCGCACAGTTGACGGTGGTTGTCGAGCAGTCCGCGTAACGGAGTTTCTGCACCCCACACCTTCACTTGGTGGCGAAGGACGAGGTTCTCGACCTCGCGGTCGCGCTGATCGCCGGCGAGCGCCAAACGAAAGACGGCGCGCAACACCATATAGAGGAGTGAGAAGAACATCGCTGCATCCTAGAGAACCGCTGGTCAGATGGCGAATCGGGGTTTTGGTACCCCTCAGTCATTAGGGAAGCCCCAGGGTAGCGGTCGCAATCGGTGTTCGGAGGCGGGCCATCCTTGCTCGATCAATCCGCGTGACGGAGTTTCTGTACCCCACAGGGTCGCGGTGCGCTGATGCCGCTAAGGCCGAGGCAGTCCCCCGCGCTCCCACGCGGCGAACTGCGCGAGGATGGCGCCGCGCGTCTTGTCGGGCAGGGTGTGAGCGACGCTACGCGGAAAACCTTCCTGAGCGCAGTAGGCAGGCAAGGCCTTCAGCACCTCGTCAAACACCGCGTAAGAGATGTCCAGCTCGCCGGGCAGGCAGCGCACCCGGAGCGAGCCGACCAGGGTCGCCGTTTCCTCCACGGCGTTGTCCTGAGCAATCACCATTGCCAGGACCCCGAGCGTGATCAGCTCGCCGTGAACGAGGTGTCGACCGGTCAGACGCTCGAAACAGTACGCCACGTAATGCTCCGAACCCTCTTCGAAATAGCTGTGTCCCACGGCGTCGCCCACCGCGCCCTCTTCACGGTAGGCCCCGAGAATGAACGTGAGACCTTCCTCATCGACGGCGGCGATGGCCCCGGCGTGCCGCCGCAGACCCGCGACCAGACGCAGGCTCAGATCGACGAGCTCGCCGTCGAGCGGCGGCGCCTCGGCGTCGCCCTGGGCCAGTCGCCAGTCGTGCAGGCCCGTGTGGCAGGACAGGATGTCACCGACCCCCGCACGGTTCAACTCGGGCGGCGCCGCGCACAGCAGGTCGAGATCGGCCGCAACTAGTTGTGGGATCGCCGAACCGACATATCGCACGCGCCGCTCCTCGCGGACGCCCACAGGGCGGGTGAAGACCGCGTCGACGGACGCGATCGACGGGAACTGCCACAGCGGCAAGCCGGTCCGCCAGGCCACGAACTTGGCCGTGTCGAGCGCCGATCCGCCGCCCAGACCAACGACCGCCTCGACGCCCACGACCGAAGCGGCCAGCTCGTCGAGGTACCCGTGCTCGAGCGCGCCTGCCTCGACCACGCGCCGGGGCACGCGCCGAAGGCGCGCCCCGGCCAGCTCCCATGGCTCGGGGGCCACGAACGCTACGTACGGCGGCAATTGCTCTGAGACGCGTTCGATGAGGCCGTGACCGATCTCGAAGGGGAACGGCTGGGAGTCTTTCACTGCCGGCTCCGTTGTCTCAGTGTGTAGAACTCAAACTTGTCGCCACGGTGGTAGTCGTAGGAGTGCAGCAGAGGCCGATCATCGGCGGCGAAGTTCACCTGTTCCATGAGGATCCAGGGCAGCGAAGGGGCGACCCCGGCCCGGCGCGCGATCGACCGGGGCAGGGTGGCGGCCCGGATTAGGGCGTGCGAGTAGGCGATGGTGAGACCGGCCTGCTCGAAGACCTCGAGCAGGGAGCCGCCCCAGTCTGGCTCGTCGTCGCCCACGATGCTCGCGGAGAAGATGTCGATCGAGTAGATGACCGGGTCGTCGGGCGATCGCCACAGGCGCTCCAGTCGCACGACGTCTGCGGTCGCCGAGACCTGCAGCGCCTGCGCGTGATTGCCGGCGGATTCGCGCTTTACCGACAGCACTTCGGTGCGCACGGCGAAGCCCAGTCCCCGCATGAGTTCGGTCACGCTCTGCAGCTCGCTGATCGGCTTCTCAATCAGCGCTGGGACACCCAGCACGAAGTGCCCGCGCCCCTGGAGCGATTCGATCAGCCGGTCGCGCTGCAGCATGCGAAGAGCCTCGCGCACGGTCACGCGGCTCACCCCGAACAGAGCGCAGAGCTCGCCTTCGGTCGGCAGGCGGCTGCCGAGCGTGAACTCCCCGCTCGCGATCTGACTGCGCAGACGCTCGTGGACCTGCGCCGGCAGAGGCCGCCTGTCGCGCTCACCGATTGAGTCTCCCGGGCTCGCCGTCATCCTTGTCCTCCCCGTGGAATGTGCGCCGGCGCCGATTGGCCTCAACCGCCCCGGCCGCGCGCCAAGAGCCCCGCGCCCCACAGGCCCGCGTCGTCGCCCAGCAGCGCGGTCTCGACACGCACCAGCCCGCTGATGGGCGCGATGCAGTGCTCGTGCACCCCGCGCCGGGCCCACTCGAGCATGACCGCAGTCCGGCCCAGCCCGCCACCCAGCACGATCACGTCCGGGTCGAACGCGTTGGCCACGGCCGCGACCCCGCGGGCCAGATACTGTCCCGTGATCTCGAGGGCGGCGACAGCGCCGGCGTCGCCTCGGGACGCTGCTTCGATCACGGTGAGAGCATCGATCGCCTCGAGGTTGTCGCCCGCAATTTCGCTCAGCACGGGAGCGGCGGCGCCGCGAGCCGCCGCCCGCCCGCGTGCGGCCAACGCGGGACCGGACGCCAATGCTTCGAAGCAGCCCCGGTCGCCGCAACTGCAGGGCGGACCGCTCGGGTCGAGGTTGATGTGTCCTATCTCGCCCGCGACCGAGTGGGCGCCGCGAAACAGCCCGCCGTGCACGACAATCCCAGCGCCTATGCCAGTGCCGACGACGACCAGCACCGCGACCTGCGCACCGACCGCCGCGCCGCGCTCGGCTTCGCCGAGCGCGGCGCAGTTCGCGTCGTCGTCCAAGACGACAGGTAGCCCGAGGGCACCCTCGAGGTGATCGGCCAGCGCGTAGTCGGCCAGGCTCACGTTGCCGGTGAACACGACGCGTCGGCGGTCGATGTCGAGCGGTCCGGGGATCGACACGCCCACGGCCGCGACCTGGGACTGCGGCACACCCTCGCGGGCGAGCAGGTCAATGATCGTCGTACAGAGGGCGTCGCCGAGACCGTCGCCGCGCACCGTAGGCAGGCTTGTACGGCCGCGAAGTTCATCACCGCTGACCAACACGACCCGCGTCGTGGTGCCTCCGACATCGGCCGCCACCACTGTCTGCCCGGCGGGCATCACATCGCCTCCGAGGTGCCGACCCTGCCCTCGATGATCTCGAGCGCAGAGCGCGCTACATCGACGGAAGGGACGAGCGGATTCTGAGACAGGGCTCGCACCCTGTCCTCACGATCTCCCGCGAGCACCGCGTCGACCGTCAGGCGCTCGTACGTCGCATTTCGGACCAGCATCGACTGCGTGTCGAGCGGCAACGCGTCAGCGGTTATCGGCTCGGGGGGGCCAACCCCAACGCGGGCCGTGACTTCGACCATCACGTCGTCGGGCAAGAAAGACAGGTGACCTCGGTTGAGCACACCCACCGGCATGCGAATGACGCGAGCGTCGCAGACTGCCGCGATCACCGGGACGACGCAGACCCCGTACCAGGCCGCGTGACGGCGGTGCGCCATGATCCGAGGATCGCCATCGGCGGCTCCGTACACCTGGAGGGCTTCCGCCTCGAGCGTCAGGAGCTCCTCGGCGCGCACGGTCCCCTTGGCCTGCTGCGCCGCGCACAATCGCTGCGGGTGGTACACATAGCGCAGGTAGGGGTTGGGCAGCGCTCCGAGCCAGCGCAACACTCGAGAATCCACACCGACCTTGGCGGCCAGCTCGTCGGCCTTCTCCAGAGCGCGGGGTAGCAGGTCCTCGTCGCCACACCGCAGGCTGGTCAGCCAACCGAAATGGTTCATCCCCGTGTAGACCGACTCGCAGGCACCAGGGTCGACGCCGGCCGCGGACGCAGCGCTATCGGCCAGCGTGACCGGCGAGTCGCAGAGCGTCACAACCCGGCGACACCCGACGACGCGCTCCGCCACCTGGTGGACCATGCCGGCCGGGTTCGTGAGATTGACGATCAGCGCGTCGGGCGCGGCGGCGGCGCATCGTTCGAACAGGTCGCGTACCACAGGCAGCGTGCGACAGGCGTTCGAGAAGCCGCCGGGTCCCATGGTCTCCTCGCCGGGCAGGCCGAGCCGCCACGGAAAGCGTTCGTCGAAGGCCCGCGCCTGGAGCCCGCCCACGCGCACCTGGTTCAGCACAACGTCGGCGCCGTCGAGGCCTTCGTCGATGCCGGCACTCCAGCGCACGATGACGCCGACGCCGCCCGGGGTCTCGGCCGCGACCCTTGAACACGCCGCCGCGACCGTCCTCAACTTGTCCGTGGAGCGTCCGACCAGTACCAGTTCGACATCGCGCCCCGACTCGCCGGCCCAGCCGGCGAGTGCCTCGGCGAACTGCGGCGTCGAGACCGAACTGCCTCCAAGGACGGCGATCCGCGTCATGGCGCCGCGTAGAAGTCGGCCACCGCAGATGCCACGGTGCGGACCTCTGCCTCGTCCAGTTCGGGGAAGACGGGCAGGCAGAGGATCTGCCCCGTCAGACTGCGTGCGCGATTGCACGACACCACCCGGCACGGCGTCGAGGCGTATGCGCCCTGGTCGGGCACCAAGGTGGGATAGATGATCTGGCTGCCGATCCCGCGTCTCTTGAGGTGAGCCATAAGGTCGTCGCGGTCGGGCGCTTTAATCGTATACATGTAGTACACATGCGTGCGATCGGCGCGGCAGACCGGGGTGGTCACCGGCGTGTCCGCGAGCAGCTCGTCGTACAGCGCGGCCCAGCGTCGCCGCAGAGCCGTCCAGTCGCTCAGGTGGCGCAGACGCACCGACAGGATCGCGGCCTGGAGCTCGTCGAGGCGTTCCTGATAGCCGAGCATCTCGTGCTTGTGCTTCTCGCGCTGGCCCATGTAACGCAGGGCGCGGACGAGCTGTGCGAGCTCGGCGTCATTGGTGGTCACCGACCCGCCGTCGCCGTAGGCGCCGAGGTTCTTGTGCGGATAAAACGAGAAGCAGCCGAGATCGCCCAGACCGCCGGCCCGCACGCCCTTGTACTCCGCCTGGTGAGCCTGGGCGGCGTCCTCGACGAGCGACAGACGGTGGCGAGCGGCGATCTTCCGCAAGGCGTCCATGTCGGCCGGCTGGCCGTAGAGGTGGACCGGACAGATGGCTTTAGTCTTCGCGGAGATCGCCGCCTCGACCTGCGCCGGATCGATGTTGAACGTCTCCTCGTCGACGTCCACGAACACCGGCACCCCGCCGAGGTAGCTCACCGCGAAGGCGGTAGCCACGTAGGTGAGGGCCGGGACGATGACTTCGTCTCCCGGCCCGACGCCGACGGCCTTGAAGGCGATCATCAGAGCCGCCGTTCCGCTCGAGACGCCGATCGCCGCGGCCGTGCGGCAATCGGCGGCCCACTCGCGCTCGAAAGCGGAGAGCGCAGGGCCCATCGTGTACTTGCCGCCCGGCAGCACGCGGGCGACTGCGTCGAGCACCTCGTCGCGGATCGCGGCGTATTGGCGCGTCAGGTCCTCTGAGGGGATCGGCATGCTCTGGTCGGGTCGGGCGTCCTTGAACTCCATCCGCGCACGCTCATCCATTGTCGATCATCCCTTCGCTTCGTTTCGCTCGTGTCGCCCTTGGGCGCCCACGTATCTGAGGTCATCTCCTGTCCTCGCGCTCACCGTCGCCGACTCGTCCACCCTCACTTCACCGCCCCGAACGACAGGCCCCGCACGAGCCATTTCTGCACGAGAAAGGCGAAGATGACGGTCGGCGTGAAGGCGATCACCGTGACGGCCATGATCTCGCCCCAGGCGGTCCCGGCTGGCGTCTTGAGCTGCCCGACCGCGACGGGAAGCGTCTCGACCCTAAGCGTCGACAGCACCAGCGCGTAGGGAAAGTCGTTCCACGAGAAAATGAGGCAGAACACGGCCGTCGCGACCAGACCCGGCGCCGCCAGCGGCAAAGCGATGCGGAAGAAAGCGCCCCAGCGCGTGCAGCCGTCGGCCAGCGCGCATTCCTCCACCTCTTTGGGCACGTCGGCGAAGAACCCACGCAGCATCCATGTCGCGAACGCGGTGCCGAAAGTCGCGTGCATCGCGATCAGCACCCAGTAGGTGTCGATGGCGTGAAACCTGACCCCGAGCAGATACGCGGGTAGGGCGATCGCCATCTCCGGGATCATGTAGGCGAACAGGAACACGAAGAACAGTGCCTGCTTGCCGCGGAAGCGGTTGCGTTCGAGACCGTAGGCCGCTAGCGAACCGAGCGTGAGCGAGACAGCCGTGGCGCCGACGGCGATGATCATGCTGTTCTTCAGGTAGAGGAGAAAGCCGTGGTCGAACAGCACGGCGTGGTAGTTGGCGAGGCTCGGCTTGAAGATCCAGTGAGGCGGCATGCTCCAAGCGGCGATGCGCGTCTTCAGCGAGGTCTCGATCGTCCAGAGCACCGGAACGAGGAAGATGCCGACAACGACAAACGCCCCGATCGTCGGCAGCCAGCGTCCGAAGCCTCGACGCGCCCTCATGCTGCCGCTCCCTCTCGCGACAATCGGGAGAAGATCAGCGCGCAGACAACGACAGTGGCAGTCAGGACGAGGATCACCTGGGCGAAAGCGAGGCCAGTCTGGAAGGCGCCGAAGCCGATGTTGTAGCTGAGCAACTGGGCCGTCATGGTCGAGTTGCCGGGCCCCCCACCGGTCATCACGAAGACGATGTCGAGCACGCGCATGGCATCGGCGATGCGAATCAGCAGGGCCACCACGATCGCCCTGTTCAACAGGGGCAGGGTGATCTGCCAGAACTCCTGCCAGCGCGAGGCGCCGTCGACGGCCGCGGCTTCGTAGGGCTCCACGGGCAGCGACTCGAGGCCGGCGAGGATGATGAGCGCCATGAACGGGGTCCACTCCCACACGTCGGCCAGGACGAGGGCGGCCAGCGCGGTCCACGGCCGCGCGAACAGCGGATGGGAGATGAGACCCCCGGGCCCCAGGACGTGGACGAGCTTCAGATAGTAGGTCACCATCCCGTAGCCGTCGTCGAGCATGTAGCGCCACATGAGACCCACCGCGATCGGCATCATCATCGAGGGGATCAGAAACAGCGCGATGAGCAGCCGCCGCCCAGCCAGGGTCTTCTGCAACAGCAGGGCGACGGCCAGCCCCAGGAGGAGCTCGATCGTGACCGCGCAGGCGGCGAACACCGCCGTGACCGTGATGCTCTGCCAGAAGATGCCGCTGTGTAGGATCGTCGAATAGTTGCCGAGGCCGATGAACTTCGACCCCTCGGCGGGATTGGCGAAGTTCTCGCGCTGCAGGCTGTGCCGCACCAGGTAGTACAGCGGATAGCCCATGAAGACGGCCAGGTACAGCACCGCCGGTACCACGAACCCGAGGAGTGGAAGCCGCCGGCGGAGGACGCTGACCACCGCCGGCGGCCTGCGGCGCGCCGGAAGCTGGACGGAAGTCGCCAGGTCACTCACAGCATCGGCCTAGAGGCCGCCGCCCGTCTTGATGATCTGTTCCCACTTCTTCTGGGCGTCGGCCAGAGCGGCTTGCGGGGTCATGCCGCCGGTCAGGGCCGAGTTCAGGTCGGCCGAGAGCGTGTCGACGAACTGGAAGTAGTACGGGCTGCTGGTCGGCACCTGGGCCCGCGGCGAAGCGGCAGCCTCAGCCTTCAGCCACGGGTACTTGGCCTGGAGGGCAGCATCGTTCTGGATGGAGATGCGAGGCGGCGACGAGCCGCCGGGCACGAGCGAACTGAGCACCTGGCTGCTGGTCGCCCACTGGATGAAGGCCAGGGCGGCCGGCTTGTTCTTGGAGAAAGCGTTCATGCCCCAGGCGTATCCGCCGAACGCAGTCGGAGTGGTGCCCGGGAAGGGCTGGTAGGACCACGTCTTCACGACCTTGGATGAAGACGGGTCGAGCAGGCCGGGAGTCTGGTCGGAGAACAGGACGGCCGTCGAGACGTTCCCTTGAGCAAAGGCCGTGGTCGCCTGGTCCCAGCCGTAGTCGACCGTGCCGGCGGGAGCGCTCTTCGAGAGCGTGATCACGTCCTGGAGCGCCTTGACCGCCTGCGGCGAGTCGATCGTGGGAGCTCCGGAGGAGTCGAAGAGCTGGCCGCCTTCACCCCAGAGCCAGTTGATCCACTCGTAGAAGATGGGCTCGCCGCGCTGGCCCATGATCTCCGTGCCGTACACCTTGGGCGGTCTATTCAGGGCGGCGACGTTGCTCTGGTAGGCGGGCAGGGTGGCGGCAGCCTGCAGACCGGCCTTGGAATAGAGGTCGGTCCTGTAGGCCTGCATCATGAGGGTGTTCTCGAACGGCATGGCATAGAGGTGACCGTTCATCGAGAAGTTGCCCTTGAGGCGGGCGGGGAAGTCGCTGAGGCCGAGATCGACGCCCTGCGACGCGGCGTAGGTATCGAGCGACTCGAGCCCGTTGAGCTGGCCGACATAGCGGCCGAGGAACGTGCCCTCGACCCAGAAGACGTCGTACTGGCCCGTCTTGGAGCGCAGGTCGAGCGTCTCCTTCTGGGTCATCGCGTCATAGTCGATGTTTGCGACGTTCACCTTAATGCCGGTCTGCTTCTCGAACTGTGGGATCTGCTTGAGCAGGTTGTCGACTGTCGGCGTCGAGGAGACCAGGAAGGTGATACTCCCCGTCGGCTTGACCGCGCTCGCGCTGGGACTGGCGCTGCTTGAACTCGACGACGAGCTTCCGCACCCGGCGGCCAGCGCCGCGACGCTCAGCGCGGCCGCAACGGTGAGCGCGAGTGTTCTTCTGGGCGATCGCATGACACCACTCCCCTCGTTCGAAACGTGACTGTCGATTTGTCGTCTGCGCCGGCCGTTGCGGTCGGTCTGTCGTCGGTCCTTGGGCACCCGACTGTCCGTGAGGCCGGCGACATCTTCGTCACACCACCGCCAGGCCCGTCGCCGGATCGAAGAAGTGAAGGCGGTCGACCTCGACGGCGACCCGGATCTCGTCGCCGAGCACCGCCCCCGACCGTGAGCTGAAGCGGGCGACCACAAACGAGTCCAGGACGGCTTGTGCTCCGCCGGAAACGGCCGTAGGCCGGGAGCCGTCGTCGGCGACAGGGCCCGCCAGGGCCTGTGCCTCAGCCTCGTTCAGAACTGAGACGCCGGGCACGGTCAGATGAACGTAGAGCTCGGAGCCGACTGTCTCCCGCAGCTCGACCTTGGCGGGGAGAGTGCGCGCCTCGCCGGCTTCACCGGCGAGGCGCGCGTCCTCGAGGTGCTCCGGCCGCAAGCCCACGATGACCGCGCGCCCGTCGTAGGCCGTGATGCCGGGGCAGACGTGAGCGACATCATCGGCGAGCAGCAGCGTGTGCTCGGCCAGGCGCAGGTGCCAGGAACCACCGTCGCCACGCCGGACCGTCGCTTCCATCATGTTCATGGCGGGCGAGCCGACGAAGCTCGCCACGAAGAGGTTGACCGGCTTCTCGTAGAGCGTGTCGGGCGGCTCGACCTGCTGCAGGACGCCGCCGTTCAGCACCGCGACCCGGTCGCCCATCGTCAGCGCCTCGGTCTGGTCGTGGGTGACGTAGATGGTGGTGACCCCCAGACTCTTCTGGATGCGCGAGATCTCGGCGCGCATCTGCACGCGCAGCTTGGCGTCGAGGTTGGAGAGGGGCTCGTCCATAAGAAACGCCTGCGGCTCGCGAACGATCGCGCGGCCCATGGCGACCCGCTGTCGCTGCCCGCCTGACAGGTGACGCGGGCGCCGGTCGAGCAAGTCGTCGAGGCCCAGGATGCCGGCCGCTTCGTGGACGCGACGATCAATCTCGCGTTTGTCTACCTTGCGGATGCGCAGCGCGAACGCGAGGTTGTCGTAAACGGACTTGTGCGGATAGAGCGAGTAGTTCTGAAAGACCATGGCGATGTCGCGGGAGCGCGGCGGAAGGTCGTTGACGACCCTGTCGCCGATGACGATCGTGCCGGTCGAGCACTCCTCGAGTCCGGCGACCATACGCAGGAGCGTGGTCTTGCCGCAGCCCGACGGACCGACCAGGACCATGAACTCGCCGTCGGCGACGTCGAGCGTGAAGTCGTCGACGGCGGCGACGTCGCCCTCGAAGCGCTTCCCCACATGCTCGAACCCGACCCTCGCCATGATGCCGCACTCTATACCACCGAAACGGCGAGATGCCAGTCATTAGTTGTCTGATGACTTCACTCTAGTGAGCCTCGGCCATCACTGAAGCAAGATGAGACACGCCAGTACCTCGTCCCAGCCCAGGCTGAGAGATACCAAAACGCCGATTCATCAGCCCGCAACAGGATAGTGCTCGTGGATCAGGCCGCCGGGCGGATCACGCCGCTTGATCTCTGGCACCGTCTCCACGACCGCTACCTACACGCACGCTTTGGACGCCCTGAGATACTTCTTCGTCAACCAGTCGGTGGGCCAGGGCGTGTCGCTCTCGCCCAACTGGGACGAGATGCCCGACGCGCGGCGCAGGTTCTAG
>PKYI01000023.1 GCA_003133645.1 Acidobacteriota bacterium | reverse complement strand
GCTCCTGCGGCCGCGACCCAGCAGCGCGCCTCGCCGCCGGGTCCCTCGCTGTCTCCCTCCCTCGCAAGAGACGCTCGGTCGGGATCAGCGTCTCCCGACGGCGATGCGCGCGCTGGGGCCCCGCGGCCTCCGGAGCAATAGCCGCTTCACCCGAGGGGCGGATGGAATACCCCCCACCCACCACTCGGAGGTCCTGCTGAAGCCGAAAGCCCTGGCGAAGGCCAAGAAGTACAGCACGGTTTCCGCGGAGTGAGGGGGTGGTGGCCAAAACCGCCCAGTGGGCCCAGGCCGATGGCGCCGGANNTCCCGCGGTGGGGTGTCGCTGGCTCCGACCGAGGGTCGCTCCGAGGGAGGAGAACAGCGAGGGGCCCCACCCGCGGGACGTCCCTGCTCGGTCGCACGCGCAGGCGGGTCGGAGGCCGGCGCTCGATGCGCCGCCCGAGCGACACGGCCGTAGCCCGCGGGGCAAAGCAAGAGGCTCAGAGCCGGCGGAAGGCGAAGCGGTGGACGAGGCGCCCTTCGCGCGCGTACTTGACCTCGAAGTTGCTGTCCGGGATCGCCTCGAACACTGCAGCTGCCGCAACCGGTTGCAAGCGCCCCTCGGCCGCCAGGACCCGGGCAATCACCGCCGCGTAGCCGTCGTGATCGGTCTTGACTCGCAGCAGCCCGCCGGGGGCGAGCACTTCCGCGAGGCGCGCGACGTTCTCGGGCCGGAAGAAGCGGCGCTTCTGGTGGCGCGTCTTCGGCCAGGGATCAGGGAAGTAGACGTGTACGGCCATCACCGAGCCGGCCGTCAGGCAGCGGAAGAGGAGGTCCTCGGCGGTCGTGTGGAGAAGCCGCACGTTGGCAAGGCCGCCGCGGGCGGCGCGGCGCGCCGCCATCTCGAGATAGGTGCGGGCGCGCTCGACACCGATCAAGCCGACCTCGGGATGCGCGGCCCCCCACTCCAGCAGGAAGCGCCCTTTGCCGGCGCCGAGCTCGACCTCGAGCGGGACCGTCGCGCCGAAGAGCCCGCGCACGTCGAGAGGCACGTCGACGCGGGCGAGATCGATGATCTGGTCGACGGCGTCCACCGGGCTGCTCAGCCCTCGGAGCGGTCCACGGCTTCCAGATCCTCGTCGCCGAACACGATGCCGAGCGACCGCGCCATCCGCACCAATTGGCAGTTCGGGTCGACGCGTTTGAGGCGCCCGATCGTGTCCTCGATCGGCACCGCGACGATCTCGTCGCTGCGCAACGCGACCATGTTTCCGAACTGACCGGTCACGGCGAGACGCGCGGCCTCGACGCCGAAGCGCGTGGCGAGGATCCGGTCTGTCGGCACGGGAGTACCGCCGCGCTGGATGTGACCGAGGACCGTGGCGCGCACCTCGTAGCCGCCGCGCGACTCGATCTCGCGCGCGATCTGGGTCGAGATCCCGCCCAGGCGCTTCCAACCGGTGACGGCGTCCTCACCGGCGAACACCTGGGTACCGCCCTCGGGCGCGGCGCCCTCGGCGACGACGACCACCGAGAACGGACGCCCGCTCCGCTCGCGGGCGCGGAACTTGGCCATCAGCGCCTCGAACCTGAACGGGATCTCCGGGATGAGGACAACGTCGCCGCCACCCGCGAGCCCGGCGTGGAGCGCGATCCACCCGGCTTCGCGGCCCATCACCTCGAGCAGCATGACACGGTGATGGCTTTCGGCGGTGCTGTGCAGGCGGTCGAGCGCCCAGCTTGCGGAATCGAGGGCGGTAGCGAACCCGAACGTGTACTCGGTCCCGAAGAGGTCGTTGTCGATCGTCTTGGGCACACCCACGACCGGGATTCCGAGTTCCCGCCAGAAACGCTCGGCGATCGAGAGCGAGCCGTCGCCGCCGATCACGATCAGGCCGTCGAGCCCGAGCTTGTCGAAGTTCTTCTTGGCGGTGGCGGAGGCGTCCACCAGCTCCTCGACCCCGTCCGGGCGGCGAAAGGCGTAGCGGAACGGGTTGCCGCGGTTGCTCGTGCCCAGGACCGTGCCGCCCCGCACCAGCAACCCCGAGACATCTGCGAGCGACAGCTCGCGGACCTTCATCTCGACGAGCCCGATGAACCCGTCCAAGATCCCCGTCACGCTCACCCCATGTGCCACCTTGCACGACCGCACGACCGCGCGGATCACGGCGTTCAAGCCGGGCGCGTCGCCACCCCCGGTCAGAACTCCGATGCGTCGCACTGCACTCATCACCCCTCCTCGAGACCAAGATGTACGAGCTCGATACTGGCGTCCCGCGCGAACTCCCTGATGCGCTCGTCGCGGTAGAACTCGCCGTACAACACGCGGACGATCCCGGCGTTCGCGATGAGCTTGAAGCAGTCCCAGCACGGCGAGGCGGTCGCGTAGATATCCGCCCCCTCGATGCGCACACCGTGGCGGGCGGCTTGCAGGATCGCGTTCGCCTCGGCGTGTACGGTCCGCACGCAGTGCCCGTTCTCCATCAAGCAACCGGCCTCGGCACAGTGCGCCAGGCCCCGGATCGAGCCGTTGTACCCGGTGGCGAGCAACGCCTTGTCGCGCACCACGACGGCCCCGACGCTCTTGCGGGGACACGTCGAGCGCGTCGCCGCCTGCACGGCGAGGTTCATGAAGTAGCGGTCCCATGACACCCTGCTCACGGCGCCAGTGTACCCGCACCGCGTTCGGTTCCCGAACCCACAGCGGCTCCGGGCCAGGGTCGGTTGTGGCCCGTCGGTGCGACCGACCCCGGACACCCGGTCACCGGCCCCGCATCCCTCAGTCTTCAGTGAGCGGCCGCCGCAACGGCGGCGGTCGCCGCCATCCCCGGCTTCAGAACCCCGCCGGTGTTGGCCACGGCGCAGCGCACGGCAACCTCGTGTACCGCAGGTCCCGGCGCGGAGATGCGGACGACCCGCCCGGCGAACGTCTTCCCCGGCAGAGCAACAACCTGGACGGTGACCCTCGCCCCGACCCGGACGCGCGCCCGGTCCACATCGCTGATCCGGCCGGTCACCCAGACCCGGTCCAGGGTCCCGACCGTGAACAGGTCGGGCGCGCCGCCGCCCGGCCCCTGCCCAGGGACCAGGGACGCCGGTGCCGCCGCGCTCGCCAGCACGACCCCGCCGAGGGGCGCGACCAGCGTGAACGACCCGGTCATCTCATCGCTGCGCAGACCCTTGACGAGCGCCGCCTTCGCGCTGGCTCGCGCCAGCTCGGCTCTGGCCGACGCCAACACCGCGCGCGCCGCCTCCAGGCGGTCCGTCATGCCTTCGTGCGCGTCGAACAGCTGCCGCTGGCGCTGGTCTTCGCCCTCGGCCGCGGCCAGGTCGGCCTCCGCCTTCAGCTTGTCCGGGACTGCGCGCGCGAACTCGGGCGATGCGATGACCGCCAGCGGCGCCCCCTTGGCGATGCGCCGGCCGGTCTGCGCCAGCACGCGCGTGACCCGGCCCGCGACCGGCGACGTCACGTGCGCCACGATGTCGTCGTCGAACCCGACCTGCCCCCGTACCAGGACCGTCTCGCCCGCCGGGTGCAGGTTCGAGCCCGCCGCCCGGGCCTCACGACCGCTCAGTCCGAAAATCGCGACGAGAGCCACCGCCGCGATCCCCGGCGCCGCGCCGCCCCGCGTCCTCCACCCGGACACCGCCGACCGACCCGACTTGCCGACCTCTGCGCCTGTCATCGCCGAACCTCCGTTCTCCCCGGCAGCCCGATGCCGGGAACGGGGTAGCTGCGGACGGATCCGCCGCCGCGACCGCGCGCGTCAAAGTGACGTGGCGATCACCTGTAAACGAGACTCAAAGCATAATCCGTGCCACCACGGATCTGGAACGCCCGGGAAAACCCCTGGCCGCTGCCACCGCCTCGCAAAACCGGCGCCGATGCGCTAGAGTTTCCGCTGTTCGATTGGCCCACCCGAGGCACGGCATCCGCCCGTGGTGCGTGGGCCGGAGACGCAGGCGATGAACCGTTTCGAGCCCGATGCCGCACGCGCGCCCCAGGCGGGGTTCTCGGACCTGCGGGTCTTCCGCGTGTTCCAGCACATCGGCGACCTCCAACTGACCCAACTCGCCGCACAGGGGCGCGAACACACCGTGGCGCAGGGGCACGTGGTCTACGACGAGGGCAGCGCCGGTAACGACTTTTTCGTCGTCCTGGCGGGGATGGTCGAGGGGCACCGCAACACCCCCGCCGGACGCCAGCCGGCGACCCGCATCCGGGTGGGCCAGCTCTTCGGCGAGGTGTCGTTCCTCGACGGAAGGCCCCGCGATGTCGCCACCGTCGCCACCGAACCCAGCGTGCTGCTGGCCTTTTCTGGTGCGGGTGTGCGCCGGGCCGCGGCCGCCGACCCCGAGCTGGGCGCGGCGCTCAACCGCACGTTCTGGCACTCATTGGCGGCGAAGATCCGGCAGGCGAACCACTTTATGGGCGAGCTCCTGCCGCCTTCGAACGCCTCCGCGGCCCGGCCGGCCGCGCGGCCGGGCAGCTCGGTGGACCTCAGACCGGGCGCCAAGCTCGACCTCTTCGCCGAGAGCGGTCTGTCGGCGGCCGAACTGCGGTTGCTCGCCACGACGCTGCGGGCCGAGAGCTTCCCCCCCGGCGCCAACCTCTTCCTCGAGGGTGAGCGCGGCGACTCCCTGTACATCGTGGCCGACGGCGAGGTCGTGATCTCCCGCCGGATCCCGGGCCGGGGCGAGATCCTGCTCGCCACGCTGCCTCGCGGTGGCGTCTTCGGCGAGATGGCTCTGGTGGACGATCAGCTCCGCAGCGCCGACGCCCGCTCCGGCCTCGGCGGCTGCACGGTGCTCGTTCTCTCGCAGCGCGACCTCGACGAAGTGCTCCAGCGCCCCTCCGAGGCCGCGGTTCAGTTCCTCGACCTCGTGTGCCGCGTGCTCTGCCACCGCCTGCGGGCGATGATCGAGCAACTCGCCGAGCGGCGCGGTCAGCCGCTCGCGCCGTAGCGGCCAGTCAGCCCCGGCGCGGCCGCGTCGTCCTGTCCCGCCGCCGGCCGGGGGCGGCGCCATAGCCACCACACGCTTGCGCCCGCCGCCGCCGCGAGCAACCCCCACCCCTGCAGCGCGTAGAAGCTCCCCGGCTGCGCCATCAGCGGCGCCGCGGCGCCGAGGGTGCCGGCCCACGCCGCCGCCAGCAGGTAGGCCAGCGGGTTGGCGCCGAGCACGAACCGCACCAGTGCCGCGCCGATGGCGAGCACGAGCGCGGCATGCACGACCCCTGCGGCGAACTCGGGCAGCGAGGCGTCCGACCCGGCCGGCACGAGCGCCAGCAACAGCCCGACTCCCAGGGCCACCTTGAGCCACCTCGCGTCGAGTTCGCGCCAGAGGTGCACCGCGAACCCCACGAGCGTGAGCTGGAGCGCGGCGCCGACGAGCCCGGCGCCCAGGCCCGCCAGCGCCGGCATCCAGGTCGCGACCGATCCCGGGATCGCGACCGGGGCATCCGGGAATGCCAGCGGCGCCCAGGACCGCGCCAGCCCTGCGACCCCCCGGACCGCCAGCCCCGCGCCCACCACCGCCAGAGCGGCGGCGGCCGTCGCCAGCACCGC
>PKYI01000127.1 GCA_003133645.1 Acidobacteriota bacterium | reverse complement strand
GCCCCGGCGAGCGCGTACAGCGCGTTCGGGAGGCGAAGCGCGACCGCGCCCCGGCCGAACAGGCGCGCCGATCCCGCGGCCACCCAGTAGTACAGCGGGGGCTTCTCGCAGAAGGCGGCGTCCCCGAGGTGCGGCACCACGAGGTCGCCGCCCGGCCGCGCCATGCGCGCCGCGATCGCCGCCTCGCGCGGCTCGTCGGGCTTCCACAGCCCCCGCCCGAGGATCCCAAACGCCAGGTGGACCGCCACCGCCACGACCACGAGTAGGGGCCAGCGCTTGAGGGCGTCGGAGGCTGTGATCACGAAACGAAGTATCCCATGCCCGCCCGGAGCGGCTGTCTTGGCACGGCCACGCCGCTCGGGGGGAACGGCTGCCCGCCGAGAGGCTGTGGGGGGCGGCCCCAGACTGAGGTAAAATTTTGAGAGGTGTGTTCTTTGACAGTTACAGTTTATGAGTCGCATCCTCAGGCCACCGTTTCGGACCGCACCTGAAACGCACGGAGGAGGGGTTCGACCATGAGCCGCAACACGCTGGTCATCTCGCTACTGGTGGGAGTCGCCGCAATCTCGGCGGCGTGCCGGAAAGCTCCGGTCGCGCCCCCCGCGTCGATGGTCGGACGCTGGGAGGGCCACGCCGAGGTCGCGGTCAACTGGTGCAAGGCGCAGGAGCTGCCGCTCGCGCTCACGATCGGTGAGGACGGCGCCGTCGCGGGCAAGGTCGGCGACGCCACGCTCAAGAACGGCCGCGTCTACCCGAACCCGGGGGGTGCGCGCCATGGCCTCACCCTCCAGACCAAGTACGTCATCGAGGCCGCCCTCGACGGGCCGCTTGTCGCCTCCGAGGGGATCAAGCGGGACGAGATCTGCATCCCGGTCGAGGTCGACAAGGACGGGAAGCTCGCCGGTGCGTTCCTGACCTCGGGAACGGAGTACGGCGGCAAGGAGACGCGGGTCTTCTCCGCTGGCCTGCGGCCTCTGACGAAGGTGTCCCCGCGCTGACGGGGCGGTCCCAGCGCCCGCGGGGCGCCCGGAGGCCCTCGCCCAAGCCGGCCGCCCGTTCAGCCCATCCCGGCGGCGGTTGACACGACGGCGCCTGCCAGGGCAGAGTGACGGCGCAGCGGCATCCGCCGCGCGCCGGCGCTCCCGCCGGGATTGTCGACCGGAGGCAACGATGGGTCTCGACATGGACTTCTCGAAGCTAAAGCCCCAGGACGTTCTCGACCTCGCGATCTTCGCGGAGGAAGAAGCCTACGAACAGTACGAGTACCTCGCGAGCGCGATGGAATCGCAGAGCAACGCCGAGATCGCGGTGTTCTTCCACCGGATGGCGGGACGCGAGCAACTCCACCGCCAGCAGATCGCTGAGCGTCGCGCGGCGCTCTACCCCAACGCCCCCGCCAACCTCGCCAACCGCGCCCTGTGGGGCGTCGAGGCGCCGTACGAGGCGGTGGCGGCCGCCGGCATGACCCGGGCGGACGCGTTCCGGCTGGCGATGGCGGCCGAGAAGAAGGCCGAGGCCTATTACGCCGCGGCGATGGAGCAGGCGATCCCGGCCGAGGTCACACAACTCTTCGAGGCCCTGCGCCAGTCCGAGGTCGAGCACCAGCGCATGCTCGAGCTCGAGATGGCCAAGCGCCCCTCGTAGCGCCTCGTCCAACTCGCCCGTCGCCCGGCGCGGCCGCACCCGACGGCGTGTGCCTCAGCCGAACCGCAGGTGGGCGAGGTACGCGTCGGGATCGGCCAGCAGCCGCTGCCGCACGGCCTCGAAGGCGGCCTCGTTGGCGGCGTACTTCGCCTCGATGTCGAGTACCGGCACGGCGCGGCTCATCACTCGCTTGAGCCAGGAGCGTGCCCCCGCAGGCAGGACACGTCCCAGCGCCGGTCCCAGGCGCGCGCGCAGGTCGAGCAGACCGGTCGGACCCCGGCTGCCCGGAAAGTCCTTCCGCCGCCACGCCGCAGCGCCCAGGTGGAACGCCGTGTCGCCGTAGATGCTGCCGAAGTGAGCGTGGTCCTCGCCGCGGTTGCTCCGCTCCAGGCGGAGCCACTCCAGGCCCTCGCGGTACGCCAGGAGGCCGAACCCAACGCCGGAATCGGGGTGGTGAGGGAACCGCCGCCGGTAGCTCCGGTACGCGGCTGACCGCCGCTCCTCGCCGTCGAGCAGGAAGTGCGGCCGCCACCTGCGGAGGAACTCGCTTTGCATCAGCATGAACGCCGTGAACGGCTTGTCGTCGCAGCGGGTGTCGCGCACCGCCGCGGCGAACGGCCGGCGTTCCGACAGGGCTGCGGCGGTCTCCTGCGCCCACCCCGGTCGGACGGGGAACGAGTCCACGTGGAACACCGCGACGTGGCTCACGCCGTCGTCCAGAGCGACCGCGATCAGCTGCTCGAGGTACCAGGCGTGCTCCTCACTCGTCCGCAGCGCCGTGGCGGGCAGGTCGAGGATCCTCACCTCAGGGCGCCGCCGCAACGTCGCCTGCATCCCTGCCGCGAGCCGATTGGCGCTGGCGTAGATGACGTACGGCACGCCGGTGTGCCTCCGGATCGACTCCAGGTGCAGCTCGAGCAAGCGCTCGTTGCCGTCGCGGACGAGGTAGACAACCGCGATCCCCAACTTCATGGCCGCGGAAGCATCCGTGATGCGGCTTCTGCCTGCCGGAACAGCTCGAACTCGAACCCGGCGGCTTCGCGGGTGACGTCCTCGAGGAGGATCGGGGCATCCTTGGCCACGGCGCGGGTCAGCGTCACCCCCTCCGCGAGGCAGATCGGCAGGCCCGGGTGCTGCTCGCCGCAGTTCTCGATCAGCCCGTAGCAGGCGTAGCCGCCGATGCCGTCGAGCGTCTCGCCGCACGCGAGCGGCCGCTTGGCGTAGGCGTAGACGTTGGTGCGGAATCCGTGCGACGGCTCCAGCAGCGAGCGCCCGTCCAGGAACGCCTCGGCGATCCCCGCCATCGCCTCGACGTGGCAGAGGTGGTACGGCCTGTAGAACAGGTAGAACGGCCCCGCCCCCATCTTGTAGTACGACATCATGCCGCGCTGGTAGGGATGGTCGCAGCGGCCGATCGCGAACACGCCGCCGTCCGGCTGGGCGCCCAGGACGTAGTCGACGAACGGTCCGGCCCGTTGCCACTCACCTGGGATGTCGATCAGGTCGAACACCTCGCGGACGTGCCGCGCCCGGGGGCCGTGCATCCCGGGCACCGGCGCCGCGAGGCCGAGGGCGTTGGCGAGCAGCGCCATCTCGATGCCGAGCTTGGTGCCGTCGGTGTAGGCCGTGCACATCTTGTAGCCGAGGTTGCGTTTGTCCGCCTCGGGAACGATCGTCGTCGGGTTGGCGTAGCGGTCGAGGAACCCCTTGATGTTCCCGGCCATCACCAGGTCGAAGCCCCACAGGGCGAGGTCGTCGGCCAGGTTCTTGAGCACGCCGTGCTGGTCGCCGTCGCAGCTCGTGTAGACCTTGCCGTTCGCGCGCGCGAGCGCCGCGAGGTGCGGCCCGAAGGCGAGGTCGACCTCGGAGTTCATCAGCACGAGGTGCTTTCCGCTCGCGACTGCTCCGATCGCAAACCGGGCGGCAGGGCCGATGCAGTTGGACGCCTCGACGAGCACGTCCGCCCCCTCGCACCCTGCGAGCAACGCGCCGTCCCTGCACACCGCCACGGTCCCGCGCCCGATCGCGTCCCTCACCTCGCGCGCGCTCTCCACGACGCGGTGCTCACACCCCATCATTGCGGCGCACCCGACCGCGCGATCGAGTTCGATGTCCGCGATGCCGACGCACCTGATCCCCGGGGTGACGCAGCACTGGTAGAAGAGGCCGCGGCCCATCGCGCCCGCGCCGACGATCGCGACGCGGATCTCGCGGTCGAGCGCCTGGAGGCGTTGGAGCACGCCACTCATCGGCGCCCGCCCCGCGTTCCCCGCCCGACCTCGCATTCGATGCCGTCGTGTCGCGCGGGGTTTCGGGGCGTTCCGGCCTCCATCGCTCCTACCGGCAGAGCTCGAGCAGGCGCTTGGCGGCGCCGTCGACCGAACCGATGGCCATGTTGAGCACCACCACCTTGGTGGCGGCGAACAACCGCTCGTGCTGGGCGCGCAGCAGGTCGGAGCGGGCCGCGTCGAGCCCGGCGAGGTGGGGGTTCGCGAACGGGACCGCCTTGCCCGACGCGCCGGGAAGCTGGCCGGAGGCGAGGATACGGGCCGCCTCGCGGGCGTCGAGCTGCTGCACCATCGGCAGCACCGGGTCGCGCGCGAGCAGCACGGCGACCCGTGGGACGGTGCGGCGCGCATGGCGCGCGGCGCCCCCGAGCCAGTACGGGTCGAGCATGACGCGTCCGTTCCCGCTGGCCTCGACGCAGACCGCGGCGCCGCGGTCGAGCGGGCACTCGTCCCCCGGGTGGTCCACGGTGCAGCCGTCGCGCGAGACGACCATGTTCTCGAGCTTGGAGCGCTCCAGCAGCTTGCCGATCTCGGGGAGCTTGCCGACCCACTTCGCCTTGAGGTAGAGCTTGCGCTCGATCAGGTCGGCGACCGGCTCGGCCGCGCCGAGGCGGACCAGCACCGCGTCGCTCGACACGAGGCGGACGCCGTCTTCGCGCATCGCGGCGGCGAGCAGCCCGGTGCGGGAGGAGCCGGGACCGCCCCAGACCAACACCCCGTGGCCGCCGACGTCGAGAGCCGCACAGTGAGCCAGCAACGCACCCGAGGTGCGCGCCGCCGCCTCTGACGCGAGCTGCAGGGCGAGCGTGCGCACCTGGCCGTAGAACGCCGTGTTGAACGCGAACCCCGTCGCGGTCTCCAGGCTGACGAGGCCGGCCGGCTCGCGGCCGGGAATGTCCTTGACCGCGTAGATCACCGCGTGCGGCTCCAGGTCGCCTTCGAGCGCCGCGGGGTAGAAGTTCTCCTGGTAGAAGTCGGCGAGGTGTGGCGAGTTGGTGCGCAGCTGCACCACGATGCCGGCGATCGCCGCGTTCCACTCGAAGTAGGCGTCCGGCGCGAGGTGCGAGGAGGCCTCCTCGAGCAGCGCGTTGCGGCTCTCGAGTCCCACCACCGGCCGGGTCTCGGCGTACGCCGCCACCTTGGTGACCACGTTGTTGAGCGCCCGCGGGCGCAGGCGGCGCGGCGCCTCCAGGCGGGCGAGCGCCTCGCGGATGCGGCGGCACCCCTCCTCGATGCGGTCCATCGCGGTGGCGAACGAAATCCGCACGTGGGCGGGCGTGCCGAACGCCTCGCCCGGGACCACCGCCACATGGGCTTCTTTCAAGAGGTAGTAGGCCAACCCGTAGGTGTTGCGGATCGGCGCGCCGCCGAACTCGCGGTCGAGGTAGCGGGTGACGTTCGGCATCACGTAGAACGCGCCCGAGGGGGACGCGCACGACACCTCCGGCAGCGAGCGCAACCGGTACACGATCGCGTTGCGGCGGCGCTCGAACTCCTGCCGCATGCGTTCGACGTCCATGTCGCACTCGGCCAGCGCGGTGACCGCGGCCTTCTGCACGAACGAGGTCGCGTTCGAGGTGTTGTGCGACTGGATCTTCGAGCACGCCGCGACGATCTCGCGCGGGCCCGCGGCGTAGCCGAGCCGCCAGCCGGTCATCGAGAACGCCTTCGAGAAGCCGTTGATCACGACCGTCAGCTTCTTGATCTTGTCGTTGACGGAGGCGATCGAGACGAAGCGCTGCCCGTCGTAGATGAGCTTCTCGTAGATCTCGTCCGAGATCACCCAGATCTGCTCGCGCACGCACACGTCGGCGATCTCTTCGAGCTGCTCGCGGGTGTACGTGGCGCCGGTCGGGTTGCAGGGGTAGTTGAGGATGATCGCCTTGGTGTTGGGTGTGATCGCGGCGGCAAGGTCGCGCGCCTGGAGGCGGAAGCCGTCCTCTTCGCGGGTCGGGACGACGACGGGGTTGGCCTTGGCGAGCTTGACCTGGTCCGGGTAGGAGACCCAGTACGGCGCCGGGATGAGGATGTCGTCGCCCTCGTCGTAGAGCGCCATGGCGACGTTGAACAGCGAGTTCTTCGCCCCAGCCGAGACGATGACCTCGTCGGGGGAGTAGGCGAGGCCGTTGTCGCGCTCGAGCTTGCCGCAGATCGCCTGCTTGAGGTCGGGGATGCCGTCGTTGGCGGTGTACTTGGTGAAGTTCGCGTCGAGCGCGGCCTTGGCGGCGCGCTTCACGACCTCCGGGGTCGGGAAGTCCGGTTCGCCGACCGAGAAGTCGACGACGTCGATCCCCTGCCCCCGCATCTGGGTAGCGCGGGCGTTGATGCGCAGCGTCGGCGACAGCGCGATGCGGTTGGCGCGTTCTGAGAGCATGGCGGTCGTCTCACCCTCGACGGCCGTCCGCCGTCGCACCGGTCCTGCACGGGAGGGGACAAGCCCCTCCCCTACTCATTTGCCTTCTCCTTCTTGCCACGGTTGAGGATCTCCGCGAGCTTGATGCCGGTGAGCGACTCCACGACCGCCGGGAGCTGCGCCAGCACGCTAGCCACCTGCCCGGTCAGCTTGGAGGCACCGCTCGCGTCGCCCACCATGATGATCTTGTCCACCTTGGCAAGCGGCTCGGAGACGGCCCTCGCGAGTTCGGGCAGCTGCTGGATCACCATCTCGGCGAGTCCGGCGTCGGTGTACTGCTTCCAGGCCTCCGCCTTGCGTTGCATCGCGTCGGCCTCGGCCTTGCCCTTGGCGGTAATCGCCTCCGCCTCGGCCGCCCCGGACAACCGGATGCCGGCCGCCTTCCCCTTCGCCTCGAGCTCTTTCTGATACGCGTCGGTCTCCGCCTCGAGCTTGGCCTGGTAGTGCATCGCCTCGGCCGGCCGTTTGATTGTCGCCTCCAACTCCTTTTCACGGCGGACGATCTCCTGCTCCTCGACCTTGCCCGCGAGCTCCTTCTCCGTGAGGCGCACCGCGTACTCCTGCCGCTTGAGCGCCTCGGAGAGCTTGGCCCGCTCGAGGTCGTACGCCACGTCGGCGGCGGCGCGCTTGGTGTTGACGGAGGACTGGAAGTCCGCACGCTGCATCTCGAAGTCGCGGGTCGCCTTGGCGAGCTCGGCCTCGGCCTGCAGGCGCGCGATGTCGCCCTGCTTGCGGTACTCGGAGGCCTGGATCACGGCGTCGCGCTCGGTCTCGGCCTGGGCGAGGGTGGCGTCGCGCTTGACTTCCGCGATGCGGCGCGCGCCCAGCGAGGCCAGGTAACCCTGCGAGTCGGAGATGTCCTTGAGGGCAAACGAGAGCAGCTCGAGGCCGAGGCGCTCGAAGTCCTCGCCGGCTGCCTGCCGCACCCGCGCGGCGAACGTGTCGCGCTCGGTGTAGATCTCCTCCACGGACATTGTCCCGAGCGCCGCGCGCATGTGCCCCTCGAGCACCTCCTGCGCCACCGAGGTGATGCCGGCGGAGCCCTTCGAGAGGAAGTTCTCAACCGCCCGAGGGAGGAGCGTCGCGTCGCTTGAGGCCTTGACCTGGCCGAACGCCTCGGCCGAGATCATTACCCCCTGGGAGGTGAGCACCTCGGGACAGCGCACCGAGATCGAGAACACCTCGAGCGGCAGGGTGTCTACCGTCTCGACCAGCGGCATCACGAACGTGCCGCCGCCGACCTGCAAGCGGTAGCCCACCGTCCGCTGCGTACCGTCCCGCTCGGTCACCGTCGAGGTCCGCCCCGAGATGACCAGCACCTGGTTGGGGCCGACCTTGCGGTAGTTGAACGCCCACAGACCGAAGAAGAGCAGCAGGACGACGACAACGACGGCGCCGATGATCCACGGGAGCAACGCCATAGCTTCCTCCACCGCCCCGCCGGGCGGATGCCGTCACCTTAGACCAAGTTCCAAGCTCGTACAAGCCTTTCCTCGCAAGAGACAGGGCGTAGGGCACAGGGAAGACGGGCTTCGGGCACCGGGCTCCGGGCACGGAGAGACGTGGTCAGTGGTCCGTGGTCAGAGACCGCTGCGCCGGCCGCAGGCCGTGCGGCTTCGAGCGCCCCTTCGAAGACGACCGGTCAACCGAAGGCAGGGCCTCGCAACTTGCGGCGTGTAGCCGCGCCGCCG
>PKYI01000122.1 GCA_003133645.1 Acidobacteriota bacterium | reverse complement strand
GCCCTTCGTGAGGTGGCGATCGTACCGGCTCCCCAAGACCGCCCCGAACCGCCGGCAGCAGGGCCTCCCCTGCGCCTGCTCACCCCGCACGGCTTCATCGTCGAGGGCCTGTACTCAGAGCTGCTGGTCTTTCTGTTGCGGGTCCTCGGGTGATCGGCTCCACCCGCTCGCTGCGCGTCTTCGCCTACGGCTCTCCTGCCGACATGAGGAAAGGGTTCGACGGCCTCTACGGCCTCGTCAAGGACCACCTCGAGCGCGACCCGCTCTCCGGTGATCTGTACCTGTTCGTCTCCGGCAATCGCAAGCGGGCCAAGGTCCTGATGTGGGACGGCACCGGATTGTGCCTGTACGCAAAAGGGTCGAGAAGGGACGCTTCGCCCACCTCTGGGGCGAGGACACCCTGGAGCTCACCATGGCGGAGCTGCAGCTGTTTCTCGAAGGCAGCGCGTTGGTCGGCAAGGTTCGCGTTTCGCCTGCAGCACTCTGCTTGAAGTGCTTGACAAAGGCGACCGGCTCGCACTCCAAGCGTGGCGCCGAGGTCGCGGCGGTGATGTACACGCTGTCCGAGAGTGCGAAGCTCGCCGGCGCCGATCCGCACGCCTACGTGCTCGAGGCGACCCGCCGCGCAATCGCCTCGCCCGGCACCGCGACGCTCCCCGAAGACGTCACCTGATCGGATTCGACGCAGATTCTCAGCCATTCAGCCAAGATACATGCTTGGAGTAGGGCGAGGACTTATTTGACATCTATATGTAGCTGGCATATAGTCGCAGTCGGGTGAGTGACCGTGTGTGCCGGACCTAAACGACATTGTGAGTGCCGCTGCGTTTGTGAAGTGCGCCGCTTCATTCAGCCGCGCCTCCTGCTGCTCCTGGCGAAGAAGGCGAGCCACGGTTACGAGCTGATGGAGGCACTTCGGGCTATCCCCGGCTCGGAGAACCTCTCTGACCCGGGAATGATGTATCGGACTCTCCGGCAGCTCGAAAAGGCCGAGGTTCTGCGTTCAGCCTGGGACACCGCCGGGCGTGGGCCTGCACGACGGGTCTACGAGCTGACGAAGATCGGCCGCGAGCAGCTCGAGGCCTGGGCGGCTGAGATCCGCAAGACCGGGACACACCTGGAGGAGTTCCTGACCGAGTACGAGTCCATCGCGGAGCATCGCTCCGCCAAACAACGAAAGAGAGGTTGATCATGTGCTGCTGCGAGACTGGCGAACACCACCATCACGGACATCATGAGCTTCATGGCAGCCATTCCTGCGAATGCCATTCGGAGCGCGAGCATCGAGCCGACTGCGATTGCGGCTGCGGCGCCGAGCACAGCGAGCCCGGTGGGTGCTGCCATGAGGGCGGGCATCACGGGTTCCGCCGCCGCTACACGAGCAAGGCCGAGGTGATCGCCGAACTCGAGTCGTACCTGGTCGAGCTCAAGGCTGAGGCCCAGGCCGTGGAAGAGCACCTGAACGAGCTCCGCGGCTGACACGAGTACTCGTTCGCAAGTATTGGGGTCAGGCTTGCGTTGTTGCGTTATTTGGAATCGCCCGGCTTGGCCGGCCCCGAGCGCGCCTCAGCCGGCGAGCAGGCGCTCGAACCCCTCGACGCTGACGCCGGCGTGTCGAAGGATGGCCCGGAGCGTGCCGCGGTCGAGCTCGCGGTGATCGGGTACGACGACCTGGGCGAATGGGTCAAGGCGGCGCAATATTGGGGTCAGGCTTGCGTTGTTGCGTCATTTGGGATCGCCCGGCTTGGCCGGCCCCGAGCGCACCTCAACCGGCGAGCAGACGCTCGAACCCCTCGACGCTGGTGCCGGCGTGCCGAAGGATGGCCCGGAGCGTGCCGCGGTCGAGCTCGCGGTGATCCGGTACGACGACCTGTATAGTATGTAAGACCTCGCCGTAGCCCGTCTTGAGGCGAGATGTCCTCGCCTCGGCCTCTCGTCCCCTTGCCGCGCTCAGCCAGAGGATCACCGATCCGCTCCGGACTGGACTTTCACGTGGGTGGGTTTCGGGTTTTGGCTCATCTGCAGCCTCCTAGCGAATCGGGGAGTAGAATCATGAGAACATCGGCGAGGAGGAGACACGCCATGACAAGCTTCAGCATCAGGAAAGCGGCCAGTGCCGCAGCGGTGTGGGCCGTTGCGTGCGGGTTCATCCTGCTCATCCAACCTCAACCGGTCTTCGCTCTCCTCCCGAGCCCCACAATCACGGCCCAGGCGTCCACGCCGGCGCTCGTCGGCGGGTCCCTGACCGACACGGCCATCCTCGCGGGAGGCGTGAGCCCAACCGGCACCATTACGTTTGAGCTTCGCTCCGGTGGATGCGGGGCCGCCGCGATTTTCACTTCGATCAAGACGGTGAGCGGCAACGGGAGCTACACTTCGGACTCGTACGGTCCCCTGGCTAACGGCACCGAGTACAATTGGCAGGCGAGCTACAGCGGCGACGCCAACAACAGCCCGATCGGCACCCCCCTCTGCGTCGATTGTGCCGAAGAAGTGGCGGTCCCCCAGTATTGCCCCCCGCATCCATGCCTGGCGGCCCCGACCAATTGCGGCGCCAACGGCCCCATCGTCTTTTCGACCAGCTCTACGACCACGTGCGTGGGTGACTCGGCGCGGGTGACCGTGACCACGGTCGCAATCATCGGGCCGGCCGTGTTCTGCTACGGACTCGACAAAAGCCTCAACTGCTCTGTCGGCGGCGGCGCAACAGACTACAATACGAACACCGAGACCGTCACCGCCGGCGCCGGCGCCGTCGAGATCCCGACGCTATCGGTCTGGGGTCTGTTGAGCCTGGCTGTCGTCCTCTTCGGAGTCGGACTCTGGCTGATCATGGGGCGGGACTAGCAAGCCACTGAGAAAGTCTTTCGAGGGCCGGTATCGCGAGAGAATGCCGGGTGGGCGATCATGAGGAGCCCGATGAACTGGCCATTTCGTTTTCTCGTAAGTCCTTGCCGTGGCCCGATGGCAGTTTCTCAGGCGAGTGACTGGAAATCTGAGCCAGGTCGGATCAGGCCAGGTCTTCGGGGAGTGTGACGGCACCGGGCGCGGCGATGGCGCGATGGGTAGCCTCGAGGACATAGCGGTGTGGATCGACTCCCGCGAGCTTCGCACTCTCGAACAGCGTGTAAAGAACCGCCGCGGCCTCGGCACCGCGCTTGGAGTGCGAGCCGTAGTGATTCTTCCGCCCGACCACCACGCCACGCAGCGCCCGCTCCGCCGCGTTGTTGTCCAGCGGCACCCTCGGATCAGCGAGGAAGACCGTCAGCCCCGGCCACAGCGAGAGCATGTACTCGATCGCCTTGCCAAGCGAGCTCTGTGGCAGCGTCACCGGTTTGGTGGCATACGCCCAGTCCCGCAGCTCGTCGATGATCGGACGCGAGCGCTCCTGCCGCAGGCTGGCTCGCATCGCCAACGCCTCGGCACGGGCCTCCTCCGGAGCGTCTCGTAATGGGGTCAGGCTTGCGTTGTTGCGTTATTGCGCGGGGGCCGGCCCCCGACCTCGTCGGGAGTCGGAGCAGAACGGTGGTTTGCCGCGTCGGGGGACCGGTAGTGGGTCAGTTTGCGACCCTGACCACTTGACATGTATGTCAAGCTGACCTATCTTGTCATGCACGGGGGCTCATGAAACGGAAGAACCCTAAGGCCGCGGTGCTACCCGATTTCACGGAAGGTGGGGTTTTGCCGCCAGGTGATTATGAGATGACGCTGGAGGAATTGAAGGAGCCTGCGCTGGTTCGTGGACCAATCGGTGCATCCTCCAAATGGGATAGCGATTGGCGGTTGCGGCTGGTGGAGAGCCTTGAAATCCTAGTACACCAACTGTGGGAGGCCGGGATCACAGAGGTCTTTATCAACGGCTCGTTTGTGGAGGATAAGGACCACCCCAGTGACATTGACGGCTATTTCGTTTGCAGCCGTGAAGAACTCTTGAACGGACCTTTGGTCCAGAAGCTGAACCTGTTTGACAAACACAAGGTGTGGACGTGGGACCCGCAGTCGAGGATTGGACACCCGGCGAGTCCAAAGAGACAACTCCCAATGTGGCACTGGTACCGCGTTGAACTCTACCCGCATTGGGGACAGGGAAGTGGCATAAGAGACAAATTCGGTAACGAACTCGAGTTCCCGGCCGCATTCCGAATCTCGCGGCGCGACGACTGTCCAAAGGGTATTGTGAAGATCGTGGAGGTGAAGAATGATCCGCAATGAGTCGGAGTACAAGAAGGCAGTGCGGAGAATTCAAAAGGAGCGCGGTCGTCTTTCCGAGCAAGAACGACGGCTGAAGAAAGAGGGCCTATCCAAGTCCAAGGTTGATAACCTTCTCAACCCCTTCCGCTCGTTTCATCTCCAGCTCCAAGAGGAGGTCGAAAGCTACGAGAAGCTTAGGCGCGGCGAAATCGGCGAATTGAGGAATCTCCAGGGACTAGGCCAAACCCTTGTTGCTGTCAGAATAGCCATGGGCCTGACTCAGAGGGGACTTGCCAAGCGGCTTGGTGTCCACGAATCGCAGGTGTCGCGCGATGAGCGAAACGAATATCACGGAATTACCGTGGAACGGGCAACGAGAATCCTAGAGGCCTTAGGAGCCCTTCTGCGGAGTTCATTTGATGATCTAGTGCAGCCTGTACCGAAGGCGACCTCCAGCACGCATCGTGCCCAGGCAGCCTAGTATTGTATTGGGGTCAGGCTTGCGTTGTTGCGTATTCAGAGGCTAGGGTTGTCTCAACATGGCCCGCAAGCCGCGCATCCACGTCCCCGGTGGGCTGCATCACGTCATGCTCCGTGGCAACGGCGGGCAGGCGATCTTCGCCGACGATGCCGACCGTCTGGCGTTCTGTGCCCTGCTCGCCGATGGCGTCGAGCGCTTCGGGCACCGGATCCATGCGTACTGCCTGATGAAGAACCACGTGCACCTGGCGATTCGCGTCAGCGAGATACCGTTGTCGTGCATCGTTCAGAACCTGGCG
The DNA here is from genome assembly GCA_003133645.1 of Acidobacteriota bacterium. Taxonomy (GTDB): domain Bacteria; phylum Acidobacteriota; class Thermoanaerobaculia; order Thermoanaerobaculales; family Thermoanaerobaculaceae; genus RBG-13-68-16. The sequence continues at coordinate 9,267 of PKYI01000122.1, read as the reverse complement.
TTCCGCTTCACGCGTGCGCACAACCGCCGCGCCCACCGGGTCGGTCATCTTTTCCAGGGCCGTTTTCGCTCCCTGCTGGTGGACGCTGACGCGTACCTGCTGGAGCTGGTCCGCTACGTTCACCTCAACCCCGTGCGCGCCGGACTCGTGCCTGACCCGTCGGATTGGCTATGGAGCGGGCATCGGACCTACCTGGGGCGGGACCGCGCAGCGTGGTTGGACACCGGGTTCGTCCTGGGCATGTTCGACGAGCGCGATGTGCGGCGCGCGCGGCGGCGCTACGCGGGTTTCGTACGCGAAGGTCTCGGGGAGACGTACCGGGAGGAGTTGCACCACGGCGATGCGGACCCCCGGATCTGGGGTGACGAGGCGTTTCTCGGTGAGGTCCTCGGCACCTCGCCAACGCCCGGACCGACGCCGCAGCTGAAGGCGATCATCGCGGCGGTGTGCGCCGCCTGGGACACGGACGAGGCGGCGCTGCGCTCGTCCGGACGACAGCGCGAGCCGGCGCGAGCACGGGCGGCAATCGGGTGGTTGGGGATCCAGATGCGGGCGGCGACGCTTGGCCAGATTGCGGTGCACTTCGGCCGCGACATCGCCACGATGAGTCGCCAGGTTGGACGGCTCGTTGCGGATGCCCGGCGGGATCAAGCGCTGGCCGCACAGCTCGCGGGCCTACGGCGCCGCCTCGAATAACGCAACAACGCAAGCCTGACCCCGGGGCGCTTCGGCGGGCGGGGGCAAGCCCCTCCCCTACACCGGACGAGGCCACATCGGCGTCGGATTTGGGCTCTTTGACGCCTTCGTGCGTTCATGCCATCATGCCGCACGAAAGGGGGTGCGGGACGCATGAGCAGCATCAAGACAATCGGCGCGAGCGGGCAGATCGCCCTCGGCAAGGAGTACGCGGGTCGCCACGTCGTTGTCGACGAGGTCGAAACCGGCGTGTGGGTCGTCAAGCTCGGCGACTTCGTTCCCGACAACGAGCGCTGGCTCCACACCGCGCGGGTTAGCGAGGAGCTGGATCAAGCCGTCGCCTGGGCGGAGGTCACCCCCGCTGCGCCCTCCGACCTCAACAAGCTCTCGAAGCGCGGCAAGCGATGAGTGAACCGGCGCCCGTGCGCCTCGACCTCAACAGCCCGGTCTTCCAGAGGCAACTCTTCGCCTTGTCGAAGGACGGCCAGATCGCCGTGCTCAACGCGCTGCGCACGCTCGCCGGCATGTCATGGCAGCAGGTCTACGCCGACGCCGGCCTCCGGTGGGAGGCCATCCTGTCTCGTGCCGGGCCGCACGGTGGCCGCCTGTACTCGCTGCGGATCGGTCGCGGCTTCCGTGCCGTCGCCTACCGTGAGGATGATTGGCTGCGCCTCCTCACCCTCCACCCGGACCACGACACCGCGTACCGGTAGCCCCGCCCACGTTGGGATCAGGCGCTGGGCGCGCGGCCCGCGCATTCTTTGGGGTCAGGCTTGCGTTGTTGCGTTGTCGGTACGACTTTGCCGCGGCCCGCGGGAACGTCCCGTTCACTCCTCGAGCGCGGCGCGGATCTCGCGAGCCAGGGACGCCAAGTCGAACGGCTTCTGCAGGAAACGGACACGCCCGGTTAGGGCCCCGCGCCGCACGGCCTCGTCCTGGGCGTAGCCAGACATCAGGATCACCTTCAGCTTGGGGTAACGATCCAACAGTCCACGCGCGACGTCGCTTCCCGTGCACCCCGGCAACATCATGTCGGTGAGCAGCACGTCGAACCCCGGATTCTGCGGAAGCAGCCCCGCCTCCTCGCCGCTCCCGACCGCCACGACGTCGTACTCGAGCATGCGCAGGATCTCGGTCAGGCCCTGTCTCGCCCCCTCCTCGTCCTCGACCACCAGCACGCGCTCCCCATGGCCGCTCGGCGCCGAGGACGTGTCCACGGTGGGGTGCGGAACTTCCGGGAACTCCTCCGAGCCCGCTCGCGGGAGCGCGACGCGGAACGAGGTGCCGCCACCGGGCCGATCCTCGAACGTCACCACGCCGTGGTGTTGCGTCACGATGCCGTGCACCACCGAAAGCCCGAGGCCCGTTCCCTTCAGCTTGGTGGTGAAGAACGGCTCGAAGATCCGCTCGCGGACCTCGACCGGAATGCCGCCCCCGGTGTCGTCCGCGGCAACCCACACCCACTCCTCCCCCTGGCGGCCGGAGCGGATGGTCAGGCGGCCCCCTCCCGGCATGACGTCCGCGGCGTTGACCACCAGGTTCATGAGCACCTGGTCGATCTGGCCGCGGTCCGCGGTCACGGGCAGCGGCTCATCGGCAAGCTCGACACTGAACGTAACGTTGGCACGGACGAGGCGGCGGAGGAACGTTGCCGCGCTGCCGATGACCTCGTTGAGATCGAGCTGCTCGGGCTTCGCGGTCTCGCGCCGGGCGAACAGCAGGAGTTGGCGGGTGAGGGCCGACCCGCGCCGGATTTCCGCCTCCAGCTCGGCCATCGTCGCTGCCATTTGTGTAACGTCGGCGGGCCGACCGCGAACGATTTCGACGTGGTTGAGCATCGCCTGCAGCAGGTTGTTGAAGTCGTGCGCCACGCCGCCAGCGAGCAGGCCAACTGTTTCCATTTTCTGGGCCTGGAGGAGTTGCTTCTGGAGCGCCATCTCCTGAGTGACATCGCGCTTGACCTCGACGAAGCTTACGATCCTGCCGCTATCGTCCCGGATGGGTGAGATCATGGCCTCCTCCTCGTAGAGGCTGCCATCCTTGCGCCGGTTGACGAAGTGCCCCTGCCACATCTCACTCTGGGTGATCGTCTGCCACAGCGTTGCGTAGTACGCGTCGTCGTGCTCGCCGCTCTCGAGCATGCTGAGTTTCTTGCCGATCGCCTCCTCGCGCGTGTAGCCGGTAGTGCGCTCGAATGCCGGGTTCACGTATTCGATCAGACCTTCGGTGTCCATAATCACGATCGTCTCGGAGGCTTGCTCGATGGCCGCAACCAGGCGCCGCCGCTCCTCCTCGACACGCCGCTGCGCCGTGACGTCCTCGATGGTGCCCTCGTAGTAGAGCGTCGTGCCGTCCCGGTCGCGCACCGCCCGCGCGCTCTCTCGAACCGCGAGCACCTGCCCATCCTTCTTCAACCACGCCGATTCGAAGCCGATCACCTCCCCGTTGCGTTCGATCCGCTCCTTGAACTCTTGTCGGGGGAGGCGTAGTTCGTAACCGTCGAGTTCGAGCTTGCGGGCGGCAAGCTCCTCCAACGAGGAGTAGCCGAGGTCCCGCAGGAGGGCGGCGTTGGCCGCCAGGATCTTGCCGTCGGACGTCGTTTGATAGATGCCGAGGGGCGACTGCTCGAACAGGCTCCGGTAGCGCGCCTCGCTCTCCCGCCGAGCATCCTCAGCGTGGTTGAGCTCGGTGACGTCCATATACGTTCCGAGTATTCCGCTGACCTCCCCGCTGGGACCGCGCAGAGGTGACTTGGTGGTCAGAAGCGTGATGGTGTTTCCTTCGGGCTTCGTCTGGGGCTCCTCTTTGAGAACTATGGAGCGGCCGCTCTCGATCACCTCGCGGTCATCGGCCCGATACGCTTCCGCCTGATCACGCCAACCCATCTGGTAATCATCTTTCCCGATGAGGTCCTTCGGATCGGCAAATCCGGCATCGCGCGCGAAGACCGCGTTACAGCCCAGGTAGACGAGATTCTTGTCCTTCCAGAAGATCCTCACGGGTATCGCGTCGAGAATTCCTTTGATGATTTCGTTTGATTTGCGCAGGTCCTCCTCCGCCCGCTTCCGCTCGCTGATGTCGGTCAAGGTCACGACACAGCCGAGAACCTGATGGCCGCTGAGGAGCGGACCCGCGTTCAGGATCAAGTCGAGTTGCTGCCCTGGTCGATCCAAGGCAACGTCCACATTCCACAGCGTCTCCCCCCGCAAGACCAAGGCGAGCTGGAACGGACCGGAAGCATCGGTTCGTAGCGGAAACACCTCGGCAAAGGGCCGCTGGAGCGGGCTGCCGTCGCACCACCGCTGGACCGCCTGGCTGGCGCGAACGATCTGGCCCTGCTCGTCGCACACGATGATGGCCTCGGCAACCTGCTCCAGGATCAAGCGGGCCTGTCGCTCGTGGCTTCTCTGTTCCGTCAGGTCGGTCAGCACGAGGCAGAAAACCATCTCCGCCCCTTCGCTCTGCAAACGGGAGGCCGACAGATAGACGGGCACCAGACCGTCCTCGCTGGTTTTCAGGTTGATTTCCCGGCGGTCGGGCGTCGTGCGGGCTGCCGTGAGGCTAGCGTCAAGCGCCTGCTGGTCTGCGGGCGGCAGATAGTTTCGCAGGGCCGTGCCCAGGACTTGATCAAGCGGTCGCCCCAACATCTCCGCCAAACGAACATTGCAGTAGAGGATGACTCCGTCCGCGGACAAGGTCACCGCGCCCTCGCTCATCGTCTCGATGAGCTGCCGATAGATGCGGTCGGCCCCGGTCAGGGTATAGACGCGGTTGCCTTCTTGGCCGGCGACCAGCACCCCGTCCACGTCCCCGCCCCGGATGGCGCGCAATGCGTCCTCGGCCTCGGCCAGCCGGGCGCGGAGGTTCGCCAGTTCCGCCGCGAGCTCAGGGCCTGAAGGTTCGTCTGTGATGACGCGGTCCCTCCCCGTCATTTCTTCGGCTTCAAATCCAGGCCGATGAGGACCTGCTCGCGATCGGAGAGGTCGCCGATGAGCTGCCGCAACGGCGGCGGCAGTTTCTTGATCAGCGTGGGCACAGCGATGATCTGGTCTCCTGCGGCCAGCACCGGCTGCTGGTAGAGGTCAATGATCTGGAGGTCGTAGCGTCCCTTCAGATACTGTTCGCAAATCTCCGCGATGTTGGCGAGAGCGCGGGCGGAGCGTGGCGTCATGCCCGCTATATACAAGCGCAGCCGGTACCGCGGCTTGCTTGGCTTGGCCAATGACTCCTCAGAAGTTGCCGTCGAGTCCTTTGCTGCAGAATCGGCCTTGGGCTTGGCTTTCATCGCGGACCTCCTTGCTTTGGTCTCCTCCCCGTGGCGCCGGCATCGGCCTGCCGCAGGCGGCCCATTTGGACGCGGTCACCGGCCAGCACCGAGGCGCGTGTGTGGTCCTGCCCAATCGTCTTTGCGGCTTCCGTCTGCTCGACTTCGAATTCTGCCCGCAGCGCGGCAATCCGCGCCTCCATGGCTTGCCGCTTGTACTCCAGCGCGCGGGCCTTGCCCTCGATCTCCTGCTCGAGGACGAGCGCCTGGGCTCCTTCCTGCGCCTCCAGTTCCCCCCGCGCACTGCCGGTGAGCAAAACCCCCGAAGGCCCGACATACACCTCCCGCAGCTCCACCCCGTGATCGGTCAGCAGGAACTCGCGCACCTGGTTCGAGTGGGCCATGCCGCGCGATTTCAGGATATGCAATATGCGATTGCGCTCCGCACCGTTTTCCACGTCCCGCAGCAGCAGCCACGTATCCATCAGCGACGATACGCCCACTTCAGTGCTTTCGATTACGGAACCGCCCTCGGTGAGGCTCGTGAACAACGCGGTGATTTGGTGCATCTTGAAAAAGTCAATCAGCCGCGTCAGCATCGCCTTGACCTCCGTGTTGCTGCCGAGCCTGGCGAAGTCGCTGATCGGGTCAACGACGACGACCCGCGGTTTGAACTGGTTCAACAGTTTGTACATGATCGCCAGGTGCATCTCGAGGCCGCAGGCCGTGGTTCGTATCGCGTGAAAGCGCAGCGTCCCGCGCCGCACCGCCGGTTCCAGGTCAGTGCCGATGGAGCGCATGTTGCGGATGATCTGGCTCGCTGATTCCTCGAAGGCGAGCCACAGGCACCGCTCGCCGCGCGCGGAGGCGGCGTGGGCGAAGCTCGCCGCCAGACTCGTCTTGCCCGAGCCCGCCGTGCCGGACACCAGCACGGTGCTGGCGCGATAGAAGCCCTTGCCCCCCATCATCGTATCCAGGCGCGGAACGCCGGAGGACACGCGCCCGGTCCCCGCTTCGTGCGTCAGCCCGATCGAGGTGATCGGCACAATCGAGATGCCGTCCTCGTCAATCAGGAACGGGAACTCCCTCGTGCCGTGGGCCGAGCCGCGATACTTGACGATCCGCAGCAGCCGCGTGGCCATCTGCCCCTCTACGCGGTGGTCGAGCAGGATCACGCAGTCGGCCACGTATTCCTCCAGCCCGTGGCGGGTCAGGCCCGTTTCGCCCCGGTCGCCGGTGATGATGGCGGTGACGCCTTTCTCCTTCAACCAGCAAAACAGACGGCGCAGCTCGGCGCGCAGGATGGCGGTGTTGGACAGCCCGGAGAACAGCGCCTCGACGGCGTCGAGCACAACGCGCTTGGCGCCGATGCTGTCGATCTTTTGCCCCAGCCGGATGAACAATCCTTCAAGGTCATATTCGCCCGTCTCTGCGATCTCGCTGCGCTCGATGTGGACGAATTCGAGCACGAGTTTCTTTTGCGCGACCAGCGCCTTGAGATCGTACCCGAGCGAAGCGAAGTTCGTCGCCAGCTCCTCGGTGTTCTCCTCGAAGGCCATGAAGACGCCCGGCTCGCCGAAGTTCACCGCACCGCGCACGAGGAATTCCATGGCCAGCAGCGTCTTGCCGCAGCCGGGGCTGCCACACAGGAGCGTCGGCCGTCCCTGGGGCAGGCCGCCGCCGGTGACCTCATCCAGGCCCTGAATGCCGGTGGGCGCCTTGGGCAGCGACGGGGCTGCGGGGGGTGCGAGCCTGATCTTCTTGGGCTTGTCGTGCTTCATGACTTGTGCCTCCTTTCGCGCTTTTCATCCACCGACACGTCCCGCGCGTCGCCGTGTCGTTCGTTAAGCGAGGCGGTGATGGCCGGCTTGCGATCATCGGCCATCACGGAAAGGCGATTGCGCCACACCCCGATCGCCGCGGCCCGTTCCTGCGGGACGAATACCGCGGCGAGGTACCAGGTTGCCGCGGCACAGATCGCCGCGAACACAAACCATGCCCCGAACCACCACCGCCGAGCGGCACGCGGTGGATCACGTCGAGCAATGGTCACATTCTCTGTAGCCATGCGCTTTTCCGCGGCACCACCCCCCCTGCCGTGGCGGCGAGCCACCGCTCTAGTGTTCCGAGTTACTTGTTACATTATAGACCGTTTGTCAACAAACTGCACCAAGGGACGAAAGTCCATAACCGAGCCCAGGGGGTGTGTCCGAGGTATTGGGGTCAGACTTGCGTTATTGCGTTATTGAGGAGGAAGCCGGATTGTCCCAGGGCTCCGGAGCGCTCCCGCCCGGACACCCGGGGCAGGCGCGTCATACCGCGACGAGAAGAGTGTCGAAGCGTTCCCTGGGCACGGGCAGGCCGTCCTGCTCCAGCGCCTGGACATACGCTGCGACCGCTTCGCGCGCGTTGGCGATGGCTTCTTCGCGGCTGGCGCCCTGACTGATGCAACCGGCGAGGCTGGGGCACTCGGCCACCCAGAACCGTCCTCGCCCGGATCGATGACGACCTGGCGCATTGCGCGTCCGTTGAAAATGTACGCCGCGCTGCCCTCGACTTGGGGTCACTGGGGCCTCGTTAGGCTCCATGTTGGGGCCAGGAGTGCGTTGTTGCGTTCTTGCCAAACGCCACGCGGGCGGGGGCAAGCCCCGCCCCTACACCAGCACCACGACACCGCGTACCGGTAGCCATCTCTTCAGTTTGACCCCGGCTTGCATCATGTAATCGCCGACACCATAATGATGTCAGAGGGGGACGGCATGGTGAGGACGCAGATCCAGCTCACGGAGGACGAGGCCAGGGCGCTCCGCCGCCTGGCGGCCGAGGGTTCCACGTCGATGGCCGCGCTCGTCCGCGACGCCGTCGATGAACTCCTCGCGAAACGCCGTGGTGTCCCCGAGGCGGAGGTGCGCCGGCGGGCGATCGCCGCCGCCGGGCGGTTCCGCTCCGCGCATGACGACCTGAGCGAGCGCCACGACGCCTACCTGGCCACGGATACGGCGCCGTGAGGGCGTTCGTCGACACCTCGGCGCTGCTCGCCGTGCTGGTTGCCAACGACCTGCACCACGCCGACGCCGTGAGGATCTGGCGGCGGGAGTTGGAGCAGGGCAGCGACCTCGTGACGTTGAACTACGTCCTGGTCGAGGCCACCGCCGTGCTCCAGCACCGGGTCGGCATGGCGGCCGTGCGCACGTTCGTCCACGACGTCGTCCCGGCGTTGAGGGTGGAATGGGTCTCCCCCGAGGATCACGAGGCGGCGACCGCCGCGCTGCTCGCCGGCGGGCGCCGCGGCGTCAGCCTGGTGGACTGCTGCTGCTTCCAGGTGATGCGCCGCCTCGGCCTGGAACGGGCGTTCGCCTTCGACCGCCACTTCGCCAACGCGGGCTTCGAGGTGCTGTAGCGGCGTTTGCTCGCAAACGCCGGCCTTGTTCAGGTGACCGCGGCCGATCGGCCGGCGCGAGCATCAGCCGCGACCCAGGCTACGCCGATGTGGGGCGCGACCGCCGGGCGCGCGGTCGTTGTCGGCTCATGGGGTGGCCCTTGCGGTCGCCCGCGGGTTGACGAGGACGACGCGGGAGCCACGGCGGGCGGGGGCAAGCCCCGCCCCTACACCCGATGACGTCACGCGATTCCTCTTTCACTGCGGTGGTTCGCAGAACCTCGATCCGGTATAGAATGTCATGGTGACTGAGAACACGCGCAGGATCGCCGACCTGCAGCGGGACCTCGCGGCCAACCCCGGCTCGCGGCAGTTCTACCAGCTGGGCGAGTTGCTGCGCCGCGACGGCCACGCCGCCGAAGCGGCGGAGGTGCTGCGTTCCGGCCTCGGGCACCACCCCCGCTACGTCGCCGCCTGGGTCTCCCTCGGGCGCGCCTGCATCGAGGCCGGGGAGTCCACCGAGGCGGTNNCCCGGCAACCCGGTGGCCTGGCGGTTGCTGGGCGAGGCGTACCTGGCGCTCGGCCAGCGCCCGCGCGCGCTGGAAGCGATGGCGCGCTGCCTCGAGCTGGTCCCCGGCGACGCGGTGTTGCAGGCCGCGGTGGACGCCCTCTCGAGCGACGCGGCGGCCCCCGAGCCGGCGGCCGCCGCTGAGGAGCCATCCCCGGCAGTCGTCCCGGCGCCCGGTCTGATGACCGCCGTCCCGGCCGCGCCCGAGCCCGAGGCGCCGTTCCCGGCGGCCCCCGCCGAGGAACCGTTCGGAGGGAGTGCGCCCGCGCCGGTCGTGGAGCCGGCGCCCCCGGCCGAGACAGCCGCGCCGTTCGCCCAACCCACGCCCGCGCCTGCGGCCGAGCCGCCGGAGGGCCGCAC